>DASVEF010000312.1:0-153154 GCA_036380715.1 Thermoanaerobaculia bacterium | reverse complement strand
GGAATCTGGAGCTTCAGCACCACCACGCCAAAGCGCAGCTCGTCGCCCGGACGGACCTCGGCCGGGACTCCGGTCTCCAGACGCTGGCCGTTGAGGAACGTGCTGTTCATCGTGCCGATCTCCTCGCCCACGAAGAACTTGTTCCCCCGGCGGTAGATCTTGGCGTGCCGGCGGCTGATCGAGCGCTGGGCGTCGAGCGGCGAGAGGTCGACGTCGGGATAGATGCCGGTGACCGGGTCCTTGCGGCCGATCGTGGTCTCCGGCCCCGTGGAGAGTGGGAACTCCATCCCCGAGGCGTGGATCAGCCTCTCCGGACCCTCGGCCGGCGCCTGCAGGACCGGCGTCGGCATCTCGCGCGACAGCGGCGTGCTGGCGTTCCTGTACATGGTGGTACCGCGCAGCAGCTCGTCGGTCTCGCGCAGGCGCCGCGACAGCTTGCGCATCATGCGCACCGCGACCTCCGGGTTGTCACGCAGCATCTGGTCGAACGTCGAGCCGTTGATCTGCAGGAGCCGGGTGTTCGTGAGGGCGCGGGCGGACGCCGCGCGCGGCAGATCCTCCAGGACCGACATCTCGCCGAAGAAATCCCCCCTCTCCAGGACGGCGAGGACCATCTCCTTGCCGTTGACCTGGTTGAGGATCTCCACCTTGCCCTCGTGGATGATGTACATCTCCGTGCCGAGGTCCCCCTCGTGGAAGATGAAGTCGCCGTCCTTGAACTCGACGATGTAGCCGGTGGTCTTCCGCGCCGTCGTGCCGGTGCCGGTCGTCTTGAACACGGGATTGTTCATGCGCTGCTCACTCTTCGCCGAGCCACAACCTCAGACTCTCGGGCTCCAGCCGGGCCCGCAGGCCCAGAGGCAGAGTCCAGTTCGGCCGCAGGTGCCCGCTTTCGAGCCCCCAGGCCACAGGCCACGGAAACCCCGAAACACTGTCGGTCACCACATCCGGCCAGTCGGCTTCGGGATTCCTGCTGTCCTCCAGATGGCCGATAATCATGCCCTCGATCTTCGCGAGATTATCCGACAGGCGAAAGTGGGTCAACATTCGGTCGATCCGGTACGCCTCCTCGTTGACGTCCTCCCAGAACAGGATCGCCCCTTCGAGATCCGGGAAATACGGCGTGCCCAGCGTGGCCGCCAGCATGCTCAGGCACCCGCCCAGCAATGGACCCGCCACGGAAACCCCGTCGCGCGGCGGCCGGAGCCAGGAGCGGAACGGCAGGGACATCGGATACCGCCCGGCGAGCGCGTCGAGGAGATAGCCCTCCTCCACCGGATCGAGGCCGCGCGCCAGGTCCGCGGCGACCATGGTCCCGTGGAAGGCGACCAGGCGCAGCCGGCGCACGACCTCCAGAAGGAACGGAGTCAGATCGGAATAGCCGACGTAAGCCCGCGGATGGCGGCCGAGCAGGTCCCAGTCGATCCGCGGGAGGATGCGCAGCACACCGTGCCCGCCCCGGGCGAAGAGGATCGCCTTGAGACCGGGATCGACGGCCAGACGGTGGAACGCGGCGAGGCGCTCCTCGTCGTTCCCCGCGAAACACCGGTGTCTGAAGGAGAGATTGTCCGCGAGCACCGGCTCAAAGCCGAGCCCGCGGAGAGCCGCCACGCCCGCTTCCAGGCGTTCCGGCTGAATGGGTCCCGAGAGAGCCGCGACGCCCACCCGGTCGCCGGGACGCACGGGGGGAGGGAGGCGGACCCTCACCCCCTAACCCCCTCCCCCATCCGCACTCCCACCGCCCCTCGAGCCCTCACCCCCTGGCCCCCTCTCCCGTCACCGGGAGAGGGGGAAAACGCAGGAAAATCCATGAGACAGGGAGGGTGGGGGCGCCCCTCTCCCGGTGACGGGAGAGGGGACGGGGGTGAGGGCCCACCGCCCGGATTCTTCGCTACGCTCAGAATGACAGAGGAGGGAAAGAAGGGAATGAGGATCAAGACGCCGGAGAGCTCCGTAAGCCGAGTTCTGTATCGCCGGCGCCGAAGCGCCGGTTAGCGGTCATTCCTCTGGGACCGGCGTTGCCGCCGGCCTCAAGCAACCTACCCGGGAACGGCCCCGGACCCGAAGGCCCGGAGACGGAACGGGCGATCCGTGTACCGTCCCCCTATTTGGTCTTGCTCCGCATGGGGTTTTCCATGCCTCCGACGTCGCCGTCGAAGCGGTGCGCTCTTACCGCACCATTTCACCCTTACCGGTTACCCGGCGGTATCTTTTCTGTTGCACTTTCCGTCGCGTCGCCGCGCCTCGCCGTTAGCGAGCATGCTGCCCGTAGGAGCTCGGACTTTCCTCTCCGGCCCGGCCCGAAAGCCGTCCGAAGCGACCACCTGGAGCTCTCCAGCGTCTTTACTGTAACAGCTTCAGAGGACAGAAGCTTCCTCGTCGTCCGGGTCCGCCTGCTCCCCCGACTCCATGCGCGCGAGCCGCGCCCGCACCTCCTCCAGCGCCGCCGGCAGCGTGGGGTCCTTCGACCCCGTCTCCAGAGCCAGGGTCAGGTTCTTCTCCGCCTTGCGCAGCCAGTGCGGATTCTTCGCCTGCGCGAGCCCGAGCATCGCCAGGTACTCGGGCCGCGGCTTGATGCGCACCGCTTGGCGCAGCAGCTCGATGGCCGTGTAGTGCTGATCCACCTTGACGAGGGCGCAGGCCCTCTCGTACAGCCGCTGCGCCTCCTCATCCTGCGAGACCGGCGGACTGCTGTGGAGCCCCTTCCAGAGGTTCGCCCCCTGCTCGCGGTCGTACCGCTTGCGCCACTCGGAATGGCTCAGCGTGAGATACGCCTCGGTGACCTTCTCGAAAAGCAGGTCCAGCACCCCCTCCCGGCCGACCAGCCCGAGCCGCCTGGCGTTCTCGCGGTGGACCATCCGCCCAAGCCGGTCGTAGGCGTCGTGGATCGCCTGGTTGGAAGCCGTCGGATCGAGCCCGAGAAGCTGATAGAACGTCGAATCCCCCACCTCCCGCACCAGCGCCGCCACCCGCTCGCGGTGCGCCTGCTCGGACACCGGCAACGGGCGCTCCTTGAGGCTGGAGGCGATGCGCTCGGAAAAGAGGCGAAGCTCTTCCTCCGACAGACGGCTGGAGGATGGCATGGATGGATGGTAGCACTTGCACAGGAGGTTGGGCAGCGCCCCGACAGCGGAAAGCCCGCGGAGCGGGCGGCAGCACGTAACCCGGGGCGTCAGCCCCGGGAAGGCTCCATTTTTTCCCCCGGAGCCCCGGCGGGGCGACACCCATCCTCTCACCAACGAAGGGGAAGGTGCCGCCCCTCCGGGGCTCCGGAAAAGTTTAGGGGCCTCGATACCCGGGCCTCACGGCCCGGGCTACGTGCTGCCGCCCCCTCCGGGGGCTGGGTTGGTGGTACCTGTCCGGTCCCAAGGCGGAAGGTCGAGGAACGACGCGTCATCCGGCAGCCGCAGCCCCGGCACATAGGGGTCCAGCTCGCCGGGCTCGAAACGGCAGAGGCCGATCACATGCCAGAACCCGCCGGCGGGCACGCCGCCGATCTTGTACCGGCCATCCGGAGCGAAGGCCACCCAGCCTTCATAAAGGTGGCCCAGGATCGCAAGACACCTACCGGTAGAGACTTCCCACAGACGGATCGTATTGTCATAGGAACCGCTGGCGAGATACTGGCCGTTCGGGCTGAAGGCCACTGATTCAACACCCGCCTCATGACCTTCGAGGCGGAGAAGGTCGCGCCGGGTCTCTACATCCCAGAGACGAACTGCGCCATCGTTGGAGCCGCTCGCGAGGTTTCGGCCGTCTGGGCTGAAGCTGAGGCTCAGGACAGCATCATGACTCTTGATGCGAAGGTGCCTCAACCTCGCATCCGCCTTCAAAAAGTGGATGTCTCCGTCGCTTGTGCCGATCGCCACCTTTTGACCTTCTGGGCTGTAGCTCAAGCTCAGCACTTCGTTGGGGAACGTCCACTGATATCGCTCCACGCCTTGGCTCAGATCCCAAAGCCGGACCGTCCCATCCATCGAGCTACTGGCGAGCATTTCTCCGCCCGGGTCAAAGCCCACTTTGTATACCCGGGATGTGTGACTCCCAAGAAGTCGGCGCGCGCCATTCTTCCGCAAGTCGAAACTCCAGATTGTGCCGTCTTCTCCACCAGCGGCAATTCTTCTGCCATCGGGGCTGAAGCTCACACTCCAGATACTGGGAAGATCCTCCAACCGGGTCACCTCTCGACTCGTGTTTACCTCCCAGATCCGAACCGTTCCATCGCGAGATCCGCTGGCAAGGCTCTTTCCGTCTGGGCTGAAGCTGACACTCCAGACACTATCTTTGTGCCCCTTGAAGCGGCGCAGCTCGCGACCTGTCTCAAAATCCCAGAGTCGAATGTTCTGATCGTGAGCACTGCTGGCGATGTTCTTGCCACCGGGGTCGAAGACTGCGTTCCAGACACTGCCATGGTGTCCGTAAAGTCGGTGCAGTTCCCGACCTGTCGAAAGATCCCACAGACGCACTGATCCCCCTTCAGACCCGCTGGCCAGGTTCTTTCCATCCGAGCTGAAGCTCACGTTGGCGATATCCGACCGGTGACCTTCCAGTCGTCGCAGCTCCCGCCCGGTCTCTAGGTCCCACAGGCGTATCCCACCTCCCTCTTCTCCGGTGGCCAGATGCATCCCTTCCGGATTGAAGGTCGCGTTCGAGAAAGCCCCTTCGCCGCTGAGCAGGTATTCCCTCTGCGTCTTCGTAGCCAAGTCCAAGAGCTGCGCGGTCCCATCGTCCGCTACACTGGCGAGGATTGCACCAGTCGGATTGAGTCCTACGGCTAGCACTCTGCCCTTCATCCGCAGCCCAAACAGCAGGTATTTTCCGGTTCTAAGATCCCAAACTCCTAGCGTCCCATCATCTGAGCCGCTCGCAAGTCTCTTGCCATCCTGACTGAAGCTGATGCTCAAGATCCTCCGTCGGTGACCCTCCAGACGAGCAGTTTGATGACCTGATTTAAGATTCCACAGCCGGATTATCCCATCGTCCGAGCCACCGGCAAGATTTCGTCCATCTGGACTGAAGCTTACGCAGGAGACACTGCCCTCAGTCTCACGTCTAAAGCGGCGCACCTCTAGACCGCTCTCCAGATCCCACAGGCGTGTTGTTCGATCCTCTGATCCGCTGGCGAGGCGTTTCCCATCGGGGCTTAAGCTCACGCATAAGACATTACCCTTATGGCCCCGGAAGCGGCGCACCTCGCGATCCGTTCCAAGCTCCCAGAGCCGAACCACAAAACCATCAGCGCTGGCAAGGAGCTCACCTTCAGGGAAGCATGCCACCGGCCGTCGAGGAAATCCTACGTACCAAGAGTTGACGAAGCCTGCGAGAGACTCAGGGACCTTCAAAGCGGCGCCGAAAAGATCACAGCCTGCGAGAACCTCTTGACCTTCGACTTCGATCAGCTTCGTTCGCCGGAAGATAGCCCCTTTGAGACCGGTTCCCACAAGCTTCGCTTTGATAAGCCGTGCCGCCGAAAGAATCGCACCCGACAGATCGGCGCCAGACAGATCGGCGCCGGACAGATCGGCACCGCGGAGGTTGGCATTCACGAGCCGTGCGCTGCGAAGCCGGGCCCCTGCCAAGTTTGCGGAGGTCAGATCTGCACCGGACAGATCGGCACCGTTCAAGTTCTGTCCAGAAAGATCCTTCCCCTGGAGATCCTGCCGAGCAAGGTCAATGTGGAATAAAACCGGCCGATCTACAACAATTCCTCGCCGGAGAAGTCTGCGGCTCAAAATGATGGCGTTGTCTTTTTCCGTCTTTCCGGTTTCCGAGTCCAGAGCTTTCACAAACCAGGCAGTGAGTTGCTCTCTCGCCACAAGCCCGATCAAGAACTCAGCCATCAGGGGAGACATCTCCCGCATCATGAGAGTCTCGGAAGACTCGTCCTGCTCCAGCTCCTCGGCGACCTTTCGCGCTACGAGCCATTCTAGGATCGACTGGTGTACGAACGAAAACCGACCTTCCTCGTCGCGCACAAGAAGGGTGCCTGAGGCTACCTGAAAAGCGGCTGTAGCCAGATCCATGTCTCCCAGCGTCATGGATTCCAAAATCCTCGCTGCATCTTCCGTCAACTCATCAAGCCTTACATACCGCTCTGTCTGCTGCCATAAGCGGAGCGCTAGAGCTGTCACAGCCTTCCATCGCGTCTCTACCGGCAGATTCGGGGGAGCGCCCTTGAGATTGACCCGCTCGGACTCTCCCTGAAGCCACTTCTCCAAGATCAGCCGGTACAGGGCCGCGGCGGTGATTTCCCCCTCCCCCGCTTCTGCCGCTAGGAGCTGTTCTTCGGGAAGCTCGGCGATGAAGCCGAGCATGCGCGGGTTCTCGGACAGGCCCAGCAGATCCTTGATCCGTTCGATCAGCCCGAGCCGGGCGTCGGCTTTCGCTTCATCCCCGCACAGCCCCACCAGGAAACGGCGGATCTGATTGCGGTTGAAGGGTCTCAGCAGGACAATCCGATTCCCGGCCATCGTTTCGACTCTCCCCCCAAGAGCGTTGACGACCTGCTGTTCCGAGAGGAAGTGCTGGCGGCGGCTCGTGACAATGACCTTGGCCGCTCCGGTGGCTGCCTGAAGGAGAGTGTCGAAATGCTCGGTCGCTCTGGGATAGGTCACCCGAAGCGCGAGCTCGTCGAAGCCGTCGAACAGGAGGGCGATCCGGCCCTGCTCCAGCATGTAGCGGAATTTACGGATCTGGAAATCCTCCATTTCCTCCCGGACGAAGTGCTGGGCGAGCAACTCGTCGAGAGTGCGTCCCTTCTCCAGTGACCGCATCTGGAGAAGGATCGGCACCAGCCCGGTCGCCTCCTCCCCCATCCGCCGCGCCAGCTCATGGAGAAGAAAGGTCTTGCCGGTTCCGAACTCGCCCAGGATCAGGATGAAGCGGCCGTTCGGAGAATCCAGCCATTCTCGGATCCGTGCCAAGACGTCGTCGAATTCGCCTTCTCTCCCCAACTGGACCATCCGCTGGTCGACGTACAGCTTGGGCGGGTAGACCGGATCGGCCGCGAGCTTGGCGGTCTGCTTCGCGACGTAGCCCCGGAAGTCGATCAGGCCCTGGTATTCGATGAAGCTCAGCAGACGGACGCGCTTGGACCTGGCCTCCTTGAGCAGGTCCTCAGGGGCGGGATCTCCGCCGTAGACCAGATGGGAGATGACTCCGGGATCGCTGGCGCGATAGCGGGCGTCCACTCTCTCCAGAAACTCGTGGAAGGCTTCCCGGGTGATGCCCCGGTTGATAGCTCCGACGGGATACATGCGGACGATCTCGTCTTCGAGGACGGAGACTCTCAGGTGGGTCTCCGAGCGGCCGGCGCCGTGGATCTTCTCGATCTGGGCCTTGGGTTCCCGCAGGCGGCAGACGGTCTCGATCCTGGAGAGCAGGTCCTCCTCCCGATGGCCGGGGAGGCTCCGTCCGCGGAACGCGCTCTCGAATTCACGGAAGTGAGGCAGCGAGTCGATGGCCGGCAACGGATGCTTCTCGACGGCGTCGATCAGCTTGTCGGCGAACCGGCGGAGGAACTCCCGGTACTCCTTTTCCTTGAGGTTTGCCACGTCGAGGAGGTAGTAGAGGCCTTCCCGGCCGTAGACGTCCCCCAACTCCTTCTGGGTGACCTGGATGTCACTGATGTCGTAAGGCAGCTCTTCATAGAGCTTGCGTAGAGGGACCCAGAGGACCGGGAAGATGAGCGGCGGGATCTGGCCTGGGACCGACTCCAGGCGGTTGCGAAAGAAGGCCCACTCCTTGCCGCAGGCCTCGCGGGTGAAGTAGGTGGGAGTCAGGACGGGCACGAAGGCCCGGCAGGTCGAGAGTGCCTCCTCCAGCCTCGCGGGCCAGCGCTGCCCCGGCTCGATGTCGCTGGTGTCCTTGAACCCGACCGCCTCGCCGGCGACGGGTCCCATCAGCAGCCGGACCAGTTCGCGGAGGTCCGAGAAGAACTGCTGAAGATGCGGATGCTCGTCCGCTCTCGCGTAGCTCAGGAAGAAGACGTACTGGGACGAGCCGGCGGCGGTGGAGGTTCCTTGGGGACCTGTCACGAGTCTCCTTCCGTTCGTACGAGAACGCTCCTATTCTCTCAGATCTGGACAGATCACGGCTCCCCTCCATCCTTTCACCCCTTGCCGCGATTCCGGTTCGCAGGGCAGGCGCTGCCCTTGAAGGGCAGACGCCGCCCCTCAGAGGGCAGTCGCTGCCCTCAAAGGGCGGAGACTGCCCCCTGGAGGGCAGGTGCTGCCCTGAAAGGGCGGAGACTGCCCTCTGGCGGGCAGCGGTTGCCCTTAAGGGGCGAAGCCCGCCCTCTGGAGGGCAGCGGCTGCCCTTCAAGGGCAGGCGCCGCCCCTCAGAGGGCAGCGGCTGCCCTGCGAGAATGGACGATCCTGGAAGACTTCAAACCGGTTCCGCTGGGTCGGGAAGGTGAGCGCCGGAGAACCCGTCCGGCACCTGATAATAAGGACGAAGGCCGTATCGCAGTAGAAAGGAGACGGCTATGAAGAGGTCGCTGCGGATTCTGGCCCTGCCGCTGATCCCCCTGCTCGCGGCATGCGGAGGAGGCGACGGCGATGGCGGCTCCGGGGGTCCCACGGCGCCGCGGACTACGACGGTCCAGTTCGTCTACGTGGCGGCCACGACCACCGATCCACAGGTCGCGGCGCGGTTCCCGAATTGCGTGAACGGCATCGGCCGCACGCACATCCACCCGAGCTGGCGCGGCTATCCCGTGGTCGTCCTCACCGCCGCCGGAGACCGCTGGAACATCACTTTCACCGACGTGCCCGTGGGGTCCGAGAACCGCATCCGCGTCAGCGATCCCAACGTCTGCGACGAGAACCCCACCGGCGCCGCCACGCAGAACGTCTTCGCCAACGGCGTGCGGCTCACCCGCGTCGTGGACACTCCGGGCAGCGGCATCGAGCCGGGGTTGGCGTTTCAGGTGGATGCGAACGGGACGGTGACGCCGTAGGAGCCCCTCACCCCCCGGCCCCCTCTCCCACCCCCTCCCACCAATCGGGAGAGGGGGAGAAAAACAGAGTTTAGTGGTCGACTCCCCCCTCTCCCGGAAGGGCGGGAGCGGGTGGGAGAGGGGGGTCAGGGGGGTGAGGGGCCGCGTGGAGCTGGTTGAAAACGCTCCGCCCCATGACCTGCCCGAGAACCCCCTGGAGCTCTTCCAGGGTGGCCTCCCGCACTCCGGCGACGCTGCCGAATTTCTGGATCAGGATCTTGCGGCGGCGAGGGCCGACGCCGGAGAGCTCGTCCAAGCGGCTGTGCAGGGTTCGCGCGGAGCGCCGGGCGCGGTGGCGCGAGACGGCGAAGCGGTGGGATTCGTCGCGGATCTGCTGCAGGAGGCGGAGGCCGGCGTCCTCCCTGGGCAGCTTCAGCGGGTCGGGGAGCTCCGGGATGTAGATCTCCTCCTCGCGCTTGGCCAGGGCGACGATCGGCGTGTCCTCCACTCCCAGCTCGGCGAGGGCGTCCAGGGCGGCGTTGAGCTGGCCGCGCCCGCCGTCGATCAGGATCAGGTCGGGCATGGCTCCGACCTCTTCCAGACGGCGGCGGTAGCGGCGCTCGACCGCCTGGCGCATGGAGGCGAAGTCGTCGGGCTGGGTGAGGTCGCGGATGTTGAAGCTGCGGTACTCGCCCTTGCGCATCCGGCCCTCTTCCCAGACCACCATGGAGGCGACCGTCTCGCCGCCCTGAAAATGGGAGATGTCGAACCCCTCGATGCGGCGCGGCGGCTCGACCATCTCCAGGTGCTTCTCCAGGGCGATGGCGCCCGGCGCCTCTTCGCCGCCGGCGCGGAACCGGCGCTTGTGGGCCAGCTCGGCGTTGTGCATGGCGAGGGCCACCCGCTCGGCCTTGGGTCCGCGCGAGGGCATCCGGATGTAGACCTTCTCGTCCTTCTTCTCGGAGAGCCACTCGCACAGGGCCTCTTCCCCCTCGATCGGCACCGGAAGGTGGATCTCCTTGGGGATGAAGGTGGTGCGGTCGTAGATCTGGGGGAGCACCTCGGAGAGCAGGAGCTCGGGCGTGATCGCCCCCACCCCTTCCCAGAACAGCTCGCGCCGGTCGAGCACCTGGCCGCCGCGCATGATCAGCACCGCCACGGCCGCGTGCCCGCCGGAGATGTGGACGCCGTAGACGTCCAGGTCCTCGTCCTCGACCGAGGAGAGCTTGCGCCGCTGGCTGATCGACTCGACCTCGGTGAGGATGTCGCGAACCTGGGCGGCGCGCTCGTAGTCCATGGCCTCGGCCGCCTCCCACATGTCCTTCTTGAGGCGGCGCACGAGCTGCTCGTTGCGGCCGGAAAGGAACAGCCGCGCCTGCTGGACCGCCTCGTCGTAAGCCTCTTTGGTGGTGAGGGCGGCGACGCAGGGGCCGAGGCAGCGGTGCATGTCGTAGTAGAGGCAGGGGCGGGCGAGGCCGCCGTCGATCTCGATGCGGCAGACCCGGATCTGGAACAGCTTCTGGGTCAGCTTGATCGCCTTGCGCGCCAGCCCGCCGGGCAGGAACGGCCCGAAGTACTCGCCGCCGTCGTTGCGGATGCGGCGGGTGAAGGCGATCCGCGGATAGTCGTCGTTGAGCGTCAGCTTGAGGTAGGGATAGGTCTTGTCGTCCCGCAGCAGGATGTTGTAGCGCGGCTTCTTGGTCTTGATCCAGTTGTTCTCGAGGAGCAGCGCTTCGGAGGCCGAATCGGTGACCACGAAGTCGATGTCCGCCGCCTCGGAGACCATGGCCTGGAGGCGCGGCTCGTGGTCGCGCGTGAGATAGGACGAGGCGCGCTTGCGCAGCGACGTGGCCTTGCCGACATAGAGGATCTTCCCCTCTTCATCCTTGAAGATGTAGATGCCCGGGCGGTCCGGGAGCTGGCGGATGCGTTCGGCGAGGTGTTCGTGGTTCGAAATCGTCATGAAGATGCCGGCTGCGGTTATCCGTTTGCCTATCAACTCCAACCGAGAGAACAGCATAGCCCGCCAGGGCGTTCCCGGGCCATTGCCATCCCCGTTCTTTGGTAGACTATGCCGGATGGCGAACCGGGCTCGAGCTCACATGTCGACCGAAGAGCGGGATGCTCTGCTGATTGAGATCGCGGACATCGTCCAGGATCCGGACCTCTGGCTTGACACGCCGAACGACCGGTTTGGTGGTGAACCGCCCCGGACTCTCCTGGAGTCGGAGAAGGGCCGCGCTATCCTCCACGACCTCGTCCAAGCCGTCAAGCACGGCATGGTGACGTGAGGCCGTCCTTCCAAACCTCTGTTAAAGGCATCAAGACGGCTCCGGAGAGCAGGACCTGGTACCGGGCCCTGCAGACTCATTTTCTCTCCACTGCGCTCTCCACAAGCCATACGAAGACGGTCGCAAGCCGCTTCAACGGTGCAAGCCCGGGCTCTCCGGGGTTCGAGATCCTCTATCTAGCGGAGAACCACCTGGTTGCGCTATTGGAAGTGCAGGCGCTGCTGGGCTCGCCCATGACTCCGCCGGGGGGATTGGTCCCCAGCCCCCATAGCACTTGGACAGTTCTCAACGTGAGTGTCACGCTTCAAGCTGTCGCTGACTTGACCGACATCTCTGTCCAGAACGCCTTGGAGATCACAGCTCAGGAGCTCACCGGCGACTGGCTCGGCTACCGGTGGCGCGGCCCAGGCACGACGGTAAGGCACCGACCGGGCTGGCCCCCACTCAGGATCTCGGAGCCGCCCTGCACGGGGTTTCCGGCCTGGAGGGTTTCCGCACTCTGGCCGCGAGGGCTCCATATCATGAGATCCTCGTGGTCTTCCCCAAGAAGCTACAGAAGTGGAGCAGCATCTCCTGGGACAACCCGCTGACCGGGAAGACAGAACCGATTCCCTGATCGCGAGAGGATAAGGATGCAATCCACATAGATGCCCGGGCGGTCAGGGAGCTGGCGGATGCGTTCGGCGAGGTGTTCGTGGTTTCCCATGGCGGATCGGGGCGCAATCGAGCCCTCTGCCAGAACAGAATAGCCTGGGCGGGAATGCCCAGCTATCGTCACAGGATCGGACCGCCGCGTATCCGGCGGGGCTCACTCCTCTCCGCTTATGGGATCACCAGCACCCAATCGGGATCCGCCGGGCAGGCGGGCCGAGCGGGAGCCCCGTTCAGCGGGCAGGAGGGGGTGCCGCAGGGGCGGCAGAACTTGTAGGTCGACCCCGAAACCAGCGTCCCCTGCCCGTACCGGGAGTCGGCCCAGGTGCCGTTGCGCGGGTTGTACCAGCGCCCGTTCTTGGACAGCGTTCCCAGGGTCGCGTAGTTGATCTGAATCTCGGCGTTGTTGGGCAGGTAGGCGACCAGGTTTGACTTGTCCGCCGTGTGGGCGAGCACCATCCGCACCGTCTCGGAGCCGCTTGTCTGGTTCGCGATCACCTCCGGATGAGGCTGCAACGAGGACCAGTAGACGTTCCCGGTGGTGAAGAGATTCTCGAGGTGCTGCATGTGAGTGTTGGACACCCTGCCCATGCCGGTCGCCGGGTCGGTCCATGCGAAGAGGCCCACGGAGCCGTACGTGTAGCCCGCGGCCCCGGAAAGGAGAGAGAAATAGGCCGTCCGCCGGACGCTGTATGCGTTGTAGTTGGCGGAGCCGAGCTGCGCGTGGGTCCCGCCGTCGTAGATCGCCTCACCGTTGACCCCCGGCATGATGGTCGTGGCCGTGGGCGTCGGCTGCCCGGGGCACTGCCGGTTCCAGACGCACAGAGGCAGCTCCCGCGCGCGGCGCAGGAGGGTCTCCAACTGGGCGCTAACCGTGGCCTCATAACCGGCCTGGCCGCTCTGGAAGAGCTGGAAGTCGAGCCAGGGCTCGTCCTGGAGCCCGAGGATCTCGCTGCCCGGGGTCCGGCCTGCCCAGTGGTTGGCCACCAGGACGTGCGGAACCGCGCGGTCGATGACGTCTCCAATGGCGCGGATCCGCTGGCCGACCGTCTCCGTGCGCTCCCCGCACTGGTTGCTCCCCGAGTACCGGTCGAAGCCCGGCGAGAGGATCACGGGACTGCCGGCGAGACGGGCGGCGATGTTGCGGGCGTAGATCTCGGAATCGACCAGGGTCGGGGCACACCAGGTCCCGCCTTTCCTCTCGATCACCCCTTCCATCAGACCGACGACCACGACCACGAACCCCGCGTCGTTGGCCTCCTGGATGCGCCGTTCCCATTCCTGCCAGAATGCCGGGACCCAGCGGGAGCAGAGGTTCGGGAGAGGACTGGTGCTGGAACAACCCGCCGGGAAGGTCTCGAAGGGGACTCGCCGGACATCCCCGGCGACGCCCGGGTCAAGAGCGTCCCGCGGCTGGGAGCCGGCCGTGTCCATCCAGTCCACGGGCAGCGCCACCTGAATCACCGAAAAGCCCCGGCTCAAGCGGTTGTTCAGGTAGTTGGTCCAGGCGGCACGGGTCGACTTCAGGGGACCCGCCCAGGCGGTGTCGCCCAGCCAGAAGAGCGTGTTGTCGCCGAAGGACCCGGACAGCAAACGGTTGGGGTTGTCGAGGCCGTCGTTGATGTGCGGATAGATGATGGACGAAACGATCATGGGCGGGGTGCCAACGCTCAGTGGCTGGTTGGTCAGGGTATGGCCCGAGGCGCAGCCGCAGCCCCCCTCACAGAAGGTGTTCAACGTCCAGGACCCCGAGCTCGGGAACATCATCCGGTACTTCAGGGCGTTGCCGCCGTCCCAGAAGGCGTAGGTGCTACGCGTCTCGGAGCCCTGCGTAAAGACGACCTTCACTTTCAGGTCCCTGTACAGGTTGCAGGTGCTGTTGACGTTGGTCAGCGGGATCGTGCCTTCCGTACACTGCAGCGACTGCGCCGTGGTAGAGCAGAGGGCTGCGGCAGGTGAGGCAGCGAGCGCCCACATCAGTCCGGCAGCCGTGATTCCAAGCAGACGAGTACGACTCATGTCTGAACCTCCTTACTACACCGACGAATTGTCGGAGACATGTTTCTGGTCTTTTAAATATAGCATACATTCAATGGCGGGAGGCGCAGGCAGGCTCTGGGAAGGGAGTGGCCCGGGCGGGGAATGCCCGGACCCCCTTCTCAAATGCGTTCCCCCTCCCGGTTGGGGGGAGTGCAATGGGAGAGGGCCAGGGGGTGAGGACGGGTGAGGTCACCCCGCGTAGATCTGCAGCTCCCGCAGCTCGCGGATCTTGTCGCGGAGGGCTGCGGCCTCTTCGAACTCCAGCCGCTTGGCGTGGGCCCTCATCTCCTTTTCCAGCTTGGAGATGCGCTCGGAGAGCGGGGCGTCGACGGCTTCGGTCTCGTCGGAGAGGCGGGTCGCGCCGGGGGCGTAGAGGTCGAGGTTGCTCATCTGCACAAGCGGGTTGTGGATGTCCTTGAGGATCGTCGTGGGCTCGATCCCCATCAGCTCGTTGTACTCCCTCTGGCGGGCGCGCCGGCGCTCGGTTTCGTCGAGCGCCCTCTTCATGGAGTCGGTCATGGCGTCGGCGTAGAAGATCACCCGGCCGTTGAGGTTGCGGGCGGCGCGGCCGGAGGTCTGGATCAGCGAGGTGCCGCTGCGCAGGAAGCCCTCCTTGTCGGCGTCCAGGATGGCCACCAGGGACACCTCGGGGAGGTCCAGCCCCTCGCGCAGCAGGTTGATGCCGACCAGGATGTCGAAGTCGCCGCGGCGCAGGGCCGTGACGATCTCGACCCGCTCCAGGGTCTCGACGTCGCTGTGCATGTAGCGGACCTTCATGCCCAGCTCCTGGAGGTATTGCGTCAGCTCCTCGGCCATCCGCTTGGTCAGCGTGGTGACCAGGACCCGCTCCTTGCGCGCCACGATCTTGCGGATCTCCCCCACCAGGTCGTCCACCTGCCCCTTGGCCGGACGGATCTCGATGACCGGATCGAGCAGGCCGGTCGGGCGGATGACCTGCTCGGCGATGACGCCGCCGGCCCGCTCCAGCTCCCAGGAGGCCGGGGTCGCGGAGACGTAGATCCGCTGGCCGACACGGGCGTCCCACTCCTCGAAAGTGAGCGGCCGGTTGTCCAGCGCCGAGGGGAGGCGGAAGCCGAATTCGACCAGGGTCTTCTTGCGCGAGCGGTCGCCGTGGTACATGCCGCGCACCTGCGGGATGGTCTGGTGGCTCTCGTCCACGACCAGGAGCATGTCGTCGGGGAAGTAGTCGAACAGGGTCGGCGGCGGCTCTCCGGGGGCGCGGCCGGAGAGGTGGCGCGAGTAGTTCTCGATGCCGTGGCAGTAGCCGATCTCCTTGAGCATCTCCAGGTCGAAGCGGGTGCGCTGCTCCAGGCGCTGGCGCTCCAGGTACTTGCCCTCGACCTCCAGCTCGGCGAGGCGCACCTCCAGCTCCTCCCGGATGCCGAAGATGGCCCTCTCCATCCGGTCCTTGGGCGTCACGTAGTGGGTCTTGGGATAGACCGCGATGCGGTCGATCTCCTGCAGGGTGTCGCCGCGCAGGACGTCGAAGCGGGTGATGCGCTCGACCTCGTCGCCGAAGTACTCGACCCGGATGCCCACCTCCTCATAGGCGGGCAGGATCTCCAGCACGTCGCCGCGCACCCGGAAGCTGCCATGGTAGAGGTCGAGCTGGGTGCGCTGGTACTGCATGTCCACCAAGCGCTTGAGCACGGGGTCCATGCCCTCGACGTCCCCCTTGTTGAAGAACTGGAGCATGCCGAAGAAGGCTTCGGGGGAGCCGAGGCCGTAGATGCAGGAGACCGAGGCCACGATGATCACGTCCCGCCGCTCGAACAGCGACTTGGTGGCGCGCAGGCGGAGCCGGTCGATCTCCTCGTTGATGCTGGTCTCCTTCTCGATGTACGTGTCCGTGGCCGGGACGTAGGCCTCCGGCTGGTAGTAGTCGTAGTAGGAGACGAAATACTCGACCGCGTTGTGCGGAAAGAAGCTGCGGAACTCCTGGAAGAGCTGCGCCGCCAGGGTCTTGTTGTGGGAGAGGACCAGGGTCGGCCGGTTGACCTCCTCGATCACCTTGGCGATCGTGAACGTCTTTCCCGAGCCGGTGACCCCGAGGAGCACCTGCTCCTTGTCGCCGTTGAGGACTCCATTCGCGAGCTGCTCGATCGCGGCCGGCTGATCCCCCTGGGGCGTGAAGCGTGAGACGAGCTGAAAGCCTGCCATGGCGTGATTGTAAACCGTGAGCCCTCACCCCCTAACCCCCTCTCCCGTCACCGGGAGAGGGGGCCGGGGGGTGAGGGCCCGGAGGGAGGGGGTCAGGGGGAGGGGGTCAGGGGGAGGGGGCCCCCGCGATCTTCTCTAGAATCCCCGTGATCTCCCGCACCTCCTCGACCGTCAGCTTCCCTTCCCCCTGGGCCTTGCGGGTCAGCTCCATCATGTGGGGCTGGATGCGCTGGGCGTCGTCGGGGCCCTGTTTCAGCTTTTCGAGGGTGCTCCGGGCGTCGGTGAAGGCCGTCTCCAGGCGGTCGCGGTCTACGGCGGGCAGGTCGTCGGGCAGGCGGGTCATGACCCCGCCGCGGATCTGGTCGAAGGACCAGAGCATCAATTTGTCGTAGTTCTTGCCGGCGTACCAGACGCCGACGATCAGGCCGATCCCCGCGAGGACCAGGAGGGCGAGGCAGCCGATGACCCATGGCTTGCCGCAGCCTCCTCCGGCGGAAGCGGGCCGGATGGGGGCGGCTCCCTCGGGGTTGAAAGGAGACGGTGGGGGGAAATTGGGTTCCGCCATAGCCAACTCCTTTCTATCATAGAGGAGCGCCTATAATGAGGGCGTGCGATACGACCCGATGCCCAACGCCAAATCTCCCGCTCCCCGCACCGCCCAGAGACCCGCGCGCCGGCTCCTGCGCTGGACGCTCCCCCTGCTCGTGGCCCTGATCGCCGGAGCGGTCGCCGGGGTGGCCGTGGCCGCCGCGATCCACATGCCGAGGGTGGACGCGCTCGCCGGCTATACGCCGAGCCTGGTGACGCAGCTCTTCGCCAGCAACGGCACCGTGTTCGCCACGTTCGCGCGCGAGCGCCGGGTGATGCTCAAGGAGTCGGAGATCCCGCCGATCATGCAGCAGGCCGTGCTCGCCTCGGAGGACAGCAACTTCTTCCGGCACGGCGGCATCGACGCCATGGGCATCGCCCGCGCCGCGCTGGCTGACCTGCGCGCGGGGAAGGTCGTGGAGGGGGCGTCGACGATCAGCATGCAGCTCGCCCGCACCCTCTTCCTCTCCCGTGAGAAGACCTGGCGGCGCAAGGTCGAGGAGGCCTTCCTGGCGGTCGAGCTGGAGAAGAACTACAGCAAGCAGCAGATCCTCGCCCTCTACCTGAACGTGGTCAACCTGGGCCACGGCAACTACGGGGTCGAAGCCGCGTCCCGCTACTACTTCGACAAGCCGGCCAAGGAGCTGACGCTGCCCGAGGCCGCCACGCTGGCGGGCATCCTGCCGCTGCCCAGCCGCTACAGCCCCTACAGGCAGCACGACATCGTGCTGCGTCAGCGCAACCGGGTGCTGCGGCGCATGCTGGACGAGCGGTACATCACCCGGCAGCAGTACGAGAAGGCGCTGGCCCAACCCCTCCTCGTGACCACCCAGCAGCCGACGGAGGCGCTCGGGCAGTACTTCGCTGAGGACATCCGCAAGTATCTGGAGGGCAAGTACGGCGCGACGGCGCTCTACGAAGGGGGCTTGCAGGTGCGGACCACGCTCGATCCGCAGATCCAGCGGGCAACCGAGAAAGCGGTGCGCGACTGGCTGATCAAGATCGACCACCGCCGCGGCTGGCGCGGGCCGATCGCCACGCTGGACGGGGCCGACCTGGAGACGCAGCGGCTGCCCACCTGGGGCCCCGGCAAGCCGGTGCCCGGCCGGTGGTACCAGGGCGTCGTGCTGGAGTCCGGCCCGGACACCGCCCGGGTCAAGATCGGCGACCACGACTTCCCGCTGGACGCCAAGGGGATCGCCTGGACCCGCCGCAAGCAGCCGGACGACGTCCTCAAGCGGGGCATGGTGGCCTGGTTCCGCCTGGAGGTCCCGGAGGAGAAAAAGGATAAGAAGGATGCCAAGGGGAAGGAGGCCGAGGCTGCCGCGCCGCCGGCCGAGCCGCGGCTGATGCTGGAGCAGGAGCCGCGGATGGAAGCCGCCGCGGTGGTCCTGGAGCACTCCACGGGCGCGGTGCGCGGCATGGTGGGCGGCTGGAACTTCAACCGCAACAAGTTCAACCGCATCACCCAGGCCAAGCGCCAGGTCGGCTCCGCGTTCAAGCCGTTCGTCTACGGCGCCGCCCTGGAGCAGGGCTGGACCCCCTCGGACACGCTGCTCGACGCGCCCACCTCGTTCACCGGCGCCGACGGCCGGCTGAGCTACCGGCCGCAGAACTACTACCACAAGCATTACGGCATCGTGACCCTGCGGCGGGCGCTCGAGCAGTCGATCAACGTGCCCGCGGTCAAGCTGTGGGACCTGGTCGGCGGCAAGCGGGTGATCGACTTCTCCTACCGCTGCGGCATCCGCTCCAAGCTCCACAACTACCCCAGCATCTCCCTGGGCGCGGCCGACCTGATCCCCATGGAGCTGGCGTCCGCCTACGCCACCATCGCCAACCAGGGGATGCACGTGGAGCCTTACGTGATCGAGAAGGTCACGGGATCGGACGGCCAGGTCCTGGAGCAGCGCTTCCCCGCCTCCTATGTCTCGACCAATCCGTCGGTCGCCTATGTGCTGACCCACATGATGGAAGGGGTGGTCGACCGCGGGACCGCGTACGACCTCCACGACCTGCCGGTGGACATCGCGGGCAAGACCGGCACGACGGACGACTTCTCGGACGCCTGGTTCGTCGGCTTCACGCCGAAGTACACGATCCTCACCTGGATCGGCTATGACCTGAAGCGCCCGCTGGGCTACAACATGAGCGGCGCCGTCGCCGCCCTGCCGATGTGGCGGGCCATCGCCAAGGACGGCCTCGACAAGGGCTGGATCGTGAAGGACGAGAAGTTCAAGGTGCCGTCCGGCATCATCGTGAAGGACATCGAGTACTACAGCGGACTGCTCTCCAAGCAGGGCGGCCGCTCGGTCAAGGAGGCCTTCGTGGCCGGCACCGAGCCCGCGCGCGAGTCCAGCTCGCAGTGGTCCACGATCACCAGCCTCCCCTGGTACCAGCAGAAGGCGTTCTACATCCCCAAGGAAGGCGAGAAGATGCCGGGGCAGAAGGACCCCAACGCGCCGCAGCAGCCGCTGGTGGCCGATCCCGGACCGCAGGAGAGCCCGGCTCCCCAGGAGGTCCCGCCGCCGCCCCGATAGAGTCTTTCCGAGTCTTCGGTTAGACTCTTCGCGTGCCCCTCGAAAGAAGTGAACCCTGGCGGGACGCCGAGACCCGCACGGGGAGCGGCCGGCTTGAGCCGGCGTCTCCCACCGTGCCCGGGCTGACGATCCTGGCTCATCCCGACGTCCGGAGGGTCGGCGAGCGGGCGGCGCTTCTCGATCTGTCTTCCGGACGCGAAGAGCGGCTGTCGCGTCTGGAGCCTGCCTTCGCAGCGCCCGGCCTGTCCTGGCGGCACCCCCTGGCCGATTCTTATCTGAGCCGCCGTCCGCTGGCTCTCCTGGCGGAGCCGGACGGAGGGGTGCGCCTGGATTGCCGGGAGTCCCCGATCTCCGTGGTGGCCGACGGGGAGCCGGTGCACGACGAGCGCGTCTTCACCGATTGCGAGGTCCAGCGCGGCATCGTTCTCCTCCTGGCGAACCGCGTTGTGCTTCTCCTCCACCGGTTCCGGCCCGTCTCCGAGCCTGACCTGCCTCACTTCGGTCTGGTGGGCGAGAGCGAGCCTCTCCTGGAGCTCCGCAGGCAGATTCTCCAGGTGGCCGACCTGGAGGTGCCCGTGCTCCTGCGCGGCGAGACCGGCACCGGAAAAGAGCTGCTGGCGCAGGCCATCCATCAGGCGAGCGCGCGGCGGGACCGCCCCTATCTCGTCATCAATATGGGAGCCATTCCGCCGTCCCTTGCCGCCTCGGAGCTCTTCGGGACCGCCAAGGGGGCGTACACCGGGGCCGACCAGAAGCGGCGGGGGTTCTTCAGCCGGGCGGACGGCGGGACCCTCTTCCTCGACGAGATCGGCGAGGTCCCACCGGAGGTCCAGCCGCTCCTCCTCCGGGCCCTCGAAAACGGCGAGATCCAGCCCGTCGGGACGGAGCAGATCCAGCGGGTCGACGTCCGGACGATCGCGGCGACCGACTCCGATCTCGAGGCGGCGATCGCATCCGGCCGCTTTCGCGCGCCCCTGCTCCACCGTCTGAGCGGCTACGAGATCCGCATCCCTCCCCTGCGCCAGCGCCGCGACGACATCGGGCGCCTGCTGTTTCACTTCCTGCGGCAGGAGCTCGAAGCCATCGGGGAGGCTCACCGCCTCGAAGCGGCCGCCTCGGATCGCCCCTGGCTCCACGCGTCCGTGGTCGCGCGGCTCGCCCTGTACGACTGGCCCGGCAACCTCCGGCAGCTCCGCAATGTTGCCCGCTCCATCGCCGTGGAGAGCCGCGGCTTCGCCGAGGTGCGCATCAGCTCGCAGATCGAGAGGCTCCTCGCGCCGTTCCCCGGCGAGACCCGGCCGCCGCAGCGAGCTCAGCCCGTGCCGGAAATCGCGCCCGCGCGAGCGTCCGCCCCTTCCTCTCCCCGGCGCAGTCCCCAGGAGGTCTCTGACGACGAGCTCGTGGCGACTCTGCGGGCGAACCGCTGGGAGCCTGGGGCCACTGCCGAGCAGCTCGGGATCTCGCGCGCCGCCCTCTATCTCCTGATCGACGCCTGCCCCCGAACCCGCAAGGCCACCGACCTGGAGAGCTCCGAGATCGAGCAGGCGCTCCTGCGGAGCGGAGGCCGCCTGGCCGAAGCTTCGGCGCAGCTCGAGGTCTCGGAGGAAGGGCTGAAGCGACGGATGAAAAAACTCGGGATTCGTTGCCCATCTCAACAGCTCTTGCGTTAGAATCGGGCAGCTTCCACTATATGCAGGCCAACGAGAAGATCGGTCCCTACCGTCTGATCGAGCCCCTGGGGTCTGGGGGGATGGGGACCGTCTGTCGTGCGTGGGACGAGCGGCTGAAACGCCCCGTCGCCCTGAAGCGGATTCTCCCGACGGGCGCCCAGAATCCGAAGCTCCTGGAGCGCTTCCGCCGCGAGGCCGAAGCCGTGGCGCGCCTGAACCACCCGGCCATCGTCCACATCTACGACATCGTCGAGACGGAAGACGGCGACTGGATCGTGATGGAGCTCGTGAACGGGCGGACGCTCCAGGCGCTCCTGCGGGAAGGTCCTCTGGAGCCGCAGTGCGCCGCGCGTCTGGGCCGCGAGATCGCCGAAGGGCTCGCCGAAGCCCATGCCCAAGGCTTCATCCACCGGGATCTGAAGGCTCCCAACGTGATGGTGACCTCCGCCGGGCGCGCCAAGATCCTCGACTTCGGAGTGGCCAAGCAGATCCAGCCCGAAGCGCAGGAGACGACCTTGTCGGCGCCGGGCCTGGTCATCGGGACCTCCTACGCGATGTCCCCCGAACAGGCCATGGGGCTGCCGCTCGATGCCCGATCGGATCTCTTCTCTCTCGGTTCTCTTCTCTACGAGATGGTCACCGGCGTCGCGCCGTTCCGGGCTGAAACCGCGCAGGCCACGCTCGCGCGGGTCTGCAGCTTCCGCCAGCGGCCCGCGTCGGCCCTCCGCCCCGACGTGCCGCAGGAGCTTTCGAACCTGATCGATCGGCTTCTGGAAAAAGATCCGGTCGACCGGCCCACCAGCGCGGTGGAGGTGGCGGAATCTCTCGGGGACCTCGCCGGGACCAGAGCTCCGCGTTCCCAAGCGGCGGCCGGAAGCCGGCTTTCCCTTCAGGAGGAGGAGACCGTTCGCGAGGGGCCACCCTTCATCGCGTTCATCTCAAAGGTTTCTGAGCCTCCTCCTGCGACTCCACCATCTTCCGGCTCTCTCAGTGGGACTGGGGCTCGGGCCACGCCAGCCAAGGTCCGGCATGTCGCCTGGTGGAGCAGCCTGGTTCTCCTTCTGGCGATCGTGGCCATTTTCCCCCTCGCGAAAAACGCGGCGCCCTCGGACCCCTACGTCTTGTATCAGGAAGGCCAGGCATACCTGAGACGCTATGACAAAAAAGGCAATCTCGACAAGGCGATCGAGAGCTTCCAGAGGATCCTGGCCCAGGACAATCAACATGCGGCTGCCCATGCGGCGCTCGCCAAGGCATACTGTATGAAGCATCTGGGCGAGAGCAAAGACCCGATGTGGCTCGATCAGGCTCTCTCCATGGCCCGGCGAGCCGTGGCGCTGGACGAGCATCTCGCCATGGCATGGGTCAGCATCGGACTGGTCGACTACTCCAGAGGCAGGCTTGGCGAGGCAGAGCGCGCTTTCAAGCAGGCCCTGCACCTGGAGCCGCTCAACTCCGACGCCTATTACGGGCTCGGCCGGGTCTACGAATCCCAGAAGAAGGTCCAGGATGCGGAGTCGGCGCACCGTAAAGCGATCGAGATCCGGCCAGACCGGATGTACTACGACGAGCTCGGCAGCCTCTATTACCGGACCGGGCGCGCTCGCGAGGCGATCCATACCTTCCAGAAGAGCATTGAGCTGACCCCCGACAGCTTCTACGGGTATCGCAATCTCAGTGTCGTGTACTACGGCCAAGGGGATCTGGCCGAAGCGGCGGCTCAGCTCCAGAAGGCCCTGCAAATTCAACCGGATTCGACGCTCTATGGAAATCTCGGTACCATCTATTTCTCCCAAGGCTTCTACCCGGAAGCCGTGGAGGCGTTCGAGAAAGCACTCGAGCTGCCCGGAGGGGCCAACAGCGACGTGCAATGGGGAAACCTGGGAGACGCCTGCCGTTGGACACCGGGCAAGGAAGAGCGGGCACGGGAAGCCTATCTACTAGGAATCCAGGTCATCCGGGAGAAGCTGGGGGCGAATCCGGACGATGTGACGCTCCGCAGCCGCCTGGCTCTCTACCTGGCAAAGCGCGGCGACCGGGACGAAGCCCTCGCCGAGCTGAGAAATCTCGAGAAAACAGCCGGCAAGGACGCCAGCGCATGGTATCGAATGGTCGTTGCCTATGAAGCCGCCGGCTCCCGGAAAGAAGCCCTCGCGGCGCTCGAAAACGCGCTGCGCGAGGGCCTCTCCTTCGAAAACATCAAAAGCGATCCGGAGCTGCTCGGCCTGCGTGCCGACCGCCGCTATCACGAAGCGATCGCGACGTTCAATGCCTCATAGACACGATCAACCGATACTCCCGATCACCATTTCGGGGTCGACCTTGAAGATCTTCTTCGTCGTCCCACCCGAGCCGTCCGGCCCGTTGACAGTCAGATAGACGGTAAACTTGAATTTTCCGGAGTTGACCGCTGTCTCGTCGCCAGCGAACGAGACTGGAAACGGACCCGGACCGAAGATCGTGCTTCCCCCTGGAGACTGCACAGTCAGACTTCCAGATGAAAGCGATGCAAAGTTGTTGTTGTTGAACGGAGAAGTGACCGACTGGCCGTCCTGGTTGGCACTGAATGTGATCCACAGATGGTCGATCGAACAGTTGTTTGCTGTCGCCCCGCTGATGTTGAACAAGTTGAAACCGATCGAGCTGTTTACTAGGACTTGGTCGGGAGATGCCGGAACGTTGTCCGGGAACACAACGAGGCCATTGCCGAGCTCGTAACTTCCATCGCTGTTCGGGACGGAGTTCCAGTTGAACCCGAGATCCCACATGTAACTGGTCATGATCTCTCCTTTGAGTTGTTATCCCTCCGGAGGAGCAAGGCTCATACCAGCCCGTAGGCCGAGAAAGGAGCGAAAACGCCCTACTTTCAGGACGTCAAGAATGTCAGAGTCGTCAGAATTGTCAGCAATGTTTGCGGATGCTCCGGCCGCCGTCCCACGATCCCGAAATCCTGGTACCCGAACAGCAGCTCGTCGATCCGATCGCGCAGGCGGGGTGGACCAGCCGCACGCAGCAGCTCCGTGGTCGCGGTCAAGGAGAAGGCTTCTTCTGCCTGTCCGAGGGAGGGATGCTTTCAAGCTTCTCGGCGTCCGCCAAGTCCGGGCACGCGCCGTCGCTCGCTTGTTCTTGATCAGCTCCTCCCGCCAACCATCAGAAACTCAACGTCCTGAGAGAGAAGTAAGCCGATAAACTCTCTCAAATCTTTCTGCAGCTTCACCGATACCCCCACGGTGCCGCTCCATGAGGTCCAGCAGCATGTTCAAGCGTTCCTGCGGAGACAGAGAGGCATAGAAGGCCCGATCGGCAGCCTCGGCGTCGGCATGGCGGTCGAAGACCTGGACGATGCGTTCCATGAAAGGAAGCGTATCTCAAATACGGCTCAACGCCGCCCCACCATCCCGAAGTCCTGATACCCGAACAGCAGCTCGTCGATTCGATCGCGCAGGCGGTTGACTTTGTCGGCGAGCTGTTTCTGCTCTTCGGGGAGCTTGGCCAGATCGATCTCCGGCAGCCTCTCGGTCTCGGGGTAGGGACGGAGGTCCAGGCGCTCGACCGGATCGAAGCCGGCGAGCTCGTACATCAGCTTCAGGCTCTCGGGATGGACTGGCCGCACGTGCGTGGGATCGAGCCAGAAGTTGCGGGCGGCGACCACCATGGAGAGGGGATTCGGGGTCTCCAGGATCAGCACGCCGCCGGGCTTCAGAGCCCGGTAGGCCAGGCGCACCAAGCGGTCGAGCGATCCCGGAAGCAGGTGCTCGATGACGTGGAAGGAGACCACGGCTCCCAGGCTCCCCTCCTCCACCGCGGCCAGGGTGCCGAAGAGATCCCCCTCGGTCGCCTCGAGACCCCGCTCGCGACAGAGGGCCACCATGCGGGCGCTGGAATCCACTCCCCGGGCGGCGATGCCCTGGTCACGCAGCAGGGCCAGGGATTCGCCACGGCCGCAGCCCAGGTCGAGGACCGGACCGGGAATCGTCTTCAGCCAGGGAAGATAGACCGAGATGCGGTCGAGGATCTCCTCCTCGGTGCCGCGGTAGCGGCGCTCCAGCTCGAAATAGCCGTGCTCCTCGACGGCGCGGGCCAGGGTCCCGGTGCCCGTCTCCGGAGCGGACTGCACGGCGGCCAGGGCGGCGCCGAGGCTGCCGAGGAGGTCTCGCACCTCGCGGCGATAGCGGTCCAGCTTCTGGTCGGCGCGCGCGAACAGCGCGTCGTTGTGCCGCATGATCTCGTGGATCCCCTCGGAATTCAGGGCCTCCAGGTATTCTAGGCGGCGGCGGTGGTCTCCGCGGTGCTCCTCGTCGCGGATCAGGTGCTCGAGGAGGATCAGGTTGAAGGTGCGCTGGCGCTCCCAGAGGTCGTTCTGGGGAACCTGGACGACCGGGCGGAAGAGGCGCTTGAAGAGGACGAGGAGGCGGCCCAGAAAGCCGCGATGGCTGCGGACGGGGAACCGTTGGTCCCCCTTCCACAGCCACTGCCAGTCGTTGAGGTCGCGGGTGGGCTCGACGAGGAAGTCGTCGATGGAAGGCGTGCGGCGCTGCGGAGCGGTGTCGGCCACCTCGATCCCCGTCGCGCCGCCTGGGTTTACTCTTCGCGCACCACGGAGACGGTGACCTCGGCCACCACCTCGGGGTGCAGCTCGATGCGGACCGGATGGTCGCCGAGCGTCTTGATGCCCCCTTCGAGGTCGAGGCGCCGGCGGTCCACGGTGAAGCCTTTGGCCTCCAGGGCCTCGGCGACGTCGCCCGCGGTCACCGAGCCGTAGAGCGTCTCGGTCTCGCCGACCCGCTTGGGGATCTCCAGGCGGAGCCCCTGCATCTTGCCGGCGATCTCGGCCGCGGCGTCGCGCTCCTTAGCGTGACGGGCGTCGATCTTGGCACGCTGCTGCTCGAAGTACTTCTGGTTGGCGGGCGTGTCCTCCAGCGCGAGCCCCTGCGGCAACAGGTAGTTGCGGCCGAAGCCCGGCTTGACGTCGACAGTCTCGCCGCGCTTGCCTAGGTGTCGCTGATCACTGAGCAGAATCACTTTCACGCTTCCGCCCTCCTAATCCGTGGTGAACGGGATCAGCGCCAGGTGGCGCGCCCGCTTGATCGCCTGCTGCAGGAAGCGCTGGTGCCGGGCGCAGGTTCCGGAGATCCGCCGCGGCAGGATCTTGGAGCGCTCGGGGATGAACTGCTGCAGGAGCTTGACGTCCTTGTAATCGATGTAGTCGATCTTGTCCACGCAGAACTTGCAGACCTTGCGACGGCGGAAGAAGACTTTTCTCGGGCGTGCCATGGCTTAGACCTCCTCCTCCATCTCGTCGTCATCCGGCATGGTGTCGGCCGGCACGGCCCCGGGGGACGACGCCGGGTGCCTGCGGGCGGCCCGCTTGAGGTCCTCGTCCGTGCGCACCGTCAGGAAGCGCAGGATCTTGTCGTTCTGGCGCATCCGGTGCTCGACCTCGGGCAGCGAGGTCTTGCCTTTCTCGCTGCTGATGTGGAACAGGACGTACTTGCCCTCGTTCAGCTTGTCGATGGGATAGGCGAGCTTGCGACGGCCCCAGTTCTCTTCACTGGTGACCTCGGCGCCTCCCGCGGTGATCATCTGTCGGTAATCGTGGATCATCGTGACCACATCCTCGTCGGAAACGCGAGGATCGACCACGAAGATCAGCTCGTACGTACGCATGGGTGTCTCTTGACCTCCCTTTGGCCTGAACAGTCCCGCTTCTTCGAGCGGAACAGAGAGGAACGTGGGGCGGATCAGGGCGCGAGCCCCGTCCGCGGCGATAAAGAACAACGAATTGTACACGGATGGCAGGAAAAGGCAACTCTCAGCCGTTGAACCGGCTCATCGCCGCCTCTGCCCCCTCGCGCAGCCAGGTCTCGCAGGCGTCGGCCGCGCGGCGGACCATCTCCGCGACGGCCTCCCTCTCTTCCGGAGGGAAGGGAGAGAGGACGAAGTCGGCCAGCTCTTCGCCGGCTGGAGGGCCGTCGGGTGGGGCGACGCCGAGCCGGAGCCTGGGGACCTCGTCGGTCCGCAGGTTCTCCAGGACCGACTCCATGCCGCGGTGGCCGGCCGGGCTCCCCGACTTGCGGAGACGCAGCTTGCCGAACGGCAGGTTGACCTCGTCGTAGACCACCAGCACGGAGGCGGGGTCGAGCTCATGCCGCTCGACCAGGCAGCGCGCCGCGTAGCCGCTCCGATTCATGTAGGTCTGGGGCAGGGCGAGCAGAGGCACGCCGTCCGTGCCCCCGCCCACGTGGGAGCTGCACTCCAGCCGGTCGAGGCGGGCCCCCCAGCGTCGGGCCAGCTCCTCGACGACCCGGAAACCCACGTTGTGCCGGGTGTCGCGGTACTCGTCGCCGGGGTTGCCCAGGCCGAGGATGAGGGGAGCCAGCCCTTACTCCTCCTCGGTCTTGCCGCGCTTGATGACCTCGGGCTCGACCCGATCGGCCCCCTCGGCGCCGGCATCCTCCTCCTTGCGGGCGTGGCCGAGCGAGAGGATGACCTTGTCCGGATCGTCCACCAGGGTGACCCCGTCGGGCATCTTGAGGTCGCGCGCCTCGATGTGCTGGCCGACGTGAACTTCGGTGACGTCGATCTCGATGTGGTTCGGGACATCTCCGGGCAGGCACTCGACCTCGACCTCGCGGGTGACGAAGTCCATCATGCCGCCCTCGGTCTTGACGCCGACCGCCGTGCCCACCGGCTCGACGGGAACGGTGAAGCGCACCTTCTGCGTCATCTCGATGCGCTGGAAGTCGATGTGGATGACTTGGCGGCTGACCGGATCGCGCTGCATCTCGCGGATCATGGCGAAGCGCTCCTGGCCGGTGTCGGACAGGGTCAGGCGGAAGATCGGGTTCTCGCTGTCCGACTTCTTCATCGTATCGATGAAGGTGCGGCGGTCGATCTGGATGGGCACCGAGTCCTTGCCGCTGCCGTAGACGACGGCGGGGATCAGGCCGCGGGACCGGGTCTGGCGGTTGCCGCCTTTGCCGGTGCGCTCGCGCTTTTCAACTTGGATGGCTAACTCACTCATGGCTTTCCTCGCTTCGAGCTATACGAACAGGGAGCTCACAGAGCTGTTCTCGTGGATGCGCCGGATGGCGTCCCCCAGCAGAGGCGCGACCGACAGCGGGCGCAGCTTCTGGCAGCGGGAGATCTTCTCGTCCAGCGGCGTCGTGTTGGTGATGAGCACGGCCTCGAGCGGCGATTCGTCGATCCGCTTCAAAGCCGGGCCGGACAGAATACCGTGGACCCCCGCCGCGAGCACCCTCTGGGCGCCTTTGGACTTGAGGGCCTCCACCGTCTTGGTCAGGGTGCCGGCGGTGTCGACGATGTCGTCGACGATCAGCGCGTTGCACCCCTCGACGTCGCCGATGACGTGCATGACCTCGGCCGTGTTGGGCGCCGTCCGCCGCTTGTCGACGATGGCGAGCCCCACCTGCAGCCGCTTGGCGATCGCCCGCGCGCGCTCGACGCCGCCGGCGTCCGGAGAGACGATCACCAGGTCGGGGATCCCCATCTCGCGGATCGCGTCCAGGAGCACCGGCGCGGCGAACAGGTGGTCCACCGGCACGTCGAAGAAGCCCTGGATCTGGTCGGCGTGGAGGTCCATCGTCAGGACGCGGTCGGCGCCGGCCTTGGAGATCAGGTCGGCGACCAGCTTGGCGGTGATGGGGACGCGAGGCCGGTCCTTCTTGTCCTGCCGCGCGTAGCCGTAATAGGGAATGACCGCGGTGACCCGCGAGGCCGAGGAGCGCTTGAACGTGTCCAGCATGATCAGCAGCTCCATCAGGTTCTCGTTGACTCTCTCGCAGGTCGGTTGTACGACGAAGACGTCCGAGCCGCGGACGTTCTCGTCGATCTGACAGAAGATCTCCCCGTCGGAGAAGTTGTACGCGGTCGCCTTGCCAGGCTCCAGGTTCAGGGAATCACAGAGCTCCTGCACCAGGGCGGGGTGCGCGCGTCCACCGAAGATCTTGAGCTCGCCGGGCATTACTCCCTCTCTCTGAAGACAAGAAAAGAGACCCCGCCGCGGTGGCGGGCCTCAAGAGCGTTTCAGACGGGCAGGATCTTACTACCTTCACCGATCTGGTTGGGGCGGGAGGATTCGAACCTCCGGATGCCAGATCCAAAGTCTGGTGCCTTACCACTTGGCGACGCCCCAGTCTCGGGTGTTCCCCGGGCGGCCGCTCCGCACCAGCGGCCGCCTGCGCCCCTCGCCCGACACCCATCCCTGGGGGCCGAGCTCAGGTCACGCGGTCCAGAAGGAGTCGCGGAGGTGCATCTCCTCGACCTCCTCCAGCGTCTTTTCCGCGGCCGGGACCGCCGCCGAAGCGGCGATTCCGGCGCTCTCGTAGCCGCCAGCCTCCCGGGGAGCCGTCGAAGCCGCGTGCGGCATCATCTCTCCCCGTTCGCCGAGGATGCGCTCGTACTCGCCCAGAACCTTGTCCTCGATCATCCGGCGCGTCTCGTTGTTCAGCGGGTGAGCCACGTCTTTGAACTCGCCGTTCTTCTTCTTGCGGCTCGGCATGCTGATGAAGAGGCCGTCTCTTCCCTGGATGATCTTGATGTCGTTGACCATGAAACATTGGTCAAAGACGATCGAGACAAATGCTTTGAGCTTCTCCTCTTGAATCGGAAAGACCTTGACCTCAGTGATCTCCATGGCGTCCTCTCCATCGTCCCCTGTCCGGAGCTCGGCGTGCGGCGAAACAGCGTGGCAGGTATGCGCACTCAAGGCGGCGCCTCAAGGGCAACCGCCTGCCTTCGCAGCGGCGTCTCCCGGATGAACGAAGGACAGCGGACAGGACCGCGCCGTTCCAGAGAGCCGCTTCCATTCACGCGCCAGGCTTCTAAGCCGGCATTATATACTGAGCGCGGCTCCAGGGAACGTCGAAAATCGATTCCTTCCGAAGATTCGCTCCTCGCCTCGGCGAGGCCGGCACGGGTGTCTCTCCCCGCCGGGCTGATTATGGTAGGAGGGAGAGGGAGTTCTGTCAAATGATGCCGGGCGGGTCCGGGGACGAGGATTCCGGCAGGGTCGGCTCGCGGCAGGACGCTCCGCGGTAGCCGGAGGGGGTTTCGAGGGCGGCCGGCGCTCCCTCCAGGGGCTCGTGCAGCACCTCTTTCCACCGCACCTGCACGCCGCGCTCGCGGTCCGAGAGGATCGCCCAGCTCTCCCGGCGGATCCACCAGGCCGACGGCTCGCCCCCTTCGGACAGGTTCCAGCTCTCCACCTCTCCACCGGCGTCGACCACGGCGGACCAGAGGCGGCCGGCGGCGTCCCGGAAGGTGACCTGCCTTCCCCGCTGCTCGGGCGGCGAGGCCGGCTGCGCGGGCACCCGGCCGATCAGCAGCGTCGGCAGGGTCAGGAGCGGGAACGGCCCCAGCGGCACGCCCGACAGGTCGAAGCTCCCCTCGAAGGTGCAGAACGTCCTGGCGCGGTGGTTGAGGAACAGCCCCCGCTCGCCCGTGACGTCGAGGCTCCAGAGCCCCCGGCCGACCGGATCGGACGCCTGCACCTGGTAGCGGTCCATGGACGCGAGGCGGAGGGTCATGCGGAAGGAGCCCTCCCCTTCCGGCCCCTGGTAGCTCACGCGGTAGAGCCGCTGCGAGTGAAAGGCGTCCGGAGGGACTTCCCAGGCCGGAAGGCCGTGGCCGGGAGCGATGCGCGGACGCGGAGCGCCGGCGCAGCCGGCGAGGAGGAGAGCGCCGAAGAGGACAGAGAGGCCAGCGCCGGTCAGCTTGGGGTTGAAACCCCAGGCTGGGTTGTATCGCCCACGAAGGGCGGGTCGTGGCTGAAAGGGAGGCGCCCCGCACGGGCGCGACAGACCAGCCTGGGGTTTCAACCCCAGGCCTGCGGAGATGCCGTGGCCTGGGCCGGGGTCAGATTCAGGGTCAGGGCCTGGGTCTGGGATGACCGCCTTCGAGACCGTCCAGCTTGCGCCGTACCTGCTCGGCGTTGTCTTCCCCCAGCTCGAGCGCCCGCCGGTAGGCTTCCCGGGCTCGATCGTTCTGACCCAGCGCCACATACACGTCCCCCAGGTGCTCCTGCAGAGTTGCGTCGGCCGGCTCGAGGCGGATGGCCCGCTCCAGGTATCCACGGGCCTGCTCGTGACGGCCGAGCTGGTAATAGGCCCATCCGAGCGAATCGACGTAGGACCCGTTGTCGGGATCGAGGGCCACCGCGCGCTGCGCCAGCGCCAGCGCCTCGTCCAGGTTCTCGCCCGTCTCGGCCAGCGTATAGCCGAGGTAGTTCAGGGCGGCGTGAAAGTCCGGCTCGATCTCCAGAGCCCGGCGCAGGGCGGCCACGGCCTGCGCCCGCTGGCCGGCGCGTTCGAAGGCCGCGCCGAGCATGAAGTAGGCGATGGCCGAGTCCGGCTGCTTCGCCACCGCGCTCTCCAGGATCGGGATCGAATCCTTGTAGAGCTCGCGGCGATGGAGAGCCTGGGCCACGGCGAGCGGGGCCGCCGGGTCTCCGCTCTCCGCCAGCGCGCGGAGCTTCTCCCGCCCCTCGGCCTCGCGGCCCGCGCGCAGCAGGACCTCCGCCCGCCGGCTCTCGGCGAGCAGCCCCTGGCCCCCCTTCTCGTCGAGGAGGGCGAGCGCCTCGTCGTACCGCTTGGCCTCGGCCAGCGCGTCGGCCTGAAGGACGGCCGCCGGCACGCGCACCCGCTCGTCCTCCGAGGCCATCAGCGGGGCGGTGGCTTTCTCCACCTGCTCCCAGTCCTCGGCTTCGAAGTACACCTGGGCGAGGTCCAGGCGGGCCTCCTGCTCCTCGGCGGTCTTCCCCTCGCGGGCCAGCTCGTCGGCGAGGGCGGAGAGCACGCCCGCCGCCTCGGCATACCGCTTCTCCCTTTGCAGGAGGCGGGACACCGCCGAGGCGAGCGCGGGATTGCCGGGCTGCGCCTGCTGGAATTTGCCGAGCAGGTCGAGGGCCTCCCGGTTGCGCCCCTCGGCCGACAGGATCATCCCCTTGAGCAGGCGCATCGACTCGGCTTCGGGATCGCCGGCCTCGCCGGGCTCGCCGCCGGTGAGGAGCAGGTCGGCCGTCTTCAGGGCGCCTTCGAGGTCTCCGGTCAGGTAGAGCTCCCAGGCGATCTTGCGGCGCAGCCGGGGCTCGCTGCGGACCTCCTCCGGAGCGGCCGAGAGGGTCGCGATCGCCGCCCTGTGGTCGTCGCGCTGGCTCTGCAGGTCGGCCAGGGTCAGGCGGGCCTCCAGGGAGCCGGGGTCGGCCTGCAGGATCTCGCGCAGGGCGTCCTCGGCCTCTTTCTTCTTGTCCGTGCGCAGCAGAGCCTCGACGAGCAGGGCGTAGGCCATGCGCTGCTGGGGGACGCGGGAGATGAGGTCGCGCAGCACCTGGGAGGCCTTCTCCGGCTGCCGCTGGTCGAGGTAGAGCTGGCCGAGGGTCAGCGCGGACGGCACGTCCGCGGGATCGCGCCGCAGCGCCTCTTCGAGCGCCTGCTGGGCGGTGGCGAGAGCCCCGGGCTCGTGCACCGCCAGGTCGAGGTAGATGGACCCGGCGGCGCGCAGCACGTCGACGTTCTCCGGCGCCAGCTTGCGCGCCGCGTCGATCCTCCGGGCGGCGTTGCGCAGGTAGTCCTCCCGGCTCTTCGGCGAGCGCGAGTACTGCGCCAGGCGCGCCAGGAGCTGGGCGTGCTCGAGGCGCACATAGGGGGACGCCGGGGCCATGCGCTCGGCCTCCTCATAGGCCGCGAGCGCTTCGGTGACCGATCCTTCGACCGCCAGCAGCTTGGCGAGGGCAAACTGGTACAGTGCGTCGGAAGAGGAGGCAGTGGCGATCTGCGCGGGAGGAGGCGGCGCCTGCGCGGCCAGCGGCCCCGCCAGGACCAGACCGGCCAGACAGGAAGCGATGGACAGCGCGGCGAAAAACCCCTTCACGCGAGCAGGATAACAGCGCCCGAAGCCGCTTTACAAGGCCGTCGAGCCGCCTCTATAATGGCGCCCCTGCGGTTAAATAACGAAGAGAGAAGAAGTTAGACAGACCATCGAGAGAGGGGCCGCGAGGCGCGCCGGGCCCGGAAACGAAGACTTCACAAGCATGGGAAAGCTCGGACAGCTCCTGGTCACGCGCGGCTGGATCACGGTCCAGCAGCTCACCCGCGCCCTGCAGAACCAGAGCGTGGTGGGAGGCCGCCTCGGCACCTGCCTCCTGGAGCTCGACGCGCTGAGCGAAGACCTCCTCCTCAAGGGGCTCGCCGAGCAGCTCGGCGTCCCCTCGGCCAACCTCGACGACCTGCGCGGCATCCCGGAAGAGGTGCTGGCGCTGATCCCCGACAAGCTCGCCCGCCGCTGCCGCGCCGTCCCCTTCCGCCTGGAGGGGAGCCGGCTGGACCTCGCCATGATGGACGCGCGCAACCTCGCCTGCCAGGACGAGATCGCCTTCGCCACGGGCAAGCGGGTCAAGATCCACGTGGCCCACGAGCTGCGCATCCTGGAGGCCCTGGAGAGGTACTACAAGGAAGAGGCGCCGTCCCGCTTCAGCCTGTTGGTCGAGAGGCTGAACCGCGCGCGCTATTTCTGGGAGAGGCCCGGGGAGCGCACCGCGGAGAGCGCCACGACGCTCGCCACCCCCTTGAGCCACCTGCCCGGAGGCAACCGGCCCAAGCTGTCGCCGCCCCCTCCTCTCCCCGACGTTCCGGCCCCCGCACCCGCGCGGCAGGCCCGCCCGGCGCCCGCGGCGGCGGCTCCGGCGCCGAAGCCCGCTGCCGCTCCGCTCCCGGCGCCTCCGGCGCCCGCGGCGGCAGCCGGCGCCGCGCCCAGGGCGGTCCCGCGGCCGGTGAAGCAGAGCGTCTCTCTCACGCCGGAGGAGATGGCCGAGCTCGGCCTCGTCACGGCCAGGCCGGCGCCGCCAGCGCCGGCGCCCGCCAGACCGGCCGCCGCGCCCGCCTCCATCGAGGAGGTCGAGAAGGCCTTCGAGGCGACCCGCGACCGCGAGGAGGTCGGGCGCATCGTCCTCGGCTTCCTCGCGCGCAGCCACCGGCGGGCGGCGCTGTTCCAGGTGGGCCGCGACAAGGTGACCGCCTGGCTCGCGCAGGGAGAAGGGGTCGACCTCACCCTCTTCCGGAGCTTCTCGGTCGGGTTCGACAAGCCGTCGCTCTTCCTCAACCTGCGCGAGGGGAGCAGTGTCTATATCGGTCCGATGCCGCCGATGCCCGCGCACCGCGAGCTCGCCCTGGCCTGGGGAGGAGACCTCCCGCGCGATTGCGTAATGCTGCCGGTCCGCATGAGAGACCGGCTGGTGACGGTGATCTACGCCGACGGCGCGAAGAAACTGGACCTCATGCAACTGCAGCGCCTGGCCACCTCCACGGCCACCGCGTTCGAGCGCTGCATCCTTCGGAAAAAACAGGAAGAAGCCAAGTCGTGACAGGGGGTTGCGTCAGCTCGGACCCGGTTGCTAGACTCGGCGCTTCTTCGGAGCGGAAATGATCAAGTCGGACATCGTAGACCGCGTCGCGGAGCTCACGGACGTACCCAGGGTCAAGGCGGCCCAGGCGGTGGACACCATCATCGAGGCCATGAAGGACGCCCTGTGCGACGGCAAGCGCATCGAGCTCCGCGGCTTCGGCGTCTTCCAGGTGCGCGACCGCAAGAAGGGCGTCGGACGCAACCCGAAGACGGGCGTCGAGGTGGCGATCTCCCCTGGCAAGACGGTCCGCTTCAAGCCCGGCAAAGACCTGAAGAACATCTGAATCGCAGTTGGAATGAGCGAACCCCCGCACGAGGGCCCGCCGCTCCCCTTTCCTCGCCGTCCCCTGATCGAGCTGCTGCCCGCGGCGGGCGAGCCTCCGCCGCGCCAGCGGGTCCGGCCGCGCTACGGTCTCGCCCTGCTCCTCTTCGCGCTCACCCTGTTCTGCACCACGACGCTGGGTCCGGTCATGGTCCTCTACAGCCGGTCCGACGTGCAGACAGGCCTTCTGCTGTTCCTGACTCCCCAGACCGTGTCGGCGGTCTGGAGGGACCGCGAGCTGCTGGCGATCGGGCTGAGCTTCTCGATCCCGGCCCTGATCATCCTGCTCGCCCACGAGATGGGGCACTACGTCGCCTGCCGGCTCTACGGGCTCCCCTGCACGCTCCCCTACTTCCTCCCGGTCCCCCTCAACTTCGGCACCTTCGGAGCGTTCATCAAGATCAAGGCGCCGATCCGCACCAAGCGGGAGCTGTTCGACGTCGGGGTCGCCGGCCCGATCGCCGGCTTCGTGGCGTTGCTCCCCTTCCTCCTCTACGGGATCGCGCGCTCCGAGCCGGCCGCCATCGCGAGCGATGCGGCGTCGGAGCTGCTCGTGCTCGCGCCCGGCAAGTGCCTCGCCATCCAACTGGTCACGCTCCTCTTCCACGGCCGGCTGGGCGAGGGGATGTACCTCAACCTGCACCCGGTGGCCCTGGCCGCCTGGCTCGGCCTGCTCGCCACCTCGCTCAATCTTCTCCCTCTGGGGCAGCTCGACGGCGGGCACATCCTCTACGCCGCGGTCGGGCGCCTGCAACGCCGCCTGGCCCTGCCTCTCTGGGTCGGCCTCGGCCTGATCGGCCTCTACTGGCCCGGGTGGTTTCTCTGGTGCGCCATCGTCCTGCTGATCGGCCTTTACCATCCGCCGGTCTGGGACGAACACACGCCTCTCGACCCCACCCGGCGCAAGATCGCCTGGCTGGCCTTGCTGCTCTTCCTCCTCTCCTTCATGCCGATCCCCCTGGAGGAGATCCCGGTCGGTTAGAAATCGGCGATCAGCGTCACCGGCCCGTCGTTGACCAGCGCCACCTCCATGTGGGCGCGGAAGCGGCCGGTCTCGACGCGGAAGCCGCGCTGCCGCAGATCGGCGACCAGGGCCTCGACCAGGGGGGCCGCTTCATCGGGGGGCGCGGCGCGGTCGAACGAGGGGCGGCGCCCGCGCTCTACGGAACCGGCCAGGGTGAACTGCGAGACCACGAGAAAGGACCCTCCGGCCGCGGCGGCGTCGAGGTTCATCTTGCCCGCCTCGTCCTCGAAGACCCGCAGGCCGGCCAGCTTCTCAGCCGCGGCCCGCACCGCCTCCGGACGGTCTCCCCTCTCCACTCCCACCAGGACCAGGAGACCGCGGCCGATCTCCCCGACGGTCTCTTCCTCGACCCGCACCGACGCCGAGCTGACTCTCTGGATCACGAGACGCACGAGCCCCATCCTTTCTATTCCGGGAAGACGTTTTTTCTTCCCCCCGTGCCGGACCGGAACGGGGGGCGGTGTGATACCGTACCCGATTCAAACGGGGAGGAAAATCGACGCATGGTCAACAAAGTGATCCTGATCGGCAACCTCGGCCGTGACCCGGAGGTGCGGTCAACCCCCTCGGGGCAGCCGGTCGCAAGCTTCACCCTGGCCACCAACCGGCGCTGGCGCGACAAGAACGGCAACCGCCAGGACGAGACCGAGTGGCACAGCATCGTCGTCTGGGGCAAGCAGGCGGAGATCGCCGGCCAGTACCTGAAAAAGGGGAAGCAGATCTACCTGGAGGGCCGCATCCAGACCCGCTCCTGGGACGACAAGCAGAGCGGCGAGAAGAAGTACCGCACCGAGATCATCTGCGAGAACTTCCAGATGCTCGGCCAGAAGGGCGACGTGGAGATGGGCGGCGGCGCTCCGTCCAGCGGCTCTTCCTACGAGGAGCCGAGCTACGGCGGTGGCGGCGGGGCCGAAGACGACGACATTCCGTTCTGAGCCCGTTCCGGGATGCTAGACTCGGACACCTGATTTTCGGTCCATCCGGGCCCCTTCGGGGGCCCGGTTCCGGCGGTGAAGACCGCCAGGGACGGCGCGGGTGTCCATGGAAAGTCGCGAGCAGTCCCCTTCGAGCCTGTCCCTCTGGCGGCGTGTCTGGAGCCCGCCGGAACCCGAGATCTCCGCCGCGGGGCTGAGCGGCGAGATCCTGGTGGCCGGGGTCCGCCTCCTCATCCTCCTCACCCTGCTCTACATCCCGGCGAGCGAATACCTCCGCTCTCCCTACTCCCGCGATCCCCGGATCCTGCTCGCCACGGCCGGCGGCGGGCTGCTCGGCGCCCTGATGATCTACTCGGCCGTCCACCGCAACTGGGGCCGCTCGTGGATCGGCTTCGCGAGCAGCCTGCTGGACGTCAGCCTGGTCAGCGGCATCCTGGTGATGTACCTGGTCCTCGGCCGGCCGCAGGACGCGACGAGCAACCTGGTGGTCTTCCCCGTCTACTTCCTGGCCATCGCCGCCACCAGCCTGCGCTACGACGCGCGCGTCTGCCTGGTGACCGGGGCGCTCGGGCTGCTGCAGTACGGCGCGATCGTCCTCTACGCCGACTGGCGGTGGGGCATCGGCGCGGGGATCTCCTTTCAAGGGGGCGACCAGGTCTGGCGGATGGTCCAGATCGCCGGGGCGACCGTGCTCGCGGCGACCATCGTGGTGCGCTCCCGGGAGCTGCGCCTGCTCTCGACGCGCGACCGCTTCACCGGCCTGCTGAACCGGGCCGTGTTCAACGAGCAGCTCGAGCGCGAGGTTGCGGTAGCCCGGCGCGAGGGAGGACGGTTCGCCGTGGCGATGCTGGACATCGACTACTTCAAGCGCTTCAACGACACCTACGGCCACGCCGGTGGGGACGAGGCGCTGCGGCTGGTCGCGCAGACGCTGCGGGGCTCCTGCCGGGAGTCCGACGTGGTGGCCCGCTACGGCGGCGAGGAGTTCGCGCTGATCCTGCCCGGGGTGCGCAGCGGACGCGCCCACGACCTCCTGGAGAGGTTCCGGCGCACGGTTGCCGCGACGCCGATCCACCTGCCCGACCAACGCCGCCCGGTCTCGCTGACGGTCAGCATCGGCGTCGCGAGCTGGCCCGAGGACGGCGAGAGCCCCGCCGACGTGCTCGCCTGCGCCGACCGCCGCCTCTACGAGGCCAAGGAGGGGGGTCGCGACCGCGTCGTGGGTCCTCCGAGAGCCGTGGCGAGGCCGGTCGAGGAGCGGGGCGCCGAGGAAACGGCTACGACCGCGTGACGGCCCCTCACCCCCGACCCCTCTCCCACCCCCTCCCGCCCTTCCGGGAGAGGGGAGAAAAACCTGAGGGGTTTCCTGTTCTATCCGGGATTTCTCCCCCCTCTCCCGGCCGGATGGGAGAGGGGGGCAGGGGGGTGAGGGGCCTACCGCGCGCTCGCCTGGAGCTGCTCCAGGGCCTGCCTGACGTTCTCCAGCCGCTCGCTGGGGCTCCCCCTCATCATGTTGACGTAGTCGCGCGCCGAGCGCAGGGTGCGGAGGCGCTGGCGGTAGGTTTCGAGACGGCGGTGCGCTTCCTGGCGGCGCTCTTCGAGGCGCGGATTCTCCAGGCGGGCGATCACGTCGGGGAGCGCCTCCAGGGTGTGGCAGAGGAGCAGCACGTCGCAGCCCGCGGCGAAGCAGGTTTCGGAGCGCTCGGCCAAGTCCCCCCAGTCGTCCAGCGCCTTCATCTCCAGGTCGTCGCTGAAGGCGAGCCCTTCGAACCTCAGCCGGCCGCGCAGCAGGCCGCCGAGGATCGGCGGCGACAGGGTGGCCGGCCGCTGCTCGGCGTCGTACGCGGGATAGATGGCGTGGCCGACCATCACCGCTCCCGCCAGCCGGGCCAGCGCGTCGAAGGGATCGAGGTCGGCCATCAGCACCGCGGAGGGGAGATAGACGCAGGCGACCTTGAAATGGGTGTCCTGACTCGCTCCGCCGAGACCGGGGAAGTGCTTGAGAGACCCTCCGACCCCCCCGGCGTGAAGGCCACGGAGGAAGGCGCGGGCGCGCGGGATGACGTCGCCCGGGCTCACCCCCAGGTAGCGGCTGGCGAGCGCGTTCTCCTCTTCGCCACGGTTGAGGTCCACCACCGGCGCGAAATTGACGTCCAGGTCGAAGAGCCGGAGCCCATGGGCGATCCAGGTCCCCGCCTGGAGGGCCATGCTCGGCGGATTGCGGGCGAGAAGGGCGGCCGCGGGCGCCGGCCCGAGGACCGCCTTCAGGCGGTCGACCTTTCCGCCCTCGGCGTCGATCGTCAGCACCGCGTCGGGAAGGATGCGGCGGATCTCCGTGACGAGGTCGTTGAGCTGCTCGGCGTCCTTGATGTTACGGCCGAACAGGACCATCCCCCCCGGCTGGTGCTCCTCCAGAAGGGCGGCGGACCGCGAGTCCAGCTCGGGTCCGGGGATGCCCACAAAGACGTGTTCGGCGGCTCTCATGGCCTGCTCAGACCTCCTCAAACGAGCCGCGATTTTAGACTATGTAGGAGGTTCAGAGCCGCCAGAGGCGAAAGACGGTCGATGTCGACTTCGCGCAGGACCGAGGCCACGACCTGCTCCGGCGGGACGAACAGAGCGAGCTGGGCCGGTTGCTCGCTCTGCGGGGCGTTGCTGCCGCGCGCCAGGCGGGGCTTGCCCGTGAAGTCGTACTCGTGAGCCTCCAGGTTGGCCAGGATCTCGCCGGCGCGCTCGATCACCTGGGCCGGCAGACCGGCGAGCCGGGCGACATGGATGCCGTAGGACTTGTCCGCGCTCCCCGCCACGATCCGGCGCAGGAAGACGATCCGGTCATCCCACTCCTTGACCGCCATGGTGCGGTTCACCACCCGCGGCAGCAGCGAGGCCAGCTCGGTCAGCTCGTGGTAGTGGGTGGCGAACAGGGTCTTGGGAAGGCGGTGCTCGTGCAGGTACTCGACGATTGCCCAGGCCAGCGACAGGCCGTCGAAGGTGGCCGTGCCCCGCCCGACCTCGTCGAGGATCACCAGGCTGCGCTCCGTGGCGTGGCGCAGGATGTTCGCCGTCTCGATCATCTCCACCATGAAAGTGGACTCCCCGCGCGCCAGGTCGTCCGAGGCGCCCACCCGCGTGAAGATGCGGTCCACGACCCCGATCGCGGCCTCCTCGGCGGGCACGAAGCTCCCCGCCTGCGCCATCAGGACGATCAGCGCCACCTGCCGCAGGTAGGTCGACTTGCCCCCCATGTTGGGGCCGGTGAGGAGGACGATCTGCGCGCGCTCGCCGTCGAGCTCGGCGTCGTTGGGCACGAAGGCGTCGCGGCTCGCCTGCTCGACCACCGGGTGGCGCCCCTCGCGGATGGCGATCGGCGCCCCCGGCGGCTCCATGCGCGGGCGGACGTAGCGATGGCGCGCCGCGGCCTCGGCGAAAGAGGCGAGGGCGTCGAGGGCGCCGAGGGCCGAGGCGAGCGCGGTCAGCCCCTCGGCCGCCGCGGCCACGGTGCCGGTCAGGCGCCGGAAGTGCTCCTGCTCCAGGGCGATCTGCCGCTCCTCGGCCGACAGGATCTGCTCCTCCAGCTCCTTGATCTCGGGGGTCACGTAGCGCTCGGCGTTGACCAGGGTCTGCTTGCGGATGTAGTCCGCCGGCACCCGCTCCTGGTTCGCCCGCGTGACCTCCAGGTAGTAGCCGAAGACCTTGTTGTAGCGGATCTTCAAGGAGGAGATTCCGGTGCGCTCCCGCTCGCGCGCCTCCAGCGCCAGGATGTGCCGCTTGCTGTCGCGGGCGAGCGACCGGTGGTGGTCGAGGTCGGGATCGACGCCCGTGGCGATCACCCCCCCGTCCTGGAGGGTCGGCGCCGGAGCCTCCTCCAACATCCGGCGCAGCTCGGCATGGAGAGGCGCCAGGGGATCGGTGACCGCGAGGCCCGCCAGGAGCGGCGACTGCGCTCCGGCCAGCTCGGCGAGCAGGGCGGGGACCTCGGAGAGCCCGTCGCGCAGCGCCGCGGCCTCCCGCGGGGTGAACGTGCCCAGCACGGCGCGGGAGAGGATGCGCTCCGGGTCGCCCACCCGCGACAGCCGCTCGCGCAGCCGCTCCCGGCGCGGGTTGTCCGCGGCCAGCTCGCCCACGGCCACGTGGCGCTCGGCGATCTGCCCGGGGTCGATCAGCGGGCGCCGCAGCCAGTCGCGGATCATGCGCCCGCCCGGAGGAGTGACCGTGCGGTCGAGCACCGCGAGCAGGGTCCCGCGGCGGCGCGGCCCGGCCAGCTCGGCCCGCTGGCTGCGGAAGACCTCCAGGTTGGCCAGCGTGGCGGCGTCCAGGATCAGCCGGTCGCGCGCCTCCTGGACGGCGATCCCCCGCACGTGGGTGAGAGGGCTCCTCTGCGTCTCCTGGGCGTAGGCCAGGGCCGCGGCCGCGGCGCGCACCGCGGGCTCGCCGTCCTCCAGGCCGAAACCGCGCAGGGTGGCGACGCCGAACTGACGGAGCAGCAGGTCCCCGGCGCGGCGGGGGTCGAACAGCCGGTCGCCGGTGAGGTCGGTGCGGCAGGGGCACTCCCGCTCGGCCCATTCCACGACCTCGCGGGGGAAGCCCCCGGCGCCGTCCCCGGCGTGGAACAGCACCTCGCGCGGGCGCAGCAGGGCGAGGTCCTCCACCCCCTCCTCGGCCGACTTCCAGCGGCGGACGAAGAAGCTCCCCGTCGAGAGATCGAGAAAGGCCCCGCTTCCCGCCTCGCCGTCCCAGACCAGCCCGGCCAGGAGGTTCTCCTCCTTCCCTTCCAGCAGCCCGGGATCGCTCACCGTGCCCGGCGTCACCACCCGGGTGACCTCGCGCCGCACCAGCCCCTTGGCCTGCGCCGGGTCCTCGACCTGGTCGCAGATGGCCACCTTGAGCCCGGCGGCGAGCAGCTTGCCGAGGTAGGACTCCAGCGCGTGATAGGGGACGCCGCACATCGGCGTCTCGTTCTCGCTCCCCTTGTGGCGGGCGGTGAGCTGGACCTCCAGCAGAGGGGCCGCGCGCTTGGCGTCCTCGAAAAACATCTCGTAGAAGTCGCCCATGCGGTACATCACGACGGCGTCCGCATGCTCCGCCTTGACCTCCAGATACTGGCGGAGCATCGGAGTGAGAGACCCGAGGGAGACGGCGGAAGGAACGGACGACATGGAAAGAGAGTATATCCGCCCGTACGGCCTATACTTCCCCCCGCCATGACCGGCCCCCTCCACCTCGCCCTCGACGCCGGCTCTCCTCTCGTGAGCGTGGCCCTGGCCCGCGGCGGGGAGCCCGTCGCCGAACGCGCGGTGGAGATGGAGCGCTCCTCCGTCCAGCTCCTGGAGATGATCCGCGCCGTCCTGTCGGAGGCCGGAGCCCGGCCCGCGGATCTGGGTGGCGTGGTGGCCCTGCGCGGCCCCGGCAGCTTCACGGGCCTGCGGATCGGCCTCGCCACCGCGCTCGGCCTGCACCAGGCCCTGGGCATCCCCGCGACGGCCGTGGATACGCTGCGGACCCTCGCCGCGTACGCCGTCCCTGAGATGCCGCCCGGGCAGACGGGGGCCTTGGTCGCGGTCGTGGACGCGCTGCGCGGCGACTGGAGCGCCCAGGCGTTCACGGCGGAGCCACTCCCCCGTCCGTTGAGCGGCGTGGAGCTGCTCCCCGGGAGCGAGCTGCCGGAGCTGTTCGAGCGCGCCGGGTGGCCGGGCGGACGGGTCGTGGTCGGGTTCGGCGTCTCGCGTCTGTCGGGGATCGAGGGCTGGCCGGCGGACATCCGTCTCGTGGAGCCGGGGGCGCAACGGCCTCTCGCCTCCATGGCCGCGCGGATGGCCGTCCATCCCGAGATCCCCTGGGATGCCGCGCTGCTCACCTCTCCCCTCTACTCGCGGCCGGCGGCGATCTCGCAGCCGAAGAGACGCGCTCCGGCATGACGGACCTGTCCATCCGCGACGCCCGCGAGGAGGATCTGGAGCGCATCGCCTGGCTGGAGCAGGCCGCCTTCGCCGACCCTTGGCGCCTCGACCTGCTCACCTACGAAATCGGGCATCCGGGCACCCTCCTCCTGGTTGCCGTCCGCGCAGACGAGCCGGCCGCGGGCTACGCCGCCTTCCGCCACGGAGGCGGAGAGGCGGAGCTGCTGCGCCTGGCGGTCGATCCCGGCGAGCGGCGGCGAGGGGTCGCCCGCCGCCTGGTCGAGGCAGGCCTCGACCGGCTCCGACGCGAGGACGTCGAGGCCTGCCATCTGGAGGTGCGGACGGACAACGAGGGAGCCATCGCGCTCTATCGGGCTCTCGGATTCGAGCCGACCGGAAGGCGGCGCGGGTATTACCGGGACGGCACGGACGCCCTGGTCTTCTCAATCCCCACTCTCCGAGGGCGGATCAAGGAGTGAAACGGGGAGCGGTTTCCCGCTCCCCGGGAGTGTGGTTTATACTGAAGTCACGTCAGATGTTTTGTTGGGAGCCGTCTGGGCCGGTGGGGCCGGCTCAGGCGGCTTGGCTGTCGCCTTCTTGCGCTGCGGCGGCCGGCGCGGCTGCATCCCGAACTCCGCCAGCTTCTCACTCGACAGGCCGAACTGGGTGCGCACTCCGTTGCGGAGCCGGGTCGCCAGCTCGATCCCGCGCGCCTTCAACCGCTCCATGTCGCGCGTGGCCTGCTGGAACTCCGCCCGGTGATGGTCCTGACGGCTCCTGGCGTCCTTGAAAGCCACGGACACGGTGGCCAGCTCCGTCATGACCGGCTCCAGGAAGGGGAGGGCCTCCTTGTTGGCTTCGGCCGCCGCCAGGGAGTGGTCCCATCCGGTGACCACGTCTGCATTCGATTGGGCCAAGACACACCTCCTTTCTACGGCAGCGCCGTGGCGAAGCCGAGCATCTCCTCGGTGAACCGGAGAGTGCGGCTCCGCCCCGGCGAGCCGGGCAGGGTAATAGTCAGCCGCGCGCCGGACGCGAGCAGCTCGACCGGTTGATCGTGGAACGACGCCAGCTCCAGGGCGACCGAGGAGTAGGCCCTCGCCACCGAGCCCAGCCCCAGCTCGTACGTCCGCTGCAGAGCCCAGCCGCCCTGCACCTGCTTCCAGCCGCGCTGCAGGAGCGCCTTGAGCATCTGCTGCACGCGCTCGGACTTCAGCCGCTCCTGCATCGTGCCGAAGTTGCCGCCGCCCGGCTTGGGCGGACGCTTCCTCTTCTCCGCGTTCGGCTGCACGTCGTGGGTGGGTACGATCGTCTCTTGCATGTTGACCTCCTTTGGGATCAACGCTTCAGGCGTCTCCATGACGCCGAAGACCTGGAATCTCGAAAGCTCAGTGGAGACAAAGATGACGTACTGAAGATGTGGATGTCAATACGGAGCGTAGAGGATCGTAAGGAAAGGGAATCTTCGGGGTACCGTTCCCGGGCTGGAGTCGAAAAACCGACAGACGGTTCAGGCGGATCTTGCACGGCAGCCTGGCGGCCGTGCGGCTGGCGGTCTACTTCCGAAAATTCACCGGTGCTCCCCGACTCTCTGTCCCACTCGGCGCGGCTGCCGCGGCGCGAACAGCTCCGCTTCCGGAAGGCGCTCGACCTGCTGGCGAACGGCCGCGGCGTCGTGGCCCTCGTCCGCGACGGCCGCATGCGGGTCGCCGGCCGCAGCGTCTACGAGGCGCTCCTCGCCCGCGCCTGGGCGGTCCGCTTCGACAACCGGCTGGAGCGGACCCACCTGGCCGAGCTGGCGCTCGACCTGGCCCTGCACTTTCCCCCCGGCCGCTACGGCCGCCGGCGGACCGCCGACCTGCAGGCCCGCGCCTGGGGCGAAGTCGCCGACGCCTACCGGCTGGCCGGCCGGCTCCCCGAGGCGCGCGAGGCCCTGCGAGAGGCGGTCCGGCGGCTGGAGAGCGGCACCGGCGACCCTGGGCTGGCGGCGCGCCTGGCCGGGATGGAGGCGTCGTTGCGCGAGACCTCACCCCCCTGCCCCCCTCTCCCATCGCCCTCCCTGCAACCGGGAGAGGGGGGAAACGAGACCGGCGCCTGAGGCCCAGGGCGGCTCAGGCGCGGCGCCTCGTCCGGCCGGGCCGGGGCCAGGACACCTGGCGCCCCTCGACGAAGACCTCGGCCCGGAGCCGCCAGGTCCGGATCCCGTCCAACAGCCGCCGCGCCTCCTCCTCGCTGGCGCAGAGGACCACGCCCAGACCATACCGCCGGAGATCGCGCATCAGTTGCGACCGGGCCGAGGGGTCCAGCGCCAGCAGCGACGGGCTCAACAGCATCCAGTCCGCCAGCTCGTCGTCCGACGGCCGGAACTCCAGGAGCAGCACCCAGGGATCGCGGGCGACCGCGGCGCGCACGAGGTCGTGGAGCGCGGGCACGACCATGGACGTCAGGCGAACGGCAGCGTCCCCACCCGGCCGCCGGCGAGCCGCACCGCGCGCCGCAGCTCGAACGCCGCCTCGGCCCGCCGGTCGTCCACCGCCGCTTCCCCCTGCGCCGCCGCCCGGCTCAGCGCCCGCAGGCCGTACAGCAGCTCGGACAGGCCCCGCGCTCCGGGAAAGGCGGCCTCGACCTCGCGGCCCAGCGGCTCGACCTCCTCCGCCCACCCGAGCCGCGCCAGCAGCACGCCCAGGTCGAGCGTGGCCAGCGCGGCGTCGCCGAAGCTGCGCTCGTCGATCAGCTTCCGCCGCACCCCCTCCAGCAGGCCGCGGGCGTCCGGCAGGTCCCCCGTCGCCGCGGCCAGCCGCCCCTCCAGCCAGTAGGCGCGGGTCAGCTCGCCCACGTCCGTCACCGCCGGGTAGAGGCGCCACATGTCGTGGCGCAGGCCGCGCGCCTTCGCCGGCCGGCCCAGCCGCGCCAGCCCCAGCGCCTGGCTCAAACCCGCGCGCAGCGCCAGCCACGGCCGCGCCTCCGGGCTCAACTGACACCGCGCCCGCAACAGCGCCGTCACCGCGCACTGCGTCCGCTCCGTCTCCGTGTACAGCAACCCCAGCAGCGCCAGCGTCGCCGCCTCTTCGCCATCCATCCCTTGGCCCGCGAAATCCCGGCCCGCCTGCCTCAGCAGCGCCTCCGCCTCCTCCAGACGGCCCTGCTCCCAGCGCAACAGCCCCACCGCCCGGCAGTACAGGCCCCGGTCGGCCGGCTCGTGCCACGGCGACAGATACGACGCCGCGTGGACCAGCGCCCGCTCCGCTTTCCAGAAATCCCCCTCCAGCCGCCGCGCGTTGCCCGCCAGCCACCCCGCCCGCGCCAGGACCGCCCGCGCCGGCGCATCCTCCGTCGTCCCCAGGAACTGCCCGGCGATCGCCGCCGCCAGCCCCGCCAGCCGGGCCGACTCCCTCGGCTCGGCCGGCTGCCGCCCGTGGCTCGCCTCCAGCAGCCGCTCCGCCAGCGCCCGCTTGCGGAACCGCCCCTGCCGCGCCGCCCGCGTCCGGTTCTGCGGCGCCACCGCCAGCAGCTCCTCCAGGAAACGGCCCGCCGCGGCCCTCTGCTCCTCCAGCTCCCCGAGCAGCTCTCCGCTGAAGCGCGCCAGCAGCGCGTCGATCGGGTCCCGCACCCGCAACGGCTGCGCCAGAAGCTGCGTCCGCGCCGTATCCCGGCACTCCGCGCAGGTCAGTACATGGAGGATCGCCGGGCCCGAATCCCCCTCCGCGTCGGCCAGGACCCTCGCCAAGGACTGTTCGTGGACCGACGGGCTCACCCACGCCCCTCGCTGACCGACTGCGCCGCGTCCAGCTCCTCCACCAGCACCGGCACCGCCTGCGACACCGACAACAGCGCCGCCCGCACCAGCGTCCGCGGGTCCGGCGTCCCTTCGATGTCCTCCAGGCTCTCCTCCTCCGGCGCCGGCGTCACGCTTCTCGCGATCTCCTCCAGCCGCGCCCGCGCCCCCGTCAACAACTCCTTCACCTCCGCGATCGATGCCGACAGCCGCGCGTCAAACACGCTCATTCCCTCCGGCCATGGCTCCCTCCGTTCCGCAGGCGCTCCCCCAGGCTCTCGACCCTCCCGGTCACCAGCCCCGGCAGCCCCCACGACAGCAGCGCGATCCGCGCGCAGGCCTTGCACCCCCCGAGCAGATGCCGCACCACCCACAGCCGCTCCTCTTTGGCCAGCTCGTACACCGGCCGCTCCAGAAGCTCCCGCCGGGGGTGGGTCTCGTTGCGATCCCGTTCCAGCACCATGCTGGATAAAGGTAGGAAAGACCGTCTCGCCCCGCCGCAAGCTTTCGCGGAGTTGCAAGAGACGAGTGCAGGTGGTTACGGATTTCGGGTGTCCCGAAAACCCGGTCTGCGGGAACTTATTCTGTAGAGGAGGTCACGAAGCATGCCACCCCCCTTGCGCTGCGCCGCCTTCAAGCATCTGCGGGAAAGCCGCGATCTCAAACAGGCCGACCTCGCCCGGCTCGCCGGCGTGTCCCTCCGCACCATCGAACGCTATGAACGGGCGGAGGAAGCCCCCCGCGACGAGGAAGCCCGACTCCTCCACCTCATGGACTACGGCCCCGACGCCGTCGACGAAATCGTCCAGGCCACGCTCCGCGGCGAAAGGCCCGTGGCCGCCCCCGCCTCCCCCGTCGACCCCACCACCCACGACCTCCGCCTCGTCCGCCGCCTCGCCGGCGAGGCCAGCCGCAACGCCCTCGACGCCACCGAGGCCCACCTGCTCCGCTTCGTATCCCACTGGCGGGCCTGCCGCGCCCGCGCCAAGGCCACCGACCTCGTCAATACCCTCCTCTCCCTCTCACCCGAGCGCCGCCGGCTGCGCGTCGAATCCATGCGACAGTTCCAGACCTGGGCCGTCGCCGAACGGCTCGCCGAGCAGAGCGAAAAGGCCGCTCCAAACAAAGCCGACATGGCTTTGGAGCTGGCCGAGCTGGCCTGTCTCGCCGCCGATCAGGCTGAAGTGACGGAGCTGTTCCGGCCCCGGCTGCAGGGGTATTGCCGCGCGTTCGTTGCCAATGCGCAGCGCGTCGGCGGCAAACTCCAGCGCGCCGACGAGACCTTCGAACAAGCCTGGGCGCTCTGGGAAGCCGGCGCCCCCGGCGACCCGGGCCGCTTGCTCGCCGAGTGGCGACTCCTGGATCGCCATGCATCTCTCAGGCGCAGCCAGGGGCGGTTTACCGAGGCCTTGGAGCTTCTCGACAGCGCACGCGCTATGGCACCGCTAGACGCACACGGCCGTATCCTACTGAATCAGGGTTCGGTTTTCATGGAGATGGAAGACGTTGAACGCGCCTTTCAGTCGTTCGAAGTGGCGGAAAAACGGATTGAGGCCCTGGGTGATCGCCGCCTGCTGATGGGATCACGTTTCAATCAGGCGAGGTGTCTGTGTGACCTGGAAAGATACGCTGAGGCTGAGCAACGGTTGCCCCGGGTGCGCGAGCTGGCGGAAGAGCTGCGCAACGAGCTTGACCTCCATCGGGTACGGTGGCTGGACGGCAGGATCCTGGCCGGCTTCGGGCGCACTGGGGAGGCCCACGAGGCGTTCGAGCAGGTGCGCCGGGCCCTCACCGCCCGCGGCATCGCCTACGACTGCGCCCTGGTCACTCTGGAGCTGGCACTGCTGCTCCTGGATCAGGGTCGCACCGCGGAGGTGCGGTCGCTCGCCCTGAAGATGGTCTGGATCTTCCGGAGTGAGCGGGTGCACCAGAAGGCCCTGGCCGCGCTCCGGGTGTTCTGCGAGGCCGCCAAGCAGGAGACGGCCACCTTGGACCTGACCCGCCGGGTCCTCCGCTTCCTCGAGCGGGCGCGCCACAACCCGGACCTGCAGTTCGAGGAATGACAGGGCGAGGTCCTTCCCCCTCTCCCGGAGACGGGAGAGGGGGCCAGGGGGTGAGGGCCTACTGCCCGTCCCGGCAGGCGCCTCCGCTCGGGTCGATGAGGCAGCCGTTGTCGGGGTCGCTCCCGGAGCTGCCCGGGTCCGGCTCGCCGTCCGTGCAGCCGCCCGGATCGATGAGGCAGCCGTTCTCGGCCCAGACGCGGGTGAGCCAGCCGGCGAGGCGGGTCCACAGACCCGGCTCCGGGGCCGCGGCTTCGCGGAAGGAAGCGGAGTCCGGCGGGGCCGCGGACGCGCCCCAGGGCAGGATCAGGGCCAGGGCCACGGCGAGCACGGTGAGCTTGCGAGCGAGGCGTTGCGACATGAGAAGATTCCTTTCCGAAGACCCGTCCGGCGCGGCCGGCAGGGACGTGCGGAGGGTCTCTGAGGTATAGAGTGCCCCGAAACGTCGCGGAAAGCCGACACGGCGTGCAGGAATCGCTTGCAAGGAGGGCCTGGATGGACGACCTGACCGATCCCGAGGTGTTGAGCGCGTTCGTGCGCACCCTGGCCGGCTTCGGCAACATCACCGAGCTGGAGCTCGCCCGGCGGGCCGGTCTCAACCCGAGCACGCTCTGGCGCTACAAAGAGAAAAAGACGCGCCCTCCACGCAAGAAGGTCGCGCGGCTCGCCTCCGCAGTGGGGTTGCGGCCCGTGTTTGTCGAGACCTGCCTCGTGCCCGTGATCGCTGCCGCCGTGCGCTCGTCCACTCCACTGTCCGATGAGAGCCTGCAGGAGCTCGTCCGCGCCGCCGCAGCGCTGGAGCCCGCCCTGGCAGGGACGGCCCGCCCGGCCTTCCTCGCCCTGCTGCAAGAGCTCGAAGCCGCGGACGTCGAGCCCTGGCAGGGGACCGGCGTCCCGCGGGCCGAGGACCGCATCTGGGCCGCCGATGCTTGTCACCGCCTCATGGTCCGCACAGCCGCCGAGCGCCGCGAACTCGTTGACACCTGCCCGGAGGTTCAGACGTGGGCAGTCAGCGAAACGCTCTGCAACGAGAGCGAGTGGGCTGCCGCCGACAGTGCCGCCGAGGCACTGGATCTGGCCGAGCTGGCCGTCCGCATTGCCGAGCGGGCTCAGGTCGACAAGGTCTTTCGCCGCCGCCTGCTCGGCTACTGCCTCCACTTCGTCGCCAATGCCCAGCGAGTCTGCGGCGGCCTCCAACTCGCCAGCGAAACCTTCATCCGCGCGGCCGCGCTGTGGCAGGCGGGCACGGCCGGCGATCCAGATCGGCTGCTCGCTTCATGGCGGCTGCTGGACCGCCAAGCTTCTCTTCGCCGCAGCCAGGGCCGATGTTCCGAGGCGCTGGATCTGCTCGACCGAGCCCGGGCTGCGGCTTCGCGGCAAGCCCACGGGCGCATCCTTCTGAACAAAGCGTCAACCTACCTGGCAATGGAGGAGTCAGAGCTTGCCCTCGAATCTTTACGGGAAGCAGAGCCTCTGATTCAAGAGTCCGGCGACCGCCGCCATCTTTTCGGATCACGCTTTAACCAGGCAAGGTGCCTTTGCGATCTGAGGAGGTTCGAGGAGGCGGAGGCGCTGCTGTCCCGCATCCGGGAGCTGGCGGACGTGGCGGCCAACCGGCTCGACGGCGTACGATTGCGGTGGCTGGAAGGGAAAATTCTGGCGGGCTTCGGACAGTCGGGGGCGGCCCGGGACGCCTTCGACGAGGTGCGGCTCGCCTTCGAAAAGGACAAGATCGCCTTCGACTACGCGCTGGTGTGCCTGGAGCTGGCCCTGCTGCTTCTCAAGGAAAACCGTTCCGCGGAGGTTCGGTCGCTGGCCGAGGAGATGGTCTGGATCTTCGAAGCCGAGCGGGTCCCCAAGCAAGCGCTGGCCGCGCTGACGGTGTTCCGCCAGGCAGCGGAGCGCGAGAAAGCCACGGTGGAGCTGACGCGGCGGGTGCTGCGGTTCCTGGAACGGGCGCAGCACATTCCGGAGCTGCGCTTCACGGCGGCTTGATCAGTGGCCGGCAAGGATGCCGGCGCTCCCAGCAGATTTCTAGCGGCAGGCTCCGCCGTTCGGGTCGATGATGCAGCCGTTGTCGACCTGGGTGTTCGCGCAGCCGCCCGGGTCAGCAACGCAGCCGTTGTCGACTTGGGTGCTCGCGCAGCCGTTGGGGTCGAGGATGCAGCCATTGTCGACTTGGGTGGTCGCACAGCCGTCCGGGTCGAGGATGCAGCCGTTGTCGCGCTGGGCGCCCGCACAGCCGTCGGGGTCGATGAGGCAGCCGTTTTCGGCCCAGAGGCGGGTGAGCCAGCTCCAGAGGCCGGTCAGGGCCTGGGCGGCGGCCTCGCGGCCGGGCTCTGATTTCGGGCCGGCCGCGGACGCGCCCCAGGGCGCGATCAGGGCCAGCGACAGGGCGAGGACAGCGAAGCGGCGGGGTCGGGTCATGGGCGGCTCCTTTCGGTCAGGTTCTACAGCAGAGGGTGCCGGGGGAACGCGCTGAGGAGCCATCATTTCCCGCCCCGCAGGGGCACGGGCGTAAAGCCTGGGGTTTCAACCCCAGGAAGGCCGCCCCCAAATCCCAAGTCCCGAAGGGACGCAGGCATTTCCGCCACCCTCGCGCGGTGGACACCCCGCGGCCATGCCGCCGCCCCTTCGGGGCTCGGGATGAAAATGGGTCCTCTGACCTGGGGTTGAAACCCCAGGCTTTATGCCGATGCCCCTTCGGGGCGGGGTTGGTGACGTGACGCGGTGCGGGCTCTATGAGCGGTCGCGGCAGGCTCCGCCGCTCGGGTCGGCGATACAGCCGTTGTCACCGGATTCGCCGGCCTCCGCGCAACCGTTCGGGTCGGCGATGCAGCCGTTGTCGCCTTGGGCCCCCGCGCAGCCGTCGGGATCGAGAATGCAGCCGTTGTCTCCCTGGGCGCCCGCACAGCCGTCCGGGTCGATGATGCAGCCGTTTTCAGCCCAGAGGCGGGTGAGCCAGCCCCAGAGGCCGGCCAGAGCCTGGGCGGCGCCGGGTTCGGACTTCGGTTCGGCCGCGGACGCGCCCCAGGGGGCGATCAGGGTCAGGAACAGGACGAGGACGGCGAGGCGGCGGGTGCTGGTCATGGGCGGCTCCTTTCGGTCAGGGTCTACAGCAGTGGGTGCCGGGACGCGGCTCCGGAGAGCCCCCTCCCCTGGCCCCCATAGGCGCTAACTTTGCCGCCGAGCGATATGCCGCATCTCCCACTGTAGAGACGCCCCGTGGGGCGTCTCCTCCTCCGGAGGTGCCCGCGGCATCGCGCGGATTGCTGGATTATGAATGGCGCCGCCGCAGGAGACGCCCCACGGGGCGTCTCTACAGTGGGGGAGGATCTACAGCGGACAGAAAGGGTGCTTGGGGGGCAAAGTTAGCGCCTATACCCCTGGCCTCTCCCCCGCAGAGCGGGAGAGGGGAAAGACGGCCTTCTCCTCCGGAGAGCCCGCGGAGCGGGCGGCAGCACGTAGCCCGGCCCGTGAGGCCCGGGTATCGAGCCCCCCAACCTCCCAAGGAGCCCCGGAGGGGCGGCACCTCCCTCCGGTGGGGATGCCTTTCCCGGGCTGACGCCCGGGCTACGTGCTGCCGCCCCCTTCGGGGGCTGGATTGGTGGAGCGTGGATGCTTTTTCGAGGGGGAGAGTTTTTCCGTGGGCGGCGGCTCGTCTCCCAGCTCGCGGAGGACTTCGAGGGCGAGCTCCCGGATCGTCTTTTTCATGGACTCTCTGGACTCGGCCTTGAGGAGGGGGGCGACGCCGGCGAGCATGGTGCGGAGCCGGCGGGCGGCGGGGCTGGCGGTCTCGGGGTCGGGCCGTTCGGGATAGAGGAATTCGAACAGCTCGGCGTATTCGAGGCCCATGGCGCGGCCGATCCCCAGCAGGAGCTCGTGCCGCAGCTCGACCTGGCGGCTGAAGGCGCGGGTGACCGTGCTGATGGGCAGGCCGAGCCGTCGCTCCAGCTCGCGGTTGGACAGCCCGAGCATGCGGACCAGCATCTGGAGCGTATCGAGCGTGCGCTCCACCTCATCCTTGTCGCGGCTCATGCCCACTGAGTCTACTACCGTCCGGGCGGTCCGGAGGCCGGGACGAACGGGAAGAGGGGTCTCCCCGCGCGAACCGGCGCTCCGGTCCACCCGGAACGGCCTCCGGACCGCTCGGACGGACGCTCGTTCCCAGCCGGCCGGAGCCTCTTCCTGCTCTTCCCGCCGGCCGGGTCGAGCCGGCCGAGGGGGCGGGCGACTCAACCCGGCGCTCCTTCCGGCTGGTCCGAGCCCCCTTCCGGCTCGACCGGGCGCCGTTCCGGCTCGGCCGGCGCTCCGGGCGGTCCGTCCCAGGGGTCCGTCCGGCTCCCCCGCGCGCCGGGCTTCTTGTATCCTCCCTCCGACAGGAAAGGGGGACGCGCGACGATGGAGCCGATCAAGCTGGTCCTGCTGCGACATGGGGAGAGCACCTGGAATCTGGAGAACCGGTTCACCGGGTGGACCGACGTGGACCTCACGGTCAAGGGGATCCAGGAGGCGGGCGAGGCCGCCCGTCTGCTCAACGAGGGGGGCTATACGTTCGACGTGGCCTACACGTCGCTGCTCAAGCGGGCGATCCGCACGCTGTGGATCGTCCTGGACGGCATGGACCTGATGTGGCTCCCGGTCTACCGGAGCTGGCGGCTGAACGAGCGGCACTACGGAGCGCTCCAGGGACTCAACAAGGCCGAGACGGCGGCCAAGTACGGCGACGAGCAGGTGCTGATCTGGCGGCGCAGCTACGCGACTCCGCCGCCGCCCCTGACGGAGGACGACCCGCGCTATCCCGGCAAGGACCGCCGCTACGCCGGCCTCTCGCCGGAGGAGCTGCCGCTCGCCGAGTCGCTCGCGGACACGGTCGCCCGCTTCCTCCCCTACTGGCACGGCACGATCGTCCCGGACCTGCGCGCGGGCAAGCGCGTGCTGATCACGGCCCACGGCAACAGCCTGCGCGCCCTGGTGAAGCACCTCGACGACGTCCCGGAGGACGAGATCGTCGGGCTGAACATCCCCACGGGCATCCCGCTGGTCTACGAGCTGGACCAGGATCTGAAGCCGGTCACCCGCTATTACCTCGGCGACCCGGACGCGGCGCGGAAGGCGGCGGAGTCCGTGGCCCAGCAGGCGCAACGGCCGGCGTAGGCCCTCACCCCCTGGCCCCTCTCCCGTCACCGGGAGAGGGGGAAAATGCATAGGAAACCGCAGTTTTCTGAGCTTTCACCCCTCTCCCTCCGGGAGAGGGGCCGGGGGTGAGGGTTCCTCCGCGGACGAGGGGAATATAACGGCCGAGGTCCCGGCTTTTGGTTGACGTCCCTCCCGCTCTTCTTTCGAGGGACATCCGGGAGACAACGAGACGATATGAGACGGTGGTCTGTGGCTTTATTGATGGGTTTGAGTCTCGCAGGGCTCGCGGGTTGCGGCGGAGACCAGCCGGTGGCCGCGGCGCGCGAGGGAGGGCGGGGGGAGCGCGGAGGTCAGGGACAGGGTGAGGAGAAGAGGCCGGATCTGCCTTCCCGCGAGGTGCGCCTGGCCGAGGCCGAGCAGGCGAAGCTGTCGCGCACGGTGCCGGTCTCCGGCGCGCTGGCGGCCGACGAGGAGGCGGAGCTGGGGATGAAGGTGGCCGGGCGGCTCGCCTCGATCGCCGTGGACCTGGGGAGCCGGGTGCGGAGGGGACAGGTGATCGCCCGACTCATTCCGACCGATTCCCAGATCCGCGTGTCGCAGGCGGAGAGCGCGCTGGAGCAGGCGCGGGCCCAGTTGGGTCTCGAGCCGAACGAGCCCGTCCGCAGGGTTGCGCCCGAGCAGACGGCGCTGGTCAAGCAGGCGGCGGCGAACCTCACGCAGGCCAAGCTCACGCGCGACCGCATGGCCCGGCTCTTCCAGGAGCAGCTCATCCCCCAATCCGATTTCGACGCCGCCGAGGCCGCCCTGCAGGTGGCCGAAGCGCGCTACCAGGAGGCGGTCGAGACCGCCCACGTCCGCCAGGCCCTGCTCGCGCAACGGGCCTCGGAGCTGCGCCTCGCCCGCCAGCAGCTCGCCGATTCCACCCTGACCGCTCCCTTCGACGGCGTCATCAGCGAGCGCCGGGCCGGCGTGGGCGACTACCTCGCGGTGGGCGACCCGGTCGTGGTCCTGGTGCGCGTGCATCCGCTCCGCCTGCGCCTGGAGCTCCCCGAGCGCGACGTCTTCGGCGTGCGGGTCGGACAGCCGGTGAAGCTGACGGTCGAGGGCGACCCCGGCGAGCACACCGGGCGCGTGGCGCGGATCAGCCCGTCGATCAGCGAGGAGAACCGCACGCTGCTCGTCGAGGCGGAGGTGCCCAACCACGACGGCCGGTTGCGGCCGGGCGCCTTTGCCCGCGCCGAGATCGTCACCGAGTCCGAGGACCCGGCCGTGCTCGTGCCCTCCTCCTCGGTGATCTCGTTCGCGGGCATCGAGAAGGTCATGAGCGTCGAGGACGGCCACGCCGTGGAGAAGCGGGTGAAGACCGGCCGCCGCGCGGGCGACCGCGTGGAGATCCTGGAGGGGATCGCCGCCGGAGAGCCGGTGGTGCTGGAGCCGGGCAACCTGGTCGGCGGGCAGCCGATCCGGGTGGCGCCGTAAACCTGGAGACGTAATGCAGAAGCTTGCCGAGATCTGTATCCGCCGGCCGGTCTTCGCGGCCATGATCGTCCTGGCCCTGGTCGTGGTGGGCGCCGCCAGCTACGGCCGCCTCGGAGTCGACCGTTTCCCGTCGGTGGACCTGCCGACGGTCTCGGTCCGTACCGCGCTCCCCGGCGCCTCCACCGAGGAGGTCGAGACCGAGGTCTCGCAGCGCATCGAGGAGGTCGTCAACACGGTCGAGGGGATCCAGGAGCTGCGCTCGATCTCGTCGGCCGGCAGCTCCTTCGTGATCGTCACCTTCGACCTCGAGCGGGACATCGACGTCGCGGCCCAGGACATCCGCGACCGCGTGGCCACCGTGGTGCGCTCGCTGCCGGAAGACACGCTGCCCCCGGTGGTCGCCAAGTTCAACAACGACTCTTCGCCGGTGATGAGCGTCGCGCTCTCGGGCAACCGGACGTTGCGCGAGCTGACCGAGCTGGCGGACAAGGTGGTCAAGGTGCAGCTCGAGCGCTCGACCGGCGTGGGCGAGGTGAACCTCGTCGGCGGCCTCGAGCGGGCGATCAACGTCTGGATCGATCCCGACCGCCTCGCCGCCTATCAGATCCCGATCACCGCGGTGCGCGACGCCCTGGTGCGCCAGAACACCGACGTGCCCGGCGGCAACGTGACCGGCACCGGGCGCGAGATGACCCTGCGCACCATGGGACGGGTCGCCGAGGCCAGGGATTTCAACGATCTCGTGGTGAAGACGGTCGGCGTACAGCCGATCCGCATCCGCGACCTCGGCTATGCCGAGGACGGCACCAAGGAGCAGCGGTCGGTGGCGCGCCTCAACGGCGTGCCGACGGTCACCCTGGAGGTGCGGCGGCAGTCGGGGGCCAACACGGTCGAGGTCATCGAGGGCGTCAAGGCGGCCATGGAGCGCGTACAGGCGCAGCTCCCGGCCGACATCGAGATGCGGGTGATCCGCGACCAGTCGCGCTACATCTACGCCGCCCTGCACGAGATCAACCTGCACCTGATCCTGGGCAGCATCCTGGCCTCTCTGGTGGTGTTCGCCTTCATGCGGAGCTGGCGCTCGACCCTGATCGCGGCGGTGGCCATCCCCTCCTCGGTGATCGCCACCTTCGGCATGATGCAGGCGCTCGACTTCACGCTGAACAGCGTCACCATGCTGGCCCTGGTGCTGATGGTCGGCGTGGTGATCGACGACGCCATCGTGGTCCTCGAAAACATCTTCCGCTTCGTCGAGGAGAAGAAGATGAGCACCTTCGAGGCGGCGCGGGCGGCCACGGCCGAGATCGCCCTCCCCGTGCTCGCGACCACGCTGTCGCTGGTGGTCATCTTCGTCCCGGTCTCCTTCATGTCGAGCATCTCGGGGCGGTTCCTCTATCAGTTCGGCATCACGGCGGCGGTGGCGGTGCTGGTCTCGCTGCTCGTCTCCTTCACCCTGACGCCGATGATGAGCGCGCGGCTCCTGCGTGCCGAGGACGCGGCCGGGCACGGCGGCGGGGAGGGCGAGGCGCGCTCGCGGAAAGGTTTCTACGCCCGCATCGACCGCGTCTACGAGAAGCTCCTCGTCAAGACCATGAAGCACCGGCGCCTGGCGGCGGCGGTCTGCCTCCTGGTCATCATCGCGTCGGTGCCGCTGTACCGCCTCGTCAAGATGGAGTACATCCCGAGCGACATCGATGAGTCCGAGTTCGACGTCAACGTCAACGCGCCCGAAGGAACGAGCATGGCGGCCATGGACGAGGCCATGCGCGCGGTCGAGGCCGAGCTGCGGCAGGTGCGCGGCGTGGAAATGGTGCTCGCCAATGTGGGCGGCGGCTTCCTGGGCGGGGTCAACCAGGGGGGCGCCTACGTGCGGATCGCGCCGCACGAGGAGCGCAAGCTCTCCGTCTCGCGCTTCTTCCGCAGCCTGGCGAAGCTCGATCCCGGCGCGGCCTTCCGCGGCAACTACTCCCAGCGCGACGTGATGACGGAGGTGCGCGGCCGGCTGCGCAAGTTCAAGGACCTGCGCGTCTCGGTGCGCAATCTCTCGTCGTTCAACATCGGCGGCGGCAACGCCGACATCGACTTCGCGCTGCGCGGGCCCGACCTGCCGACGCTGGCCGCCTACGCCAACCAGCTCCGCGAAAAGACCGCGGAGATCGGCGGCATCGTCGACGCCGACACCACCCTGAAGCTCGACAAACCCGAGCTGCGGGTCGTGGTGGACCGCGCCCGCGCCGCGGACCTCGGCGTGCAGATGACCGACGTGGCGACCGCGCTGCGGCTGATGGTGGGCGGCGACCAGGAGGTCTCGCGCTTCCACGACCCGGCGGTCAACGACAATTACGACGTCCAGCTCCGCCTGACCGAGGGGCGGCGCAACGATCCCGAGGCGGTCACGCGCCTCTACGTCTCCAGCACGCAGGGCGGGCTGGTGCGGCTCGACAACTTCGTGCAGGTTCGGGAGGAGACGACCGCCTCGCGCGTCGACCGGCTCGACCGCCAGCGGCAGGTGAGCCTGCGCGCCGGGGTGGCGCCCGGCTACGCGCTCGCCGACCGGCTGGAGGCGCTCCAGAAGGCCGCGGACGAGATGAACATGCCCCCGGCCTACTCCACCGGGATCGGCGGGCGCGGCCGGGAGCTCGCGCGCACGTACCGCGAGTTCATCTTCGCGCTGGCGCTGTCGGTCGTCTTCATGTACATGATCCTGGCGTCGCAGTTCGAGAGCCTGGTCCATCCGCTGACCATCCTGATCTCGCTGCCGCTCTCCGTCCCCTTCGCGCTGATCTCGCTGTGGGCGACGGACAACACGCTGAACCTCTACTCGGCCCTGGGCGTGCTGGTCCTCTTCGGCGTGGTGAAGAAGAACGCCATTCTGCAGATCGACCACATGAACAACCTGCGCCGGCAGGGGATGGAGCGCATGGCGGCCATCCTCCAGGGCAACCGCGACCGTCTGCGGCCGATCCTGATGACCACCCTCGCCCTGGTCGCCGGCATGCTGCCGCTCGCCCTGGGCACCGGCCCGGGCTCCGAGGAGCGGCGGGCCATCGCCGTCGTGGTTATCGGAGGCCAGTCGCTCTCCCTCCTCCTCACCCTGCTGGCGACGCCGGTCTTCTACTCGATCTTCGACGACATGCGGGGGCTGGAGGGGATCAAGGAGCGGCTGAAGAGGCTGCGGCCGAAACGGGACCGGGACGAGGAGCTGCGGCCGGCGGCGTAGAGGCCCTCACCCCGCCCTGGGAGAGGGGGGTGGTTATAGGTTGTCGAGGATCTCGAGGAACTTCTCACGGGACAAGCCCGCGGTCCTCAGGTTGTTCCGGATGATCGACACCGGCACTTCATCGTAGGTCGGGATCACCACAGGCCGGGTCGTCCCTGGCTTGGTGTAAGTCCGGTGCGAGCCTACCTGCCGGGCAAACGTGAAACCCACGGCAAGAAAAACTTTTTCCAGAGTGCGCCAGGGCAGGGGCGTGAGCCGCGGCACGCGATCACACCGCGATGGCAAGCTCGCGTCGTTCGAGGGCTACGAAGTCCGGGCTCACCCAGGCATCACCCCGCCGCTCATAGCCGCACTCCTCGAGCACCTCTTCGAGAGTGCCGGCGTCCGCAGCCGTCAGCAGAAAGGCCCGGACTGCCTCGTCGAGCGCCTCGCGCGCCGCTTCCTGAGAGGGGCCGCTGCTCATCACATCGAGGGGCATCGCGTGCGCGACGTACTGGTTCCCCTCTTTCCAGATATGGACTGTCAAGTCGACATGCATAGAGGGATCATAGCAGCCTAGCTCGAAATCCTCACCCCGCCCGCTTGCCGGTCCTGAGCGCGATCTCCGCCAGCGCGGAATGAAGGGCGCGGGCCGGGCTGCCCGAGCCGGCCAGGCCGATGGCGAAGTCCCGCTCGAACTGCTCCAGGACGGTCGGGCTCGCCGCGCCCGGCCGGTGGAAGAACCGCAACCCTTCAGCGCAGGTCGGGCATCCTTCCGAGAGATGGGCAACGATCGTGGGGCTCCCCTCGCGCAGGGCGAGCCCCGCCATCGATCGCTTCAGGACGGGTTCCAGGCTCCTCGGCTCCACGTTCAATCCTCCGGTGTCTACACGCGTCTCTACCTGGGAGTGACCAGAAACGCCAATCCATTTCACTCCGGTCCGCGGATCAGACCCAGAGGACCATCTCTTTCGTATCCCCCGAAGTCAAAGGCTGGGAGGAGGACGCCTTGCGGACTGGCTCCTCGACAGATTCGCGCAGCGCCTCCTCAAATTTGTCGAGAGCTTCGTCGTAGCAGGCCAGAGCTTCAGGCTGTACGATCTCCTTCAGGACCCGCGCGCACTCGTGGCACCCCTTCATCAGGTGGGCGACGACCGTCCGGGCCTCCTCGCGCGGAGAGTTTCCGGCCGCGAACCTTTTCAGGCTGTCCTCCGAGATCGGGTGGTCCACGTTTGCGTCCTCCTTCAAGAAAGAGTGACGCGAATTCCCGATCCATTTCAGCCCGCATTCAATTACAGAAGCGGGGCCTCATTGACAGCAGGGGAGAGTGAGGTCACGCCCGGAATGCCACGCCGGCCTGGTTGTACCCGACCCCGGAGCCGATCAGGACCACCAGGTCGCCCGCCTGGATCTTCCCTTTCTCCCGCGCGTCGTGGAGCGCCATGGGAACGCAGGCCGAGCCGGTGTAGCCCCAGTCCTCCATCACCATGTGCGTGCGCTCCATCGGCAGCCCCAGGTCCGCCATGACCAGCTCGATCGACGGCTTGCGCACCTGGGTGAAGATCAGGAAGTCGATGTCGCCGACCTCGAATCCCCCTTCGTGAGCCAAACGCCGGACCAGGCGCGGCCAGCCTTCGTGGTTGATCTCCGGAGGGTAGCGCTCGACCAGGCGGACGCGGGTGCGGCCGGCCTTCACCGACTCCTCGCTCGCGGGCTCGGCCGTGCCTCCCGAGTAGATCCCCCAGTGGCGGGCGTAGGAGCCGTCGGCCTGGAAGGCCGCGTTGAGGAACCCGGGCTCCTCCGAGGGCTCCAGCACCGCGGCGCCCGCGCCGTCGCCGTAGAAGAACACCGTGGGATCGTCCGGCGCGGCGAGCCGGTGCATCAGATAGACGCCCACGACCAGTACGGTCTTCAGGCTGGGGTTGGCCGCGATCATCCCGGCGCCGGCGGCGAAGCCGGTGGGGAACGAGGCGCAGGCGCAGCCGACGTCGAAGGTGCCGGCGTTCTTCGCGCCGAGCTTCCCCTGCAGGACCACCGAGGTCGCCGGGGTCAGGTAGTCGGGCGAGTCGGTGCCCAGGATGATGAGGTCCACGTCCTCGGGGCGCCGGCCCGCGGCGTCGAGGGCCTGCTGTGCCGCCCGCAGCGCGAGGTCCGAGGTGGCCCAGTCGTCGGGCGCCCACCAGCGGCGCCGGATGCCGGTCGAGGCCTCGAATTTATCCATGAGCTCCGCAGGCTCGGGGAAGCGCTCGCGGAGGAGGTCGTTCGAAATCTCCCGTTCGGGAAGGTAGATGCCGGTGGAGACGAGAGACGCGTAGCGAGGCATGAAATCTCCTGCGTTTCGATCAAGAGGTGGATCGCAGCGTGCCGAGGAACCCGAGGAGGATCTCGGTCAGGCGCTCCGACTTTTCGAGGATGAGGCCGTGGCCGACCGCGGGCACGACTTCCAGCCGCGCGCCGGGGATGGCCGCGGCGAGCGCCCGCCCTTCCTCCAGCGGAAAGGTTTTGTCCTCCTCGGCCGCCACCACCAGGACTGGGCACTGGATGCGCGGCAGCACGGGCGTCAGATCGAAGTCCTCCACCGCGGCGACGATGCGGTCGAGACCCTGGAACCAGATCGCCGGGAACGCGGAGAACCACGCGCGCTGCTGCGCCAGCGCCTCGCGTCTGGCCTCCCGATAGGCCTCCGTGTACATCCCGGGGATGCTCATGTCGAAGACCGGGCTGCCGTCCCGCGTCTCGGCCGCTTTCCGGCACTCCCTGCGCATCTCGCCGAACGCGGCCCGCAGCTCGTCAGTCGCCTTGCCGCCGGCGGTGACCGCGGACAGCGACCTCACGCGCCCGGGGTGCAGCGCCGCGAGCAGCAGCCCGACCTCGGCGCCGAAGGAGGCCCCGACCACGTGGACCCGCTCGATCCCGAGTCCATCGAGCACCTCCAGCACGTCGCGGACGTGAGCCCCCAGGCTCGGCTCGGGCTCTCCGGGAGACAGGAGCTGGCCCCGGAAGTCGCAGCGGATCACCTGGAAGGAGGCTTCCAGAGGCTCCGCGATCGGCTGCCAACCGGCCATGGTCATCATGCCGCCGTTGAGCAGCAGAAGGGGCTCACCCTGGCCGTTGATCCGGTGCGCGATCAAGGACCCTCACCCCCTGACCCCCTCTCCCGCTGAGCGGGAGAGGGGGAACGCCCATGACTCTCCATGCCTTTCTCCCCCTCTCCCGGAAGGGGGGAGGGCGATGGGAGAGGGGGCCGGGGGGTGAGGAGCTTTTTGAGCTCCCCTTTGACCACCTTGCCATAGGGAGTGCGCGGCAGCGCGTCCACGAAGACGAGCTCCCGCGGAACCTTGTACTTCGCGAGCCTGGCGCTCAGGAGCTCGATCAGACTCTCGGCGGACATGGGCTCCGCGCCCGGCACCACGAAGGCCACGCCGACCTCGCCCCAGATCGGATGGGGGATGCCGACCACCGCGGCATCGCGTACACCGGGGAGAAGCAGCAGCTCGCCCTCGATCTCCGCCGGATAGACGTTGACGCCGCCGCTGATGATCATGTCCTTGCGCCGGCCTGCGATGGTGTGGAAGCCCTGCTCGTCGCGCCGCGCCAGGTCGCCGGTGTGGAACCAGCCGTCGGCGTCCAGGGCCGCGGCGGTCGCCTCGGGGTTGTTCCAGTAGCCGCGGCAGACGTGCGGCCCGCGGAGGAGCAGCTCGCCGACCTCCCCCACCGGCACGTCCCTCCCCTCCTCGTCGACCAGCCGCGTCTCGGTGTACATCAGCGGCTTGCCGATCGAGCCGGCATGAGCGGCCGACTCCTCCACGGTCATGGCGAAGCAGTTGACCCCCACCTCGGTCAGGCCGTAGCCCTGCTTGAAGACGACGCCGCGCCGCTGGTAGGCCTCGATGAGGTAGAGCGGCAAGGGCGCGCCGCCGCTGATCAGCCAGCGGACGTGCGACAGGTCCACGGTCTGGAATTCGGGCGCCTCCATCAGCATCTTCCAGAGGGTCGGCACGCCGAGCACCACCGTGCAGCGCTCGGCCTCGATCGTCCGCCAGACCTCGGCCGCGTCGAAGCCCCGGTGGAGCACGATCCGGCCGCCGATCGTGAAGACCGGGACGAGGAACGCTCCGGTCCCGCCCGCGTGATAGAGAGGCGTGAAGATCGGGCTCACGTCGTCCGCTTGGAGCTGCCAGCCCATCACCGTGTTGTAGCCGTTCCAGACCACCTGCCGGTGCGGGATCATGACCCCCTTGGGCCGTCCCGTGGTCCCTGAGGTGTAGAGCAGGCAGTGGAGGTCTTCGGAGCCGCGGCGGGCCGGCTGCCACGGCGCATCGGGGATCGCGGCGGCCAGCTCCGCGAGAGAGGCGTCCGCGGGATCGGCTTTGCCGTCCTCATCCAGGGCCACCCAGTGCCGCACCTGAACGGACCCGCGCAACACCCGCACCGTCTCCGTATGCTCGCCGCCGTAGACGAAGGCGGCCGGCGCGGCGTCGGCTAGGATGCCCGCCAGCTCGTGCGCGGTGAGCCGCGTGCCGAGCGGCACCGCGATCACCCCGGCCTTGGGAGCGGAAAAGAACGCGTCGAGGAATTCGACCCGGTTGTCCATCAGGAGGGCGACCCGGTCGTCCGTCTCCAGCCCCAAAACCTCGCGCCAGACACGGGCGCAGCGCACGGCGCGCGCGTCGAGACCGGCGTAGGTGAAGCGCTCGCCGGTGGGGACGTACACCAGCGCCTCGCGCTCCGGAGTGAGCCGCGCCCGTTCGCCGAGGACGTCGCCGTAGGTCACCCGGAGATCACCCTCCTAGGTCCCCACCACCAGCCCGCCGTCCACCGACAGGACGGTGCCGTGCACGAAGCTCGCGGCGTCCGAGGCGAGCCAGGCATAGGCCTCGGCGACATCCTCGGGCTCGCCCATCCGCCCGATCGGCGTGCGCTCCACCATCCCTTGCAGCACCTTCTCGGGCATGGCGCGGACCATCTCCGTGGCGATGAACCCGGGAGCCACGGCGTTGACGCGGATCTTGTGCCTCCCGAGCTCGCGCGCCCAGGTCTTGGTCATGGAGATGACTCCGGCCTTGGTCGCGGCGTAGTTGGTCTGGCCGAAGTTGCCGTAGAGGCCGACGACCGACGACGCGTTGAGGATCACCCCGCCGCCGGCCGCGATCATGTGCGGCGCCACGGCGCGCGTGCAGAGGAAGACACCGCGCAGGTTGACCGAGATCACCGAGTCGAAGTCCCGCTCGCTCATCTCGGAGACCTTCCGGCCGTCCTTCCACTTGACGAGCTGGCCATCGCGCAAGATCCCGGCGTTGTTGATCAGGACGTCGATCCTCCCCCAGCGCTCAACTACGGACGCCACCGCCGCCTCCACGGCGGCGGCATCCGTGACGTCGACCTGCTGGAAGACAGCTTCTCCGCCGGTGTCCCCTATTTGGACGCACAGCGCCTCCGGGTCTTCGGAGCGGACGTCCCAGGCGGCGATCCGCGCGCCGTCCCGCGCGAACCGCTGAGCCGTGGCCTTGCCGATTCCGGCGGCGGCGCCGGTGACGATGACGACTTTCATCCGCCTAGAACACCCACCGCAACCCGAGCTGGATCTCCCGGCCCGGCAGCGTCGCCCGCGCCCTGCCGAAGTTCGGGTTCGCGCGGAACGGCAGGGTCGGATTGGCCAGCGTCGGTCCGGAGAGGAATTCGGCGGTGTCGATGGAATTGACGTCGTAGTTGGTGTTGTCGAGGACGTTGAAGGCCTCGGCGATGACCTCCAGCCGCTGGTCGCCGAACAGTTGGAAACCCTTGGTCAGACGCAGGCTGAGCTGACGGAATACCGGGCCGTCCTCGTCGTTACGGTCGACGCCGGCCGGGCGATCCGAGTTCTTGCCGTCGCCGTTGAAGTCGTAGCCCAGGCGGTGGTTCCACGGCTGGCCGGAGCCGTACTCGTAGATCGGCGCCAGGACGAGCTCCCACGGCAGGTGGAAGATGCCGGTCATCACAAAGCGGTAGCGCTCGTCGGTGCGGCTCCGCCCGAGCTCGGCGTCGATGTTCGACGGGTCGTTCGGGTAGCCGAAGGGGAACTCGGGGCTGAAGTCGTCCGAGATGTTCTGCTTGTCCGCGAGGGTGAACGAGGCGGTAATCAGGTCACCCTTCCGCAGGTTGCCGTTGAGGCGCAGGATCAGGGCCTGGTACTCGCTCCGGCCCTCGTTGGTGTACATGTTGATCTGGTTGTAGGTCCGGTTCAGCCGCACCGGGTTGGCGTTGCCGCCGAAGTTGACGTCACGGATGATGATCTCGTTGTCCCCCTCGGCCCAGACCCCCTCGACGTCGAGGAAGAAGCTGCCGAAGAGGGCGCGCGTCCAGCCGAGGCTCGCCTGCACCGACTCCGGCGTGTCCAGCTCCGGAGCGAGCAGCGAGATGTCGGGCTGCAGCAGGATGCCGGTGTTGCGCGGGTTGTTCGGATCGAGCACGAACGGCGGCGTATTGAGACCGAACAGGACGCCGTTGACCCGCGTACGGGAGACGCGGCCGGTGACGCCGTTCTGCTGCCGCTCCACTCCTGCCGGGACGAGCAGGTAGCGGCCATTGAACATCCCGACGCCGCCGCGGATCACGTTGCGGCCGTTCTTCGTGGCGTCATAGGAGAACGCGAAGCGCGGCTGGACGTCGTCCGTGTCCTTCTTGCGCGGCTCCGTGACCAGCGGGTGCGTGAAGCCGGGATTGTTGCCGCCGTCGTCCAGGTCGTAGCGCACACCAAAGTTGAGCGACAGGGCCGCGTTCGGCCGCCAGTCGTCCTGCGCGAAGACCGCATAGCGCGTCGTGTCATAGGTCACGTCGCTCGACCCTTCGCCGTAGAGAAAGGCGACCGGGATCGCGCGGGTATCGGTCAGGTAGGTGAAGAGGCCGGTCTGGAAAGTGTCGATCCGCGAGCGCTCCTCGTGCCAGAGGACCGAAGCGCCGAGCTTGACGTCGTGCGATCCACCCTTGCCTTCGCGGCTCCAGTGCAGCGTGTCGCGCAGCTCGGCCTGCTGGCCCTCGCCCAGCAGGTCGCCCAGGATGTTGCCGCCGGTCTGCAGCGTGTTGCCGGAGGAGAACCACTCCGCGGTGGCGCGCGAGTTGAGCGGCTCGAAGAACTTGCGGTGGCCGCCCTGGAGGCGCAGCTCGTTGAGGCCCCTGCTGCCCAGGACCGCCAGGTCCTCCAGCGTCACGTTCCAGTTGTCCCGCTGCAGCTCCTGGCCGTAGGACTCGTCGGCCACGCCGCCGACCCGGAAGTTCTCCTCGCGATACTTCTCCCAGACCAGGTTCGCGGCCAGGCTGTGGGCATCGCTGAGCTTGTGGTCCAGCTTGCCGAAAGCGAGCGTCTGATCGAACGGGTGATCGACGTCGTCGGCACGCGAGGCGAAGGCGCCGCCCGGCCGGAAGAAGGCGATGTTTTCCTCGTCGATCTGCTCGCCGGAGAAGAAGAAGTGGGTCTGGTCCTCGCGGATCGGCCCGCCGAAGGTGAAGCCGAGCTGCGAGCGCGAGAAGTCGGCTCCGCCCTGCTCCAGCTCGCCCTGCTCGCGCAGCGAATCCGCGCGGTAGAAGCCGAAGGCGTTGCCGCCGAAACGGTTGGCGCCGCCGCGGGTGACGATCGAGAGCGCGCCGCCCGCGGTGCCGCCGACCTCCGCGTCATAGCGGCTGTTGATCACCCGGAACTCGCCGATGGCGTCCTGGCTGAAGCGGATCTTGGAAAGGCCGAGCGCCGGATCGGTGAAGTCGACGCCGTTGACCAGGATCGTCGACTGGCTGGCGTTGCCGCCGGAGCCCACCACCGGGCCGCCGCCGATGAAGCGGAAGGCGCCGCGCTCGCGCTGCACGCCCGGCGCGATGAAGGCCAGGCGCTGGAAGTCGCGGTCGGGCACCGGCAGCGATTCGATCTGCTCGGGCACGATGTTGGTGGAGCTGTCGGTCTTGTAGACGTCGACCAGGGGGACCGTGGTGGTCACGGTCATGGTCTCGGTGACCGCGGGGTTCAGCTCGACCTGGATCTTGGCGGTCTGGCCGACGCGCAGCACGATCCCTTCCTGCTGGATCGGCGAGAAGCCTTCGAGCTCGAAAGAGCCCCTGTAGGTGCCCGGCGGCAGGGCGGGGAGCGTGGCGCTCCCGTTCTCTCCCGTCACCGCTTGGCGGCGGAAGCCGGTATCGACGTTCTCGAGCGCCACCGTGACGCCGGGGAGAATCCCGCCGTCCGTGTCGGTGACCACCACGTCGACGCTGGCTGTGCTGAGCTGCGCCAGCGCCGGGACCGCGCCGGCGGCGAGCGACAGCGTCAGCGCCAGAGCCCAGACCCTCATTGTGGACATGATGTTTCTTCCTCCTCGCGTCGCGACGGACGCATCTCTATGGGTAGGTCCTTTTCGTGCCGCGGCACCAGGCCGTAGCGCAGGATCTTCGAGAACTCGTCGACGGCCTGGCGCGAGTCCAGACCGAAATGCATGGGGACGCCGAAGCACCGCTCGACCGTGAAGTAGTAGAAGAACCAGCGGGTAGCGAGCATGACGGCGACCAGCGGGTTGGCCTCCCCCAGCTCGCCCTCTTTCTCCATCTCGCGGAAACGGTCGGAGTAGGCGGCGGCGAAGCGATCGGCCATGCGCTGATAGAACGCCTTGATGTGCTTGCCCTTGAACTCGATGACGTCGATGTAGATCAATAGGATGTAGGGCGAGTTCTCGGACACCACCTGGTCGATGGCGGCGGCCATCTCCTCCAGGTCGTCCGGAAACCGGGCGGCGGCGAAGACCTTGTTGAGCGGCAGCTCGGGGTCGAGCAGCACCTCCCAGTACTGGTCGATCAGCCGCTGGAAGATCGCGTCCTTGTTGCCGAAGTGGTGGTAGAGGTTCCCCACCGACAGCCCCGACCGCCGGGCGATCTGCCGCATGGAGGTCGCGCGGTAGCCCTGCCGGGAGAACAGCGACAGGGCCGCCTTGAGCGTCTTGCGCGTGGACGCGTCCGACTTGTCCGCCTGGGTCCGCTTCTTCGCCATGTCGCCGCGATCGCCTCCAATCCCATAATACGGAACGAGCGTTCGGTATTTTCATGATGCTAGGGCCGCGCCGGGCTCCTGTCAAGCGGCGCGGCTCTGGAGGGGCGAATCCCGGAACTGATCGCTGCGGAGGGAACGGCAGGCTGGGACAGGAGAAACGTGCTGAGAAAGGCGGCGCAGCTAGCGCGCCTTCGCGCCCCCCTTCCACTGGGCCGCTTCCGGTGGTTTGCGCGCCTTTGCCTTCCCGCCGCCGGGAGGCACGATCCTCCCGCCCTGATTCTTGGTCGAGTACAGGGCCGAGAGAGCGGCCTCTCTTCTCTTCACCGACTCTTCTGACTGGTCGGAGAGATGACACTTCTTGTACTTCTTGCCACTGCCGCACCAGCAGGGATCGTTACGCCCCAGAGCTGGGCGGCTCTGGGAGGGCGACTCGGAGGAGCGGGGAGAGAACAGCTTCTGGAACCAGCTCATCAGCGACACGGGAACGCACTCCTTCTCAGCGCGGGCTCCGTCCGGACCATCCAGCGGACCCGCATGAACCGAGGAGAGTAACCGCTCACCCCAATCCTTGGCAACCGCGACGGAGCTCGGCGACAATGGAGCCTGTGACCGCCACCGCCCGCGACCGCCTCCTGCCGGGCTGGATTCTGGCCGCCGGGCTCAGCGCCGCCCTCTGCGCGGGGTGCCTCGACCTCATCCTCAGCCTCTGGCTCGATCCGCCCACGGGAATGCGGTCGGGCGCGAACGTGATGCTCGCTTGGGCGGTGACGGCTTCGGTCGCGCTCATCGTGTTCCTGTTCGGGTTCGTGCTCCTGCGGAGGGTCTTCCGGATGGCCCCTCTGCCACTCGCCCTCGCTCTGGCTTCTCTGGAAATTGCGTGGATCGTTCTGCGCGGGATCGCCCGCTCTCTGGGGGCGGGGATGTGGCGGCAGGATCTCCTTCTGATCGTCGTAGCCGCCGCGGTCTCTCTGCTCGTCTTCCAGCTCACGCGGACGGGTCCGGAGCGCCGGAGCCTCTGGAGGCGCCTGAGCGTAGGTGCTCCTTTGGCCGGCGCGGCGGTCCTGCTCCTCCTCTGGATCGTCCAGTACGGATCGCCTGTCGCGGCGTGGGGTGCGGAGGCGGACCCGTCCGCGGGACCGCGGAAGGCTCACGCCGTCCGCCGGGTGATCCTGCTCAGCGTCGACACCCTGCGGGCTGACGCGCTGTCTGTCTATGGCGGAGAGAGCCGGACCCCGAGCCTCGACCGGCTGGCGGGTGACTCGGTGGTCTTCCAGCGCGCCTACTCCCCCGCTTCCTGGACCCTCCCGTCCATGGCGTCGGTGATGACCGGCGTGTCGCCGCAGGTCCATCAAGCGTTACGTACCCGGAGCCGGGTGCCCGACCGCCTGCTCACTCTGGCGGAGGTCCTGCGGCGCGACGGCTACCGGACGGCGGCCCTGGTGTCGAGCACCGTGCTCGGCTCCGCCGCGAACCTGACTCAAGGGTTCGACGAATACCGCTCCTTCCCCGCTCCCTGGCTTGGCCGCTCGTTCGGCGCCGCCGTGCTGACCGCACGGGCGAAGGCGTTCCGGCCGGACGAGGCGCCGCCTCCCGATATGGCAGAAGCCGCGATCGACTGGCTGCGCGCCCATCGCGGAGACGACTTCTTCCTCTGGGTCCACCTCTTCGACCCGCACGGCCCTTACGGGCCGCCGCGCCGTTACCTGGACGGCCGCCGTCCTCCTCCGGGCGGGAAATGGCGCTTCGAGGGATGGGATGAGGAGGCGATCCGCGCCGGCACCTGGGTCCCCAACCCCGGCGAGCGCGACTGGATCCGGCGGCTCTACCAGGGAGAGGTCCGCTGGGCCGACGACTTCGCGGGGAGGATCGTCGACGAGCTGAAGCGGCTCGGGATCTACGAGGACGCGCTGGTGGTCGTCCTGTCCGACCACGGCGAGGAGTTCTGGGAGCACGGCTCCTACGGACACGGCCACACCCTTTACGACGAGATCCTCCGCGTCCCCCTCCTCCTCAAGCTCCCTCGCTCTTCCCGGACCGGCCGGGTCGACTCCCCGGTCTCCACCGCGAGCGTCGCGCCCACCCTCCTCGACCTCTGCGGCCTGCCCTTTCCCACCGGCCACCCGTCGGCCGGCTCCCTGGCCTCCATCCTCCAGGGCAGAGCTCCGGCATCGGCTCCCCTGCTCGCCCTCGGCCTCAATCGCTACGAGGACCGCCAGTCCGTCCGCTTCGGAAGCTTCAAGTACGTGCGCTGGGAGATGAGCGGGAGGGAAGAGCTCTACGACCTGACCCGCGATTCCGGTGAGCAGCACGACCTCGCGGCCAACGACCCTTCTGGGATCGCGGAAGGACGGCGCCTCCTCGCCGCCTTCGAGGCCAAGAGCCGCAAGGCGCGCCAGATCCTCCGGCTGGGCGGTCCCGAAGAGGCGAAGCTGGATCCCTACACCATGGAGCGGCTGCGGTCTCTGGGATACGCGCGGTAGACGGCTAGTCCACGTCCAGCAGGTCGATCACCGTCTTGACCCCCGAAGTCTCTTTCGCGACCTTCAGGGCCATCCTCTTGCGGTTGCGGTCCGGCAGTCTGCCGCGCAAGCTGACGACGCCGTCGGTGGACTCCACCTCCAGGTCCAGGGCGTAGCGGCCGATCTCTGCCAGCAGGTTCTTGCCGACCCGCAGCTCGAGAACGGCGTCCTGGACCTCCAACTCAGTATTGCTGACGGCCTTGCCCACGGGCGTGGCGGACCTCTCGCCGGAGTCCAGCTCCAGCCGGCTCTCCACCCGTTCGACGCCTTGGACCGAGAGGGCCACCTCCTCGGCCAGCTCCTGGGTCGAGCGCTCGTCGACGTGGCCGGACAGCCGGACGCTCCCGCCGTCGACGTCGATCTCGATCGCCATGGCGTCCCGTCCCAGCTTGTCCAGCAGGGCGGTGTGGACGTCGGCGGCGAGCGAGGCGTCCGCGGGGTTGTCCTCGTCGCCCGCCCAGGGCCGGTAGGAGGGGGGCGCCGTCGAGGCGCAGGCGGCGGACAGCAGGAGAGCGGAGGTCAGGACCACACGAAGGATCTTCGAGTCGAAGGATTCCATGGGGGTAGATTGCCAGGAACTTACCAGCCGGGCAACTCACATCGAGCCGTCCAGCCGATTCGCGCCTGGCCTGCGCCAGTTCCCACCTGGCCTGCGCCGCTTCGCACGCGACCTGCGCCGAACATGGTGCGACCTCTTTCTCGGCGCACCCGACTGTATTCTCGGATCTTGGGGCCTGGCGGGATCAGGATCTCGCGGCAGAGGGAGGATCAGGGAATGTCAATCGCCACCCGCTCCGCGCTCCGGTCTCCCGCCTGACTAAAACGCCGCCCGGCCTCGGGCCGGTCCCGGTAGTAGGTCAACTTCAGGCGGAGGGGTCCCGCCGCACCTTCCGGCCCCCTGGGAACCAGGAAGAGCCCTGTGCCGTCCGCCTTGCGTATCACGTCGAAGGGGACCGGGGCATAGGCGGCGCCGGGCAGGAAAGTCCGGGCGTGGCCGGGGGTCCCATCTGGCCGCACCAGCCGCAGCTCGGCGCCGCGGGAGGAGAGCCGCAACCGGCCGCTCTCGCCGGTCAGGGCGGCCGAGCGGAAGGTCAGGCCGGCTTCGGACGCCGGACCGGACGGCGGTCCCGCGTGTACCCGGACGCGGGTGCCGGCCGGCAGCCACTCCTCTTCCCCGAACGCGTGCCAGCAGGACCACTCGGGCGCAGCCCACCGCATCTCGCCGAAGCGCGCTCCTGGGCTGCGCCGCACCGCAAGCCCCACGCGCCCGCCGGCCGGACCGGCGGCCAGATCGAACAGCTCCACACCGTCCACGAGACCTACGAGGCGGTCACCGGAGACGTCGATTGTCACCGCGTGCTCTCTCCCTGCTTCGGGACGGAGAGAGTCCTCCCAGAGCACCTCGGCTTTCCCCTCCTTCATCCGGACCAGCCTTCGGGCTCCGCGCTCGGCGTCGAGCCAAAGGGCGAGATGATGGCCGGGGTCCTGCCAGCGCAGCAGCACGGCGGCGGCGCCGTCCGCTCCGGGCACCAGCCGGACCGCCAATCTGAAATCTTCGGGGACCGCTTCTTCGAGCACAGCGGACCGGGTCCCGCCCAGGAGGAGTGCGGCGATCCCGCGCGCCTGGACGCCTCCCGCCTGCGAGAACCTCCCTCCGGCCCAGAGGCGGTCCTCGCCGACGGCGAGAGCGAACGCGTCGTTCTCCACCCCCTCGCCGACAGGAGACCACGCCCGCGCGGCCCGGTTCCAGCGCGCGATCCGGCTCGCCGGCGCTCCCCCCGCCTGCGTGAAACGGCCGCCGACCCAGACCTGATTGCCATCGAGAGCGATCGCCTCGACCGGACCGTCCAGCCCCCCACCCAAGGGGACCCAGGAGGTGCCGGTCCAGCGCGCGATCCGGTTTGCGGCAACCCCGCCCGCCTCGGTGAAAGCGCCTCCGATGTAGAGGCCCCCCTCTCCCACTGCGAACGCCGAGACCGCGCCGTTGATCGTGCCGCTCGCCGCCACCCAACTGTTGCCGTCCCAGCGCGCAACGCGGCTCGCCGCCGCGCCTCCCGCCTGGGTGAACCGGCCGCCCGCGTACAGGTGTCCGCCGCGCGTGGCGAGCGCCAGCACCCAGCCGTTGACGCCGCCGCCGACAGGCTCCCAGACCTTGGCCGACCGGTTCCAGGCCGCGATGTTGGTCGCGCCGGCTCCTCCCGCCGAGGCGAAGAACCCGCCCGCGTACACTCGGTCGCCGCCCACCGCCACCGCACGGACCGGCCCGGCGACGCCGCTTCCCAGCGCCGACCAGGTCTTCGCGGTACGGTCCCACACCGCGATGCTCCGCGCCGGAGCTCCTCCCGCCTGTGTGAACAGCCCGCCGACGTACACCCGATCGCCATCCACAGCGAGGGCGCGCACGGTCCCGTTGACCCCACTACCCAACGCCCTCCAGGTCCCTTCAGTCCAGACCGCGATCCCGAAGTCTCCGCCCACGAAGACCTCGTCTCCCGCCACGGCGATCGCATACACATTGCCGTTCAGGCCTCCCCCCGGCTCCTCCCACGCCACCGGGTCGGGCTCGCACCGCAGCTCGCCCCCCTCCACCTTCCACGGCGCCGGAGCGGATGCGCCGGCCTCGTCGAGGAAGCTCCAGCGGCCGGGGACCAGGACGTCGAATGGCTCGTCGAAGTGCCAGCCGGGCTCCATATCCTGGGCTTCCAGCGACGGACGGCGGACCTCCAGCATCTCGAACCGCGCCGTAGGATCGTTCCAGGTGTAGAGCCCGACCCGGCCCGCGGCATGGGCGCTGTCGGAGACCTCGAACAGGCGAGCATTGTCGAAATAGCCGGTCAGTCGAGAACCGACCGTCTCGACGATCAGACGGAACGGCTCGCCCGGGGCATAGCGCCCCTCATCCTCCCAGAGGATGGAAACCACTCCGGCCTCGACCTTCACCAGCCGCCTGTAGCGCAGGGTCGCGTCGGCCGCGAGCCGGTAGTGGTTGTCCGCATCGCGCCAGCGGAACACCATACCGATCGAGCCGCCGGAGTCGGAGCGCAGGTCCACCGTCAGCCGGTAGTCGGTCCACTCGGAGTCTCCAGTCACGGCATTGGTGCCGGGGAGGGCGGGCTCGAAGCCGCTGCCGATTGCCGAGAGCTGGATCAGCGTGCCCCCCTCGATCTGCCACTGCGAAGGCCCTCCGGACGTCCCCTGGTCTACGATCTCGAAGCGGGCGAGCGCCCCGGAGTCGCGGAAGCTCTCGAGAAGGAGGATGGGATCTCCCGGCGGCTCGCCCCCCGGCCCGGGGAGCAACCTCGCCTCGATGCGGTGCCGGGTGAGCTCGAGCCCCTCGCGCAGGAGCAGGGTGACGGACTCCTCCTCGGGCCGCGTGACGCCGAACGTGACATCCGTGAGCTTGAGGTCCCCCGCGAGGCCGGGCGTGAACAGCCGGCGCGTGGGCCGGGAGAGCTCCATCTCGACGCGGCCCCAGCCGAGCGGCTCGGGACTGCGCAGCAGGAGGACCGGAGCTTTGCCGGTCCGCTCCAGCCGCATGACCTCGACCCGCTGCGGATTCTGAAGCGCCGCCGCCGGCCCGAGCGCCTTGTCGGCCAAGTCCTTGTAGGCGCGGGTCTCGGGCTCTTCGGGCAGCTTGAACGAGAACGGGACCGCCTGCTGCAGCGACGGCTCCGCGTCCGCCTGGAAAGTACCGGTCCAGGTGTGATCCTCGAAGCTGTGCAGGTGGTGGTAGAAGTTGGCGTAGAGCGAAGTGGCGAGCTGGAAGCGGTAGACGACCGGCGCTCCGCCGCGGAAGTCGTCCACCCGCACGTCGGTGAACCTGGCGCCGAGGCTCTGGCAAGTATAGAGGCCGATCCGCCCGGCGGCGAGGTCCCCGTCCTCGATGGCGAAGACCGGCTCGCCGTCGACATAGGTCCTCAGGGACCTGCCGATCGCCTCTACGGTCAGCAGATAGTCGCGGTTGCGCTGAGAGGAGACGTGGTCCTCGGCGAGGAGGGCGACGCCACCCGGACCGGCCTTCACCAGCCGGCGCGTTCTCTCATGCAGCGCGAATCGATACCAGCTCCCCGGCCCGCCGTAGCGGAACACGACGCCCACCGCACCTCCTGCCGAGCCCACGAAGACACTCAGACGGAGGTCGGTCCAGCCGACGGAAGCGGGGTCGGCAAGCAGCAGCATCGTGCCCGGTCGGTCTGGCTCGACATCGCCGCCGATTCCGGACCCCTGCATGACGTGGCGAGTCAGAGGCTCCCCCTGCTCCATCACCTGCCAGAGCGAAGGCCCGCCGGAGGCCTGATCAACTGCGAACCAGCCCGGGGGCAAATCGCCCGGCGGCGCGCCGGTGAAACCCTCGTGGAGCAGCAGCGGCATCAGCCGCCCTTCATAGAGCGTGACCGGCGCCAGCACCCGGCCCTCCTCGGCAGAGGCCAGAGTGGCATCCTTGGGGAACGTCTCGGGATCGAGCTTCTTGGGCAGACAGATCGCGGCATCGATCAGGGTGAGCCAGCGCTGCTCTTGCTCGGACAACGAAAGCGTCGTCGCCCGGCCCCAGGAAGGTGCGAGGCTCAGCAGCCGGCCCCGGGCGTCTCGCGCCAGCTGGTTGCTGGCGTCGAAGAGGTAGAGGCCGAGGTCCCGCTTCTCCATCTGGTACATCTGCGCGACGTAGTCCTCGTTGAATTCCACCCCGATGTCGTAGGCGCGGTAGAACGGCTGGAAGAGGAGCGGCTTTTCCCCCGGCAGCGGTACCGTGGACGGGTCCGTCGCGCGCACATACCGGACCAGATCGTCGAGCCCGCTGTCGAAGCGTTCCTTGGGCACTCCTTCCGGCGGCGGCAGCTTCGTGAGGCCGGGGGGGCCCTCCGTCCGGAAATAAGCGTACTCGGTGATGACCTGGTGGCCGACCAGGCCGACGACGTTCTCATCGAGGGCGACCGCATCGATGGTCGTGTCGATTCGGAGCCGGTAGATGGAATGAGGTGAGAACACCGCCCCATCGCTTTTCCAGCGGGCGAGCTCTTTCTGGATGTGCCGGATCGCCTCGTCCCGCCGCACGCCTTGCCCCGCCTCGGGGTCGGGCGTCACGCAGAGCTGCTCCAGGCAGAGCGGACTGTCCCCGGTCAGCACGACCCGCGGAAACCCCTGGCCATCGACCGTGATCACGTCGCCGACGGGGAAGAACGTGCCATGGGGCAGATGCTCCGCGTCGTAGACCGTCGCCGAGGGACCGGTGGGCGTGGGGCAGATCCAGCAGACCCGGTGGATCAGCTTCTCGTTACCGGCGGCGTGAACCTCCAGACGGCGGATCCCCGCACCCTCGAGACGGATCGTCTCGGTCACCTCGCCCCCGGTGCCCTGCGGTGCATGGCTGGCCACCGCGGCGCCGGCCGCGTTGAACGCCACGATGTGGAAAGGCGGACGATGGGTGACGAGCAGCTCCACCCAGGACGAGGCGCACGGCAGCTCGATGTCGAGCCCGAAGCCGGCGTTGAAGCCCAGCTCTCCCTTCCCCCAGCGCTCGATCCGCCCGAACGGGAGGAGCCCCCCGTCCGCGCCGCGCACGGTGAAGCGGACGCTGTTCTCGCTCCACGGATTGGTAACCGTGCCGGCCGTGAGCGCGAGCACGTTGACGCACGTCGGAACTTCCAGGGTCGTCCACCGCTTAGGCGTCACGGGCACTGCCGCAGCCGAAGCGGGTCCAGGAGCAGTGCCCCGGGCGAGGATGATCCGGAACGACTTCGCCGGCTCGGCCGCAAGGAGGGTCAGGCCTTGCCGCACCGCCGGCTCCGGGAAGCAGAGGACGTTGACGATCCGCACGACGCCCGCGTCCGCCACTCGACGAGTCTCTACGATAGCCGGACCGAAGCCCCAGGAGAGGGTCAAAGCCGGCGGCCCCGCGATCCTCCAGGGCGATTCGATCCGTGTCCCGGGCTCGAGACCCGCAAAGCCGAAGCAGGTCTCGTGTGAGGGGAGCTCCGGGATGCAGGGGTAACCCGGCAGAGCGTCGGAGACCCACTCCTCCCAGGAAGAGCCGGTGCCGCGGGTGAAGTCGAACGGCGTCTTCGATCCCACCAGGAGCTTCGTCTGACCCAGGCGAGGCGGCGACACCGCGGGGGTGGGGAGCGCCGGCACCGGCATCCACGAGCCGAAAAGGGTTGGAAATGCTCCCGCCTTCGGGCTCTGTGCGACGGTCTTCCAGGCCGGATTGTCCCAGCGCTCGAGGACGAGGCTGGTCAGCTCATAGCGCGCCTTTGCCACCGCCGGGCCGCCCGGAGGGCCGATGAGCTCCTCCGCCGGGTTGGGTTGCTGCGTGTTGATCCCCACGAAAGCCTTGTCGTGGACCGAGCGGCCGAAGGTTAGCGAGATCCGCGCGTCCAAGGGAACCAGCGGGACCCCGTTGAGATCGGCCGGCTGGATTGCGCCGGAGCTGCCGGCCACGAACCCGGCGCCGTCGTCCCAATCCGGCAACAGGAACGTCCTTCGCGGCAGCGGCCAGACCACCGTGCTCTTGAGGTGCTCGACTGCCACCTGCGTAATCGGCAAGGCGAGCGGCGGCGCGGCCTTGCTCGGCCCCCACTCCAGCGTCACCGTGGCCCCGATCTTCTTCTTGAACGGCCAGGGGAGCTTGATGCCTACGCTGAACTTGCCGAGCAGGTGGTAGGGCTTGAACAGGTCGGCCGCGATCTGGGCGTCGAGGCCGATCTCCAGGCCGAGCCCGAAAGCCTTGAGCCCCACCAGGGCATGGAGCCAGAGGTCGCCGTGGAAGTGACTGGGCTTGAAGCTCAGGAGCGCGTTGCCGTCCGCCCAGGCTTCGAGCGTGACGCTCAGCGGTCCGAAGCTCCAGCTGTTGGCGTAGCCGAACCAGGCGCCCAGGGCGAGCTGGCGGGCGTCGATCATGAAGTAGGCGTTGGCCTCGACGAGGCGGGCGAAAAGGGCGCGGATGCGCAGCTCGCGCGGCTCTCTCTGACCGAGATAGAGATGCCAGGCCGTCGGGTCGTTGAAGGCGTAGAACGCCTCCATGCTGCCGCTGATGTCGATCAGCTCGCCGCCTTTGCCGCTCTTGTACTCGGCATCGAGCCCGATGAGAATGCTGCCGGCCCGCCCGTCGATCACGGTGAGGGCGCGGAACTGCCCCTCGTCTGCCCCATCCGCCCGCTTCTTCAGGAAGGAGGCGGCGCCCTGGATGAGCACGATCGGCCCCGGGATGACGATCGCGAGCAGGAACTTGCCGTTGAAGGTGTAGCCGTTGTCTGACAGGGTCCCGAGGGTGATCCCCGCGCCGACGGCGAAGCTGTCCTTTCTGGGGATCCATTTCTTCTCGAGGTCGGTGATCCCCTGCGTGGGGCGGTGGTAGAAGCTCTTGCCATGGTCGATGCTGAACCACATCTCGTCCGAATGCTTGTCGGGCTCCATCTGAAGAGCGAACAGGCCGGCGAAGCCGTAGATCCCAAGCCCTGTGCTGGCGAGCGGGATGCCGGTAGGCAGCTCGACATCGACATAGATGGCGAAGAAGTTATACCGGCCTGCTGGCCCCTTGACCGAGCCGATCACCAGGGTACCGTCGATCTCGATATTCGGAGTCTCGAGGGTCAGGTGGATGTCGCCGTCGAAGCGCCGGATCTTCTCGCCCGGAAGCGCGCCGTCGAGCTCGCGGAACGAGACTGAGCCCTTGAGCTCGAGGACGTCGGGGATCTTGAGCTCGACGCCCGCGCCGTTGAGAGAGATTTTTGGATCGCGCCCATCCTCATACCAGGTGATCCGCAGCCCCTCGACCGCCGCCCCAGCCTGGAGGCCGTCGACGAGCTTCAACCCGCCCGAGAAGCCGACCCACTTGCTGCCGTCGTCGTTCTTGCCGAAGCCGAGCTGGGTGATCTCGATCTTGAAGCCGTAGAAATCGAGGGTCTGCTGCTGGGGAAGGGTGAGCCAGCCGCCGTCGAGGTGGACGTGGCCCTTGGAATCGATCGAGAGCTCTTTGACGTCGAAGGTGGGCCATTTGAGGCCTTGGGCGGCACCGAAGAGGGGGGTGAGGTTGCCGGCGATCTTGGCCGTGAAGAGGCCGTCCTTGAGCTCGAAGGATATGCTGTCGAGCTCGATCTCGAGCAGGCCTGGTTTTGTCAGCTTGTAAAGCCCATTCGGATCCGTGCTGGCAAGCTTGACGTGCAGGGCACCTTCCACACCTATTCCGATTTCGACCTCTACAGGCTCATCGAAGAACGGTAGTGTGAGGCGCCCGCGGATCTCCGAAGCGGTCAGCGTATTCTGAACGAAAGTTAGAGAGGCGTGAGATAGACCGACGGTCATGCCAAAGACTTGTGCGGGAAGCTCCGAAGGCCAGTCGGACGCGACCGTGCCCGAAAAGCCCCCATTGCCGATGTAGCCGTTGGTCAAGGAAAGATTGCCCACCGTATGCCCAAGGTCACCCGGCAGGTAGAGGTTGGCCGAGGCAATATGGATTCCCTTCCATCCAGCAGGCTTCCCGACTGGTGGTGAGGTGCTGTCAAGGTGAAGAGTGATTCCTGTCGCTTCGATCACTACGCCACTTTCACCGATCATGCACAGGGGAAGGTCGATCGCGCCGCCGCCCGTCACGCTCAGATCCCCGTCGATGTTCACGGTCAGCATGACCGTGGCCAGAACAATCTCTACACTTGACCGCGTCGGATCGCTCTCGAAAGTGCCGGGTGGCTGTCCGCTGACCGGCCGCATGGGCTTGAGAAGTTCGGAAGCGAGACGGAGGATCAAAGAAGTGGTCACAGTGGCGTTGGGAGTCGGATCTTCTACAAAGTCAAAATCTACCCTCGTCCCCTCATCTGTTGGGCCGATCACGAGCTGTATTGCGTCTAGTCCGGGGACACCGAATGCCACTTCTTCATTGAAGCTCAGTCGAGAGTGAACCGCGAGCGAAGGGCTGGTGACAAATGTCGGGGGCTCGATCGAAATGCGGCGCAATGCGTCCAGCGGCAGCTGCAGAACATCTGGGGGCGTAAGCAGCGCCATGTATGGCCCGACAGGAAGGAGGTTACGTACCATGTGAGTTACTGCCCTTGCTTGCCATGAAGCTGGCCTTCGATGGTGTCAAGAACACCTGAGAATTCAGCGAGGTCTTCGCATAGTGCGGCGCTGCCATAGCGAGTTAGCAGGGAGATAAATGGTCCTAATGTTTCTGCCCAATGATTCGGCTTGCTCGCCACCGATCCCTCTACCACCGGTTGCCCTACGAAGGTGCGCAATATTTCCGGACCTCCTGCGCGTCTCCAGGCTACCGCGACTCTAGGGTTCGTCAGGATCAGCGTTCTTACCTCCTCGGCGTGGCGCAAGAGTCCGTCGACGTTAATACCCTGTTGTTTCAAAGTATTCAGGCGAACGTGGGAGATACTCTGAAGACGGAACGGTTCGATGATTCCTGCACTTCCTGTTTCTGCGAAAGTATGAACGACGCCTCCACCCGAGAGCGGAGCAACGCCAGCCTCGGGTCCCTCCGCTCCGGGTATGGTCTCGATGACTCCACGCTGAGTCGCAGTGCAAATAGTGATCTCCAGCTGAGATTGAACCTTGGAGATCGGTGTTGCACAGGAATAGCTGCTATCGGTAGCGCCCCCCCAAAGAAGTGCCACCACATTACCGTCTTCGCTGAGCACAACTGCGCCAGAGTCCCCGCCTTCTGAAAACGCGCGACCAAATAGAGGCCTGATGAGTAGTTGTTCTTTAAACACCCAGCCGTCGCTGTCTCTTGTCCCTGAAAAATCTATGTCATCTACGAACCCTCTTGTTAGCTGCGTAGTGCAGCCTCTCTTCCTGACCTCATCTCCCTCAAGAGCCTCTGCGATACCCTTTACGGGATCATCGATGTCTACTATCTCGGCCTTCCATTGCATTCCAGGCTCCAAGGCAATGATCGCCCCATCCACGTCTTCACTGAGGACATCGCGCAAAGTGATACCAATGCCGGTGGAACAACAATTACCGCAACTTTCAGGCGTAGGCTGCCCAACGTTATCTCCCAGACCGGCACCAGATGTAAGGAGGACATGATGGTTAGTCAGGCCTACGACTTCAGGTGGATCGTCAGTCGTTTTTGCGAGGCATCCCAAGGTGCCAAATTTCGGTGGTTTCACCGAGACTTTGCTTCCGCCAATGATAGGTCGATAGGATGCGTTATCCACAGCACTGGTCGTAGCTGGAGGAGCTTCTATTACATCTGTCCTAACGCCTTCGATCGAGGCGGGTATTCTCTCGTCGTCCGGAAGTTCACCGAGCGGTCGCTTCGTTGTGACATATACTCTAACAGCCAACTCATTGGTGCGTTTGCCGTCTATAATCTTTACGCCAACGCCGACCGCGTGAACGCCAGGAAGGCCGAGAAGTTTCGCTTGGGCCGCCCTTTTGATTGCAACAACTCGATCTTTTGTGTTCAATCTGCCTTCTCCCTCTCGCGGCTTCACAAGTGATTCAGGGGGATGGCCACGCTCACCGCAACCGCTCCGGTAGAGCGTCGCACGCGCAAACGAAAGACCCAAGATCGGGTCGGATCTAGAATTACGACTTCGTCATAAACACCTGGAGGGCGCCAGGGACCGATCGGCGCCCAAAATCCATCGTCGCTAGTACGGTGCTCTAGCCGCGTCTCATCAGAGGAACTCCAGTTCAGCCGGGCTTGCGTGGGGGGGGCAGCGGAAGTCCATGCGGCAATCAACGTCGGAATTTCTGGAGTAGCTTGATCAAATGCACGACCGGCGCCTATTGCAGATCCCTCAGAAACGTTGCCCGCGTCATCCGTAACGGCGATCGCGTAGTACCGAATCACCAGACCAGGCACGGGAGCGTCGGTCCAGGAAACACTCGAAGGGCGCGCCATAGGATCGCCCACCGCCACGGGTTCACTGTGTATCTGAGTCATTGTGCGAAGGTCGAGGGTAGCATCTTCGGTCTCAGCGCGGTAAACACGGTATTCCACCAAATTTCGTTCGCGGTTCGACGCCCACTCAATCGTGATCTGCCGATCACCTCCGATCACCTTCGTGATCACCGGCGCCCGCGGCGGTTCCACCTTCGGCAGGTAGACCGGCAGCGTCGGCCTGGAGAGAGCGCTCTGGTTCTGCGCTCCGTCCACGTACAAGGCACGGTAGAAGTAGCGGTTGGTGGCACGGCCGGGCAAGGTGTCCGTATAGGCGCGCCGTCGCGCCGGACCGGGTACGTAGAGCGCGTCGTCGTCCGGCCGGCGCTCGTCGTGGAGCACGGGATCGGACATGTCGAGGGGAGCCAGGGTGACCTGGACGAAGGCGGCCTCGTTGCCGGGAAGCGCGGCGAGGTCGCGGAGGACGTCGTCTGGGAGAAGGGCATAGGCCTTCGGCCCGGCGATGGCGAGGTTCGTGCGGGCCTGGCGGACCAGCCAATCGCGCTTCTTCAGCGCCTTCTTCCTCTCGTCGTCGGTCTTTGCATCGGCAGAGGCACCCTCGTTGCCCGGAAGCAGAGCCAAGACTTCCCAGGCGTCCGGGGGCAGTGCGTCATAGTCGGCCTCGTCATTGATCTCGTTGAGCTTTTTCGCCGCGGCCTCCCGTTTGGAGAAGTCCCAGGCGGGAGGACCGTCCGGGAAGTAGTCCAGGTGCTCCCTCTTCACCTCGGGAGGCGGCGGGTCCGGTATCGGCGTTCCGGGTGGCGGTGGATCGGGCACCGGGTCGAGCGCCGTCCGTGTCTCGCGGATCAGCCAGTCGCGCCGGAAGAGGCTCTCGTCGAGAGCTCGCAGAATGTGGACTCTCAGGTGCTCCTGGGGGACGAACCGGAAGGTGAAATACGAGCGGCTGTGATAGTCCGCGGGTGTGGCGAAAATGCGTCCGAACTTCTCCACCAACTCGGGCGGCTCGGGCTTCTTCTGGAGGACGCGGAAGACCGTAGCCGAGGGCGAGAGACGGCTCTCGTTGCCGTAGCGGTCGGGATCGTTCCACTTCGGATCGTCCTTCGTGTGAGCCTTGTCGTCCGCGGCGCTGACCGCGATCTGGGCGTAGACGGCGGGATCGGCGAGGCTCGGCTCGAAAGGGTTCCCCTTGCCCACGTCCGGCGCTTCGAGGAAGACCTCGTACTCGCGGGTCGGCCGGCCGAGGATCCAGGCGACCGGCGAGCCCGCGAGGGTGGGGGCGTCCTTCAGGGTCACGGTCCGTGCGGCGGCGTCGTAGCGGAGGATGGGGTGAGCCTCCTTCGCGTTGCCGGTTCCCTGGAGCCAGAGGTGATCGATCCAGGGCTGGAGGCCGGAGAGGTCGGGATTCCGAGGTGAGTCTGGCGTCGATGGAATGACGGGCACGGGTGGGAAGTAGACATCCGCGCCGGTCACGATCGGCTGGATCGTCTTGAACACCACGTTCGTGCTCGTGAGCGGCTGGCCGTTCCGGTCCTTCGACGGATCGAAGACAGTCTGTGTCAGCTTTCCATACGGCACTACGGCGAGGCGCTTCGCCCAGGTCTTCGCGAGGCTGGTATCGACCCAGAGGGCGTGCGTCTCCGGGATCGCAACGGTGCAGGGCTTCCCTTCCGATGGGCGGACCTCGTCGTGGACGCCGAGGTTCTTTACCCGCAGGCGAAGGGGGGCGCCCGGCTGGCTGCCCAGGATTGCGAAGTCGTCGTTGCCTACGCGCAGCCGGGCTCCGGTGAGCTTCCCCGGCTCGTTGGAGTCGGCGAAGTCGAGAGCCACGTCGCTCTCGGTGGCCGAGGCGGCGACGACCTTCACGATTCTCCCCAAGAGGGCGTTCCAGCGCCCCGGCTGGTAGTAGATCCGGAACTCCCGGGTGTCGGGCGCCTGGAGCTGTTGGAGGTAGGTCCAGCGCCAGCGAACGCGCAGGCCGACGAGGTCCGGATGGTCGTCGCGCCAGGTCGTGTACGGCGCGTCCGCGAGCACCCAGCGATCGGGTGGGTCGAGCGCCCAGGCTTCGACGCCGAGGGGAATCGGGGGTGGAACCTTGTCGAGCAGGGCGACGGCGAACTTGTGGCGCTCGTGCTCCGCCGAGGGGGTCCATTCGTACCAGCGGGCCGGCGGCCCCAGGCCGCTCCGCCGGCCGAAGAGATCCTGGCCGGAGAGGCGGTAGCTGTACCACCCCTCGGCGAGGTGGCCGTCTACCAGGTGGAGCGGGATCCAGGGGGGCGGCCAGTCCGAGCTGCGCGGGTTGGGGGGGACCGGCGGATTCGGCGGATCGGGCTCGGAGACGAGGAACGGCGCCCCGTTCCGCAGCGGCTGATAGGCCGAGTCGGCAGGTGGGCTCGCCGGCTCGGCGGGACCGAAGGAAGCCCGCTTCGGGTAGTAGAAGACGATCCGGTCCGGCTGCTCCTCGGTCGTCGAATCGGCGGGGAGCGGCCACCAGAGGCCGACGTTGCCCGCCGACTTGGGAAGATTGCCATCGATCATCCGGGTCGTCGGGCCGGGCAGCACGTAGGCGCGCCCCTCGCCGGGAGGAGCGATCGGCGGCCGGGGCTCGGCCTTCCGGTCGAAGACGATGTCGGCGTCCAGCTTCGAGGCATCGGCCGAGAAGGCCAGCCAGTCCAGCGCTCCGGCCGCGCCGCCGCCGAGGACGCCGGTGGGGTCCGCGAGGAGGAGGTAATCGTAGCCCACGCCCAGCTCGGCCGACCGGTCGACGAAATAGAGACCGACCATCTGCGCGATCGTCGGATGAAGGCTGGCGAGCAGGATCAGATCGAGAGGGCGCAGGCCCGGCATCTTTGGCAGCTCGGGTTGCGTGGCCGGCGACTCTGGCTCCCCAGGAAGATCCGGGTTCTTGCGGTCTGCCATCGGCCCGCCGGCGGGTCCCTTGTCGACCAGAACCGCGAGCTGTCCGTGCAGATCAGCGAAGCCGTCCTCCCAGCCGGGCGGACCGGGATAGGTCACCCGCGAGAGGGCCAGCGCCTTCGCATCGTCGAAGCTCACGGGGCTGCCCGGACACAGATAGTCGGCGTGGTCCACCGGCAGACAGAGGGGGTAGGTGAAGCCGGGGACCTCCTCCCAGCCGTGGACCACTCCCTGACGGGTTGGCAGATAGCAGAGGTCGATCAGAGCTGCCGGTCCCGGTTCGATCTCGATGGCGGTGATCCCGTCTCCTGAGAGCGAGGCCGGCACGACCTGACCTGCCGTCCCCTGGACGACGGTCCTCCCGACGACCTTTTCTCCGGCCAAGATCCGGATCCCGACCCGCGACTCGCCGCCTCCAGCCGACGGCGTCTCGAAGCAGATCTCGTGGAGCAGGGCCGCGTCCACAGCGGAGCCCTGGAGGATCACCTGAGCGATGCCTGCTCCGGCCAGTGAGACGACTCCGGCCTGGAGCTCGCCCGGACGCAACTCGCGGACGGCGACGCTGCCGCCCTCCTGATTCAGGGCCTCAAGCCGCACCGCATGGCGATTGGTGAGGAGCAGGTCGACTCGCGAAGCCTCGCGGGGCAGGGTGATCTGGAGCCGCCGCGAGGAGTTGAGCCCGGGAACGGAATCGCCCCATCTCTCGATCACCGTGACCAGGATCGGCGGGCTGACCTGCGGGAGCTCGGTCTCGAACACGATTTCCTGCTCGGTCCGCGGGCTGGGTCCGTGGCCGAGCGGGAACCTCCGGAAGTCGACGCACTTCCTTTCGATCCCGAGCCCCGGGTCCCGGAGCCCGATCCGTACCTCGACGCTCCCCGCCTCGACGCCTGCGGGCAGGTCGAAGCGCAATCCGGAGGTGAGGTCGAATTCGACAGTGCCGGTCGCCTGGAAGTCGTCGGTGAAGACGAGCGGCCGCTGGCTCGCAATGCGCCCGAGCCGGGTTGTCAGAGAGGCGCTCCTCGAGGGTCCCGGCCGGAGCCCTCCGATGGCTCCGCTCAGGCACCGCAGCCTCCGCGGCCGGCTCTCGCGCCGGAAGAGATAGAAGCCATGCCAGGGGAAGCTCAGGTCCTGGCGGGGATACCAACGCAGATGGATGCCATCCACCAGCGGCGGCTGATCGGAGTCCACAGGGTTGTCGTCCCGGATGCCCAGGGCGAGGAGAGTCAGGGCATCGGTGTTGAAGCTCACCGGGTACCCGCCGGGGCAGGAATCGGAGTCGACAGCAAGGGTACAGGCATTGCGCCTCCCTCGGTTCAAGGTCGCCTCGACAGAGCTGAGCGATTTACTGCATTGTAACAGACATTGAACTAGCCAGGCAACCAGCACACTACCGCCGTCCCCCCGCCCTCCCGCCTCTCGATGCGGAGGTGGCCGCCGTGGGCTTCGACGATCTCGCGGCAGAGGGGGAGGCCCAGGCCGGAGCCGGTGGGCTTGGAGGTGTAGAACGGGAGGAGGGCCTTCTTCAGCTCCTCCTCGCTCATGCCCGAGCCGCGGTCCAGCACGCGCAGGCGGACGCCGCCGTCCGCGGTGTCGTCCACGGCGAGGCGAACCTTCTCGGAAGGGCTGCCCGACTCGTGCGCGTTCTTGAGCAGGTTGATCAACGCCTGCTGGACCTGCGAGGGATCGAAGACGCCGGGCCTCTTCGGGAGGTCCCCTTCCTGGGCGAAGGGGATGATCTCGCGCAGCTCGGCGAGGAAGGGCTCCCACTCCACGGCCTGCTTGCGCGGCGCGGGCAGGCGAGCGAAGCGGGCGTAGCCTTCCAGGAAATCGCGCAGGTGGGTCGAGCGCTCTTCGACGATGTCGAGGACGGAATCCAGGCGCTCCAGGTGCTCGCCGCTCTGCGCGATGTGGCGGGCGGAGCGGGCCAGCGAGGCGATCGGGGCCAGCGAGTTGTTGATCTCGTGGCTCATGGTGCGGATCACCCGCTTCCAGACGTCCACCTCCTGCCGCCGCAGCTCCTGCGTCAGCCGCTTGACCATGGTGAGGTCGTGCCGCTGGCCGTTCAGCTCGAAGAAGCGGCGAGAGACGTGGAAGACCTCGGAGTCCGGCCCCTGGTCCACGGAGAAGAGGGCGTCCCGGCCGCTCTCGACCACCTCCCGCAGGGCGGGCGGGCACTCCGCCAGGATGCTGTCGAAGAGCTTCCCTTCCAGCCGTCCGTCGGTGACGAACAGCTCGCGGGCGGCGCGGTTGGTGAAGATCACGCGGCCACGCTGGGTGAGGACGATCGCCGTGGGCGTCGCCTCCAGCACGGTCTCCAGGAGCATCTCGCGCTGGACGAGGTTGCGCCGCTCTTCCCGCAGCACATCGCCGACCGAGTTGTACAGCTCCACCAGCTCGCCCAGCTCGTCTTTGCGGTCGACCGCGAGGCTGAGGCTGAAGTCGTGGTCCTTGAACCCGCGCACGCCATCGCGCAGGGCGCCGAGGACTTTCGAGGCGGGCGTCAGGACCAGCCCCAGCAGCCACCAGCCGATCGGCAGCCCGAAGGCGAGCGCGGCGAGGAGCCCCACCCAGAACGACTCCAGCCACCAGGCGCCCGCGGCGGCGAGCCCGGCCACGACCATGAGCGCCGCGATGAAGACGCTGTGAATGCGGCTGGCGAAAGGGAGGGGCCTCACCCCCTGGCCCCCTCTCCCATCGCCCTCCCCCCGGCCGGGAGAGGGGGAAGCAGGATCAGGAAGAGAGCTCATCCACGGACCCGCCGTTCCACGGCGAGGCCGTACTTCTCCATCTTGCGGTAGAGGGCTTGGCGGCTGAGGCCGAGCGACTCGGCCGCCTTGGCCACCACTCCGCCGGCTTCGGCCAGCGCCCGCTCGATCTTCAGACGCTCGGCGAGGACCGATTCGCCCACCGGCTCTGGCGCGGGCTCCTCGGCGGTGCCGGGGATGGCCCAGAGGCCGAGGTCTTCCGGCCGGATCGTGTCTCCCGAGGCGACCAGGACGGCGCGGCGGAGGGTGTTCTCCAGCTCGCGGACGTTGCCCGGCCAGGAGTGTCGCAGCAGCCGCTCCCGGGCCTCCGGCGCCAGCCGCCAGAGGGCTCCCGTGGGGGACGGCGAGAGGTCGCGCAGGAAGCGGTCGGCCAGGGGGACGATGTCCTCCGGCCGCTCCACCAGCGGCGGGACAGCCAGCTCGACGACGTTCAGACGGTAATAGAGGTCCTCGCGGAAGCGTCCCGCGGCGATCTCCCGGCGCAGGTCGGCGTTGGTGGCGCAGAGGAGCCGGACGTCCACCCGCCGCGTCTCGCTGCTCCCCAGACGCTCGAACTGGCCGCTCTGGAGGACCCGCAGCAGCTTCATCTGCCCCGAGTGCGAGAGGTTGCCGATCTCGTCGAGGAAGAGCGTGCCGCCGTGGGCCGCCTCAAAGCGGCCGATCCGCCGCCGGGCGGCCCCGGTGTAGGCGCCGGCCTCGGCGCCGAACAGCTCGCTCTCCAGCAGCTCGTCGGGCAGGGCTCCGGCGTTGACTCGCACGAACGGTTTGTCGCGCCGGCGGGAGTTGGCCTGCACGATCTCCGCGACCTTCTCCTTGCCCGCGCCGCTCGGGCCGGTGATCAGGACCGGTACGTCAGCCCGGGCCACCTGCAGGGCCAGAGTCGCGACCGCGTGCATCTTCTCGCTCGCCCAGACCGCGCCGCAGAGGTCGTGGTGCTCCGCGAGGTCCTCCCAGCTCCGCCGCGCCCGGTCGCGCAGGCGGGAGTTCTCGAGCTGCAGCTCGCGCAGCCGCAGGAGGTTGCGCACGCTGACGAACAGCTTTTCGTCATCCCACGGCTTGGCCAGGTAGTCGCTCGCCCCCTCCTTGACGAGCTGGACCGCGGTCTCCAGGGAGGTCCAGGCGGTGATCAGCAGGACCGGGAGCCCCGGATCGCGCCGCTTGATCTCGCGGAACAGGGCGACCCCTTCCTCCCCCGACGTGGCCTCCGGGCTGAAGTTCATGTCCTGGACCACGACTCCGATCTCGCGGCCGGAGTCCGCGTCGAGGACGCGCAGCGCCTCCGCCGGATCGCGCGCCACGATCCCCTCGACCCCCCGGATCATGAACAGGACCTGGAGGGCGGTCGCGACGGCGGGCTGGTCTTCGACGACGAGGACCTTCAGCATGGCTCTATTTATACCCCGTAGGGGCGTTCCAGGACATGGAAGATCAGATCAGCCGGCTCGGTGGCCGGCATTCTGGAACCGGAGTCGGCGGTCTCAAAGGGCACCCACTGGATCGGCAGCGTGGGAGCCGGTGGGAGGCCGGAGGGCCTTGCGGCTTCGCGGTGGGTGTCGGGAGCAGCAGCGGGAGGACATCGCTATGGTAATCCTGGCTGAGCCGGTCACGGACATCACGCCCGCCCGGCGGGCCGGGCTCGGCTTCCTCGACGAGCTCGATGCCCAGGGCCTGCTCCAGGGCGACCCCGAGCGGACGAAGATCACGCGCGTCGGCTACGGCATCACTACCGAGTTCCCGCCGGCGGTCTACATCCCCGTCGACGGGGTCCGGCGGGTGGCCTACGGAGATTTCCAGGCGCTGATCCCCGCCCATCTGATCACGAACAACAACCTGGCTGCGGGTAACGGTGGGGTCTGCGGCGGCGACTCCGGGGGGCCTGCCCTCTGGAAGGACCCGGTCACCGGCGAAGAGACGGTCGTGAGCCTCACCTCCTGGACGCCGTAGCCTTCATCGATCAGGTCATCGCCTGCGTCGAGGACGGGACCTGCGGCTGATGGTTCTGGAAGTGACCCGGTAAAGAGAGGACGGCCGGCGCTTTCGCCGGCCGTTCCTGTCTCAAGGTCTTTTCCGTGAGCAAAAGGTCTCTGGGTCGCAGCAACGCCATACGGCTCGCACCCAACGACCAATTGCGCAGGTAAAAGCTCTTTCACCCGCGGCAAAGAGCTTCTTCTTGCAAAGGACTTTTCCGTCCAGAAAAGGCCGAAGGCGACCAGCCGGAGGCCTTTGCCGCCGGCAAATAACCAGTGCTTGGCCACCGCACCTCTTTTCGTGGTGTTATTGGCCAATTCTAGCCAGAAAAGCCCCTAACTCCCCTGGTTCTACCAGCCCGAATATCCTCCCGAGTCTTTTCGGCCATTCGCGCCAGCTTGTCCTGCGAACAGGCAAACTTTTCGTCCCAGAGGCGCTCGTCCCGGATCTCCTTGAGGATGAGCGACGCAATCGCATCCTGCTCCGCCGGTGGGAGTTTCTGGATTTCTTGAAGGGCCTGTTCCAAGAGACTCGTCACGGGAAGCTTCTCTTCAGTGGCCGATGGCTAGAGTGCCGGCCAAGAAGATTACCAGGAAAGCCTCATCGGGATGTACTTCCTCTTGCCGAAACGATTTTGAAGAACTATCCACTTATCTATAGACAGCCTTCCGCCGCCGACCGTCGCCGCCCAACGGTTGCAATCCTAGAGGAGATTTGACACCGGTTGGCAGAACGGCTAGCGGACTGGGCAAGGACCGAGAAAGGAGAGGAACGATGCACACCAGAAGAACGGTTGTCGCGGTAGTGGCTCTCTGCGCGTTGTTCGTGTCCGCCTGGATGCTCCCGAACGCAGCCGCATCCGAGGGGACTCACGAGCCTGCGCGCCCTCTTGCCGAGATGGCTCTCAGCGCAGGCCATGTCGGCTGGCAGCCGACAGTCGAGTATGAGCGTGTCGTGTTAGCAGTCGCTGGCCCCGGGGACCTGCTTATCCGGCGGGAGTTTGATGCCGGGCAGACTCCATCTCTGACGCTATCCGAAGGGGACGGCGGCCTCCTGCCTGACGGCATGTACACCTACGAGTTGCGCTTCGTGCAGGGGACTGGCAGACCGCCTGGGCAGCCGCTGGTTCTCTCGGGCTATCTCTCCGTTCAGGATGGAAGCTTCGTGACACTGGCACCCGGTAAATCCGAAGCTGCTACTCCTTCCGATTCCAGGGTCAACCAGATCACGGCCGAGCAGCAGGAGGGGGACCCGAACCTGGTGGTGCCAGGGGACCTCTACGTCAAAGGCGGCGCCTGCATAGGTTATCGTTGCGACGAAAACGTCGACGAATACTTCCTTCGGCTTACGGAGTCTACTCACACCAAGATCATCTTTGACGATCAACCCGATGGCTTTACGGCCGCTCATGCTTGGGAGCTCTTTGCCAACGACATTCTCGGATCAGGAGAATACTTCACGCTCCGTGATGTCGACGCCAATCGTCGGCCCTTTACGGTCGAAGGCGACGCTCCCGCCAATGCTCTTTATGTGAGGACGAATGGCAACCTGGGCCTAGGAACCGCCACGCCGGCCCAGGACATCCATACCTTGAGCGGGAACACGCCGACCCTTCGGCTGGAGCAGGACGGCACCGGAGGGCTCTCGGCGAGGACCTGGGACATTGGCGCGAACCACACGGAACTGTTGGTCAAGGACGTCACGAACAGCTCGAGCGTGCCCTTCCGGATCAAGGCCGGCGCTCCCACCGATTCTCTGGTGATCGCCAGCGACGGTCGAGTGGGGATTGGCACAGCGAGCCCCGCCCTCGCCCATCTCGACGTCAGGGCGAACCTCGCAAGCTCAGCAACTGCCAGGCTCACGAACTCCAGCCCGACGGGTTACCCTGGGATCGAGTATTTCGACAACACCGGCACCAGCGGGCTCTTCTTCGGGCTCGATAACGCAGCTTTTACGACCCGACTGAACAGCGTCAACAACAGGCCAATTGTCATACTCACCAACTTCGTGGAGCGGATGCGCGTCACATCTGACGGTAATGTCGGCATCGGCACCCAGGCGCCCTCCTCCAAGCTCCACGTAAATGGCGGAGATATTCGTGTCTCGGGGGGCTCGTTCATCGACGACGGCGTGACCCTCAACGCGCCCGACTACGTCTTCGAGCCGAGCTATGAGCTGATGCCCTTACACGAGCTGAGAGAGTTCGTCGCTCAGGAAAAGCACCTCCCGAATGTCCCGAACGCGGCGGAAATCAGGAAACAGGGCCTCAATCTCGGCCAGTTCCAAATGCGCCTGCTGGAGAAGATCGAAGAGCTGGCCCTCTACACCTTGACACAACACGAGCGGATTCAGGCCCAGCAGGCCAGGATCGCCGAGCTGCAGAGTGAGAATACGAAGCTCGATGCGCGCTTGGCGGCTCTAGAAAACGCCGCGACGCCCGCAACTGAGCACCAGCCGTAGAATGAGACCGGAAAGAGAACGGCCGGCGTCTCCGCCGGCCGTTCTTCGTTTTGGGGAAGAGTGGAGTCTCAGCTCACCGCACCCTGCTCGGGCACCGACCACGTATCGCCTGCCTTGAGCAGGTCCTCCAGCTTGCCGACGCCGAGGCGCTCGGTCTCTTGCTGCATCTGGCCGACGACCCGCTCCTCGTAGGCCGGCACGTCGACGCTGCGGAAGAGGCCGAGGGCGGTCGGGAAGTGCGGCGGCAGGAGCTGCGCGGCCAGGAAGGCGGTCGCCGGGTTCTCCAGGGTCGCGTCCCAGACCAGGCAGTCGTCGGGACCCAGGCCGTCGCCGAGCTGGATGACTTCCATCTGGGTACCGCGCATGCGGATTCCCTTGTCCTTGTTCTTGCCGAACACCAGGGGCTTGCCCTGCTCCATGTAGAGCACGTTCTCGTCCTTGGTGTCCTTCTCGGTCATGTAGGTGAACGCCTTGTCGTTGAAGATGTTGCAGTTCTGGTAGATCTCGACGAAGGCGGTTCCCTTGTGCTGGGCGGCCTGGCGCAGGGTGTCGCGCAGGTGCTGCTGGAAGATATCGACGCTGCGCGCCACGAAGGTCGCGCCGGAGCCGATCGCCAGCGACAGCGGGTTGAACGGGTAGTCCACCGAGCCCACCGGGGTCGACTTGGTCTTCTTGCCCAGCTCGCTCGTCGGCGAGTACTGCCCCTTGGTCAGGCCGTAGATGCGGTTGTTGAACATCAGGATCTTGACCCCGACGTTGCGCCGCAGGGTGTGGATCAGGTGGTTGCCGCCGATCGACATGGCGTCGCCGTCGCCGGTGGCGATCCAGACCTCGAGGTCCGGCCGCGCCAGCTTGAGGCCGGTGGCCACCGCGGGGGCGCGGCCGTGGATCGAGTGGAACCCGAAAGTGTTCATGTAGTACGGGAAGCGGCTGGAGCAGCCGATCCCGGAGACCACCACGAACTGCTCGCGCGGGATTCCCAGCTCGGGGAAGACCGACTGCACGGCCGACAGGATCGCGTAGTCCCCGCAACCCGGGCACCAACGCACCTCCTGGTCGCTCTGGAAGTCCTTCTTGGTGAGAGTCGTCGCCTCAGTGGACATGGGTGTTCGTCTCCAACAACTGGACGATCTTGTCCAGGATCTCCTGGCGGGTGAACGGTTGCCCCTCGACCTTGCTGAGGGTGAGGACGTCCTTGAGATAGCGCGCGCGGAGCAGCAGGGCGAGCTGCCCCAGGTTCATCTCCGGCACCATCACGCGGTCGAAGCGCGACAGCACCTCGCCCAGGTTGGCCGGGAACGGGTTGAGGTGGCGCAGGTGGGCACGGCTGACCCGCATGCCCATCCGCCGGGCGGTGCTGACCGCGCCGTTGATGGCGCCGGCCGTGGAGCCCCAGCCGAGGACGAGCAGCGGACCGTCCTGGTCGCCGTGCACCTCGACGGGCGGAATGTCCCTGGCGATCCGCTCCACCTTCTCGGCCCGCAGCCGGACCATCTTGTCGTGGTTCTCCGGGTCGTAGGAGACGTTGCCGGTGACGTCCTCCTTCTCGAGGCCGCCGATGCGGTGCTCGAGGCCCGGCGTGCCCGGGATGGCCCACGGCCGCGCCAGGGTCTCCGGATTGCGCAGGTAGGGCTTGAACCCCTCGGGATCGGTGCGGAACTCGGTCCGCAGGTCCGGCAGATCCTCGATCTCTGGCAGCTTCCAGGGCTCGGAGCCATTGGCGATGTAGCCGTCGGAGAGGATGGCGACCGGGGTCATGTACTTGGTCGCGATCCGCACCGCCTCCAAGGCGATGTCGAAGCAGTCCTTGGGGGACGCGGCGGCGAGGATCGGCATCGGCGACTCGCTGTTGCGGCCGAACATGACCTGCAGCAGGTCGGCCTGCTCGGTCTTGGTCGGCAGGCCGGTCGAGGGGCCGCCGCGCTGGATGTTGCAGACGATCAACGGCAGCTCGGTCATCACCGCCAGGTTCATGGCCTCGGCCTTGAGCGCGATGCCCGGGCCGGAGGAGGCGGTGATGCCCAGGGCGCCGCCGAAGGAGGCGCCGATGGCGGCGCAGACCGCGGCGATCTCGTCCTCGGCCTGGAAGGTGGTGACGCCGTAGTTCTTGTAGCGCGCCAGCTCGTGCAGCACGTCGGACGCCGGGGTGATCGGGTAGGCGCCGAGGAACGGCGCCAGACCGCTGCGCCGGCTCGCCGCGATCAGGCCGAGGGCCAGCGACGTGTTGCCCGTGATGTTGCGGTAGACCCCGGGCTCCAGGGCGGCCGCCGGCACCTCGTAGCGGTGGTGGAAGAGCTCGGTGATGTCGCAGAAGTTCCAGCCCGCCTTGAGCACCTTGATGTTGGCCTCGGCGAGGTGCGGCTTCTTGGCGAAGCTCTTCTGCAGCCAGGCGATCGTGTTCTCCAGCGGCCGGCTGAACAGCCAGTAGCACATGCCGAGGGCGAACATGTTCTTGCAGCGTTCCGCCGACTTGTTGTCGAGGCCGCTCCCCTCCAGCGTACGCCGGGTCATGGTGGTCAGCGCCACCTGGAAGACCCGGTACTTGGCGAGGCTGCCGTCCTCCAGCGGGTTCACGGCGTAGCCGGCGCGGGCGAAGTTGCGGGTGTTGAACTCGTCGGTGTTGACGATGATCACGCCGTTCTGCTTGAGATCCTTGAGCTCCTTCTTGAGCGCCGCCGGGTTCATGGCCACCAGCACGTCCGGAGCGTCGCCCGGAGTGTGGATGTCGTAGTCGGCGATGCGCACCTGGAAGGCGGACACACCCGGAAGGGTGCCGGCGGGCGCGCGGATCTCGGCCGGGAAGTCGGGCAGCGTCGACAGGTCGTTGCCGATCATCGCCGACGTGTTGGTGAACTGGGTCCCGGTGAGCTGCATGCCGTCGCCGGAATCGCCGGCGAAACGGATGACGACTTCATCCAGCTTCTCGAGCGGGACCTCGCGTCTCTCTTTCTCTGCGACTGTCGTACTCATGGTCCTCTCTTTTCAGGGAGTGAGAACAAAGAAAATCCAAGGAGAATGCCCCGGAGATCTTACCAGAGCACCCGCTCGATTGGGGGTCATGATGCAGGGGGACGCGAGGAACCGCACGAGGGGGTGGTTTTCGGCCTACCTCCCCGCCGCCCGCGCCGCGGTCTCCTCCAGCTCCTGGGCCCGCTTGGCCGCCTGCACCAGGTCGAAGGCGTCGCGGCGCATGCGGGAGCGTTTGGCGTCCTCCTCGGGGAAGCGCGGCCGGTAGCCGAGCTGGCTCTCGTCGAAGGTGAACGGCTTCATCAGGTCGGGCTTGCCGACGATCGACTGCTCGCGGGTGAAGTAGGCCATGTCGTAGTTGTTGCTCATGATGATGGCCTCTTCCGGGCAGGCGTCCACGCAGTAGCCGCAGAAGATGCAGCGCAGCATGTCGATCTCGTAGACGACCGGGTACTTCTCGATGTTGACGTCCGGGTGCTCGCCCGCCTCGATGTGGATGCACTCGGCCGGGCAGGCCTGCGCGCACAGGTAGCAGGCCACGCACCGCACCGAGCCGTCGGGCCGGGTGGTCAGGATGTGATGGCCGCGGAACCGGTGGCTGTACTCGCGCCGCTTCTCCGGGTACTCGATGGTGTACATCTTGCTGCGCCCGAAGAGGTTGCGCAGGAAGTGGCGCATCGTCACCACGAGGCCGCCGAGCAGCGGCAGGTAGAGCCGCTCCGCGAAGCCGGGCTTGTAGGGCCTCACCTCGGTCGGATACGGCGTCCGCAGGACCGGCCGGCCGGGCGGCGGCGGGGGCGGAGTCGGTTGCGCGGTTTGCGCGATCGGCTGGGTCATCGTTCGAGCTCTCCCGCGATGATGTTCAGGCCGCCCAGCGAGACGATGGCGTCGGAGACCGAGCCGCCGTTGATCAGGCGGGAAAAAGTGGAAAAGATTGGGAAGCACGGCCCCCGGGCGTGGAGCCGGTACGGCTTGCCCGTGCCGTCGCTGATGGCGTAGAAGCCCAGCTCGCCGTTCGCGCCCTCGGTCGCCGAGTACATCTCGCCCGCCGGCACCTGGATGCCGTCCATGACCAGCTTGAAGTGGTAGATCATGGCCTCCATCTGGTTGTAGCAGGCCTCCTTGGGCGGCAGCGCGATGTGCGGGTCGTCCACGATGTGCGGTCCGTCCGGCATGCCACGGTCGAGGAGCTGGCGGATGATCTTGAGCGATTCGCGGATCTCCATCATGCGGATGCGGAAGCGGTCGTAGACGTCGCCGCCGTAGAGCACCGGCACCTCCCAGTCGACCGTGTCGTAGAGGTCGTAGGGGTGAGCCCGGCGCACGTCGTAGGGGACGCCGCTCGCCCGCAGGCAGGGGCCGGTCCAGCCCCAGTTGACCGCCTCTTCGCCGGAGATCGCGGCGATCCCCACGGAGCGGTCGATCCAGATCCGGTTCTTGTTGACCAGCGTCTCCACGTCCTCGACGAACGGCGGGATGATCTCCAGCAGCCTCCGGCACCGCTCCATGAAGTCGGGCGGCAGGTCGTTCGCCAAGCCGCCGATGCGCCCGTAGGAGACGGTCAGGCGGGCGCCGGAGCACGCCTCCAGCAGGCCGTAGATCTCCTCGCGCGGCTGGAACAGGTACCAGAAGTTGGTCAGCGCCCCGGCGTCGACCAGCGTCGTGCCGTTGCAGACGCAGTGGTCCATGATGCGGGAGAGCTCGGAGAGGATCGTCCGCGCCCACACCGCCTTCGGCGGCGGCTCGACGCCCAGCAGCTTCTCCACCGTCTTGCAGTAGCCGACGTTGTTGATGAAGGCCGAGCAGTAGTTGAGGCGGTCGGTGTAGGGGATCACCTGGCTCCAGGTGTGGGTCTCCGACATCTTCTCGAAGCAGCGGTGGAGATAGCCGATCTCGACGTCGGAGGCGGTGATCGTCTCGCCGTCGAGCACGGCCATCAGGCGGAAGGTGCCGTGCATGGCCGGATGGGACGGGCCGATGTTGACGGTCATCCGCTCGAAGAGGTCGTCCTCGCCTTCAGGCAGATCGAAGTGCGGCTTGTAGATCTTGTCCTCGGTGAGGATCCAGCGCCGCGCCGGATCATAGTCCTTGCGCAGGGCGTGCCCCTGGAACCCCTCATGGCAGAGGATGCGCCGCAGGTTCGGGTGCCCCTCGACGTGGAACCCGAACATGTCGTAGATCTCGCGCTCGAACCAGTTGAGCCCCTTCCAGACGGGGATCAGGGACGGGAGAACCGCGTCGTCCTCGCGCAGCGGGACCTTGAGGCGCAGGCGCGCCCCGCGCGGGATGGAATAGAGGTGGTAGACCGCCTCGAAGCGCTCCGCGCGGTCGGGGAAGTCGACGCCGCAGAGGTCCGGCCCCAGGTCGAACTGGGTGGCGGGGTTCTCCTTGAGCTCGCGGGCCACGGCGGCCAAGGCGTCGCGTTGAACGATCCAGGTCGGCTGGTCTCCTGGAACGTTGGGTCCTTCCTGCGGCGTGATGCTCCCCTCGGGAAACTTCGCGCGGACGGCCTCCAGCTCGGGGGAGGTCAGGGTCTCAGGCGGTGGCGGGGCCAGTGTCGGCACCGATCGTCTCCTTCCCGGGTTCGGACTGCTGCGCGCCCTCCTGGCGGGCAGCGTGCTTCCGGCGGTCGCGGATGACCTTCTCCTTGAGCTGGAGGATGCCGTAGATCAGCCCCTCCGGCGTCGGCGGGCAGCCCGGCACGTAGACGTCGACCGGGATGATCTCGTCGATCCCCTGCATCACGTGGTAGGCGCGGTAGAAGCCGCCCGAGCAGGCGCAGGCGCCCATGGAGACGACCCACTTGGGATCGGACATCTGGTCGTAGATCTTCTTCAGGACCGGGGCCATCTTGTCGTTGATGGTGCCGGCCACCAGCAGCAGATCGCTCTGCCGGGGCGAGAAGCGCACCACCTCGTACCCGAAACGGGAGACGTCGTAGTGGCTGGACACCGTCGACATGAACTCGATGGCGCAGCAGGCGGTCCCGAACGGGAAGGGCCAGAACGAGTTGCGCTGCGCCCAATCCTCCAGGGCCTCGAACTTCGTCGTGACCCAGCTCTCTCCAACCATGTTCATCGGTTCAGCCTCCCTCCGCGGGCACCGAGTCTATCACTTCTTGTGACCGCCGGTCACAAGCTGCACAAAGCCTGTCGATCGTTTGATTTAGCGGCGCTTGGCGAGGCGCGGAGACCCGCCCGCGGGCTCACTGGATGCAACGCGGGGGGAGATGGTGGCATTCCATCCCCCACGGAGAGCGGGGCGTAAGGAGGGGCTCGCGAACGAAGCCGGTGAGCGCTACAGGCTGCGCTTCTTGGCCCGCAGCCCGCGACGGCTGCCGCCTTCCTTGCGCGGCTTCCGGTCGCCGCCGCCGCCGCCGAAGGAGCGGCTGTCGCCGCCGCCGAAGCCGCCGCCGAAGCCGCCGCCTCCGAAGTCGCTGCCGCCGCGGTCGCCGTACCCGCCGCGGCTCGCACCGCCGCCATAGCCGCCGCCGCTTCCGCCGTAGCCGCCGCTGTACCCGCCGCCATAGCCGCCGCCGCGGGGTCCCCCGCCGCCGCCGCCGGGAGTGCGCTCGCGGGCCTCGTTGACGTTCAGGTTCCGCCCCTGGAGCTCACGGCCGTTCATCTCCGTGATCGCCTTCTGCGCCTCCTCGTCGGTGCTCATCTCGACGAAGCCGAAGCCCCGCGATTTGCCGGTGGCACGGTCGAACATCACCGTGGCCGACTCGCAGGTCCCTGCTTCGGCGAAGAGGTCCTTCAGGTCGTCGCTCGTGGTTTTGAAGTTGAGGTTTCCTACGAAGAGCTTCCTGCCCATCTGTCTGTCGCTCCTTGGCCGAAACCGGCCGTTTCTTCTGCAAAGCCGGGGGTCGCCGGCGCGGGTCTCAGGACGGTGGTCCTGACCGCCTCACGGCGGAGAGGGCGCCTGACGACCGAAAGTTGATTCGATAATAGCAGATGATCGATAACCGCGCCCCCCCACGGCGCCGCGGCCGCGGCGCCGTGGGGGGGCGCGAAGGGATGTCGCCGGCTCGTCACGGACAGGTCGCGAATGCGCCCGTATCGGTCACGGCAGGAGAGGTCGTGTTGAGCGGATTGAAGTAGACCTTCACCGCTCCTGTCTGGGTGTCTGTCACCGTAACAGTGTACTGGACATTGGTGGTCGCCGCGAAGAACACCCAGTAGCGCGGGTTGGGGGCGCTGCAGCCGTTCAGGACCTTGACCAGCATCTCCCAGTTGTTGGCGTCGAAGAACCAGAGCAGCCCGGAGTCGTCGGACGTGACCGGGACGACCGAGCCCACTCCGGTCTGGCCCGAGGCGATCCGCCAGGCGACCTGCACGCGGAAGCGGTCGTTGTTGAGGCAGAGGGTGTGGGCGTCCTCGACGCAGGGGCCGATCTCGCCGAGGGTGGCGGCGGTCGCTTCGTTGGAGTAGTCGGAGTTCCCGGAGGCGTTCGTGGCGCGCACGCGGAAGCTGTAGCCGGTGGCCGGGGCGAGGTCGATGACGTCGGCCGAGGTGACGTTCGCCCCGACCGTGCCGATCTCCGCGTACGCGCCGCCGAGAACCTTGGCCTCGATCCGGTAGCCGGTCTCGTTGGCGGCGTTGTCCTCCCAGATCAGGCGGATCTCGGTGGTGTTCAGCGGCGAGGCGCCGAGGTTGGTGGGCGCCGCGAGCCCGCTCTGCCGGTAGAGGAAGCGCACGGCTCTCTGGTCGTCGCTGTTGAGGCGGGCTCCCCGGCCTTCGCCGTGGATGAAGGCGCGCATCATGGCGTTGTCGAGCGTCGGGTTGTCGCACTCCGGATCGGGTCCGCCGTCGTCGCCGCAAGAGTGGTCGAGGCCCAGGGTGTGCCCGAGCTCGTGGCCGAACAGCTCCTCGGCGTCCTCGCTGGCGGTCGAGCCGGTGAAGAAGCAGCCCAGACCGTTGTTGATCACGATGTCCGCGTACACGATGTGGTGGTACGGCCGGCCCTGGAAGTTGGACGTCGCGAAGGTGTACCAGGGTCCGCCGAAGGCGAGGACGCCGCCGGTGGTGCAACTGAACGTCGGCATGTCGTCGCGCGGATCGTTGAAGACGATGGTGTTCAGCTCGTCCGGCTCGCCACTGGGCTCGGTGTGCAGGCCGCTGGAGTCCGTGGTGGTGCCGTCGTACTGGTACCGGATCGGAGTCTGCGTCTCGGCGTTCCAGACCTGGAGGGCGCGCCGGAACTCGGCGTAGCCGCCGCCCGCGAGGCCCTGCTGGCCGGTGGCGAAAGCCCGCCAGCTCACATCGCCGGCGGTGTCGAAGTTGAACCAGCGCATGTTCCGGCCGTCGTCCGGGTCCTCGAACAGGGTGTACTTGCCGGCGATCTGGCGCAGCCGCCCCGCTTCGTTCTCCTGGACCAGATAGCCGGTCTCCAGACGCCGGTTCCCCGCGCGCGCCGCCACCCAGCGGGCGAACTGGTCGAAGTCGCGCAGGGGGTCCTTCTTGGCCGCCGGGGCCGGCGCGACGCCGGTCTCGGTGACCCGCATCTCCCGCGCCTCGCTCAGGTGGCGCAGCGCGAGCCTGCGGCCGTCCGCCGGGACCTCGTGGAAGGCGCCGAGCAGGAAGTGGGCGAGGCGGAAGGCGCCGCGGCCGTCCGGCTCCAGGAACAGCAGCGCGCGCTCCCCCTGGTGGAACCTCGGCGCGCCGAAGACCTTGAGCGCGAGGCCGTTGCCGCCGACGCCGCCGGGCACGCGCACCTTGACGAGCTGGCCCGGGGCCTGCCCCTTGAGCGACTCCTGGACCTCCACCACGTACTCCGTCACCGGCATGGAGCCGCCCTGGATCTTCAGGCCGGCCTCGCGGTCGACCGAAGCGACCCGGCCGACCACGGCGAGCGGGGCCCCGTCCACGAGCGCCTCGTCCGAGACCATGACGAAGCTGGTGGCCGCCAGCGGGCCGCCGGCGAGCGCCGCCAGCAGCAGGGCGAGCGAGACGCGCCGGGAAATGCTTTGCATACTCATGACATCACTCCTAGAGAAAGCTTTCTGGACGCCGGACGACGAAGCGAAGACTCCGGAGGCGTTCGGTAGGCCGGTCCTGCGCGTCTCTACGTCGATCGATGTACAGAGGCGCATTGTACATCGGATCGCCGAATTCGCGACCGGCGCCGCCCGAACAGCGTGTTACGATCCGCTGTCCCATCCGTTCGAGGAGAGACGATGCCGCCCCCCTCTCGTTCCAGTCGTGGCTCCGTTTACCCTGCGTCCGCTCCTTCGTGTGCGCGCCTGAAGGCGCTGCCAGTCGCTCCCTCGGGCAAACGGAGCCACGACCATCGTCTCCGGGCCTTTTTTCTCCTGCTCGCCCTCCTGGCCGGGCTCTCCCTGCCCTCCCAGGCCACGGCCTCTCCGCCGCGGGAGCCCTGGGACGCCCCGGCCTTCACCGCCGATCCCGCCGCCATGATGCGGGCGGCCGCGCGGATCGCGGCCGGCGGGGACGGCGTGGCCGTCCTGTTCGCGGAGACGCGCTACGAGTACGACGAGGCGGGCCGCGAGACCTACACCTACCGCCTGGTCTACCGGATTGACAGCGCGGCGGCGCACGAGAGCTGGTCGACCCTCGAGGAGGGCTGGTCGCCCTGGCACCAGGAGAGGCCGCGGCTGCGGGCGCGCGTCATCACGCCGGACGGCGCCGTGCACGCGCTCGACCCGGCGACCATCGCCGAGAACGCCGAGGCCGCGAGCTCTCCGAAGAGGTTCGGCGACGGGCGGCTGCTGCGCGCTCCCCTGCCCGCGACCGGCCCGGGCGCGGTGGTCGAGCAGGAGGTCATGGTGCGGGAGACCACCCCCTTCTTCGCCGGCGGGACCGTGCGCATACGGCCTCTCGCCATGCCGGTGCCGGTCCGCCTCTCGCGGACCATCGTGGAAGCCCCGGCGGGCGCTCCGCTGCGCTGGGCCACCCGCCTCCTGCCCGGCGTGACGCCGCGCGAGGAGACCGCCGGAGGCCGGCGCCGCCTGACCTTCGAGGCGCGGGACCTCCCGGCCTTCGCGATCCCTGAGCCCGGGCTCCCTCCCGAAACGCCCCGCTTCGCCTACGTCGCCTTCTCGACCGGACGCTCCTGGGCCGACATCGCGCGGCGCTACTCCGCGATCGTCGACCAGGCGATCCGCGGCGCCGACCTGCAGGCCTTTCTGCGTTCGGCCGGCGTGCCGGCCGCGTCGCAGATGGAGACGATCGAGCGGCTCCTCGCCAGGATCTCCCAGGAGATCCGCTACACCGGGATCGAGCTGGGCGAGGGGGGGCTCATCCCCCGCGCCCCCGCCGAGACCCTGCGCCGCAAGCTCGGCGACTGCAAAGACAAGGCGGTGCTCCTGACGGCGCTGCTGCGCGCCTCGGACATCCCGGCCTACGTGGCCCTGCTCAACGCCGGCGAAGGCGACCCGGACGTCGAGGAGGCGCTCCCCGGGCTCGGCGGCTTCAACCATGCGATCGTGGTGGTGCCGGGAAGCCCGGCGGTGTGGATCGACCCCACCGATCCCTACGCGCGGGCCGGCGAGCTGCCCGTCGACGACCAGGGCCGGCTGGCGCTGATCGCCAGCCCCACCGCCGGCGGCCTGGTGCGCACTCCCGAGGCCGCGGCCGCGGACAACCGGGAGCTGGAGACGCGGGACGTCCACCTCGCCGACCTCGGTCCGGCGCGCGTGATCGAGACCACCCGCTACTGGGGCGCCGCCGAGCGGGCCCTGCGCGCCTACTACGCGGGCCTGGAGGCCGTGACGGCGCGCCGGAGGCTGGAGCAGTACGCGGCCGCGGCCTACGAAGGGATCCTGACCTCCTTCGACCATTCGCAGCCCGAGGATCTGTCGCAGCCGTTCCGCCTCCACCTGGAAGTCTCGGAGACCGGCCGCGGGGTCACCGGCGTCGCCGGCGCGGCCGTGGCGGTCTTCCCCGGCGCGCTGCTGGAGCGCCTGCCCGACGACCTCCTCCCCGCCGAAGGAGAGGAGGCCGGGGCGGCGGAGGCCCGGGCGGCGGACTACGTCTTCACCCGCCCGTTCCAGGCGGAAACCCGCTACCGCGTGGTGCCGCCCGCCGGCTTCGTCCCGCAGCCGCTGCCGGCCGGCCGGACCCGCCGGCTCGGCCCGGTCACACTGTCCGAGGAGTACCAGGCGGGCGCGGACGGGGTGGTCACCGCCACCCTGCGCCTCGATGTGGGCAAGCGGCGCATCTCCCCCGCGGAGCTGCACGCCCTGCGGCAGGGTGTCCGCGAGGTCCTGGGGGACAAGCCGGTCCTGATCCTCTACGAGCAGGCGAGAGAGAGCCGCCTCGCCGCCGGCCTTCCGGAGTGAACATCCTCGGCATCTCGGCCTTCTTCCACGAGTCGGCCTGCTGCCTGCTGCAAGACGGCCGGCTGGTGGCGGCCGCGGAGGAGGAACGGTTCTCGCGGGTGAAGCACGATCCGCGGCTGCCGGTGTCGGCCTTCCGCTTCTGCCTGGAGGCGGGGGGGATCGGGATCGCGGACCTCGACTGCGTCGCCTACTACGAGATCCCGTCCCTCAAGCTCGCCCGCCAGCTCTGGGCCGGCGTCCCCGAGGGCGCCCCGCCCGACTTCCAATGGATGGACCCCGGAGAGCCGGAGCGGGCGATCCGCGAAGGGCTCGGCTGGGAGGGGCCGGTCCGCCTGGTCGAGCACCACGCCTCGCACGCGGCGAGCGCCTTCTTCTTCTCCGGCTTCCCCGAGGCCGCAGTGCTGACCGTCGACGGCGTCGGGGAGTGGGCCACGACCACCTACGGAGCCGGCCGCGGCGCGTCGCTCGAACGGTTCGAGCAGGTGGACTTCCCCCACTCGCTCGGCCTCCTTTACTCCACGATCACCGCCTATCTCGGCTTCGAGGTCAACGACGGCGAGTACAAGGTCATGGGGCTCGCCCCCTACGGCGAGCCGCGCCACCTGGACGAGATGCGGCGGCTGGTCTCTCCGGGGCCGGACGGCCGCTACACGCTCGACCTCTCCTTCTTCGACTTCGTGCGCGGCCGGCGGATGTACTCGGACCGGCTCTGCGACCTGTTCGGAGCGCCGCCGCGGGCGCGCGGGGCCGAGGTCACGCGCTTCCACCAGGACGTGGCCCGCAGCCTCCAGGTAATCCTGGAGGAGATCCTTCTGGAGAAGGTCGCCTACCTGCACCGCCGGACCGGCCTGCCCGACCTCTGCATGGCCGGCGGCGTGGCGCTCAACGTCGTCGCCAACCGCCGCATCCTGCGCGAGGGACCTTTTGGCCGGCTGTTCGTCCAGCCGGCGGCCGGCGACTCGGGCGGATGCCTGGGAGCCGCGGCCCTGGCGCACGTGGAGCTGACCGGCGAACGCCCAAACTCCGAGCCGATGCGGCATGCCTATCTGGGCCCGAGGTGGAGCGCGGACGGGATCTCCGGCCTGCTCGCCGCGGCCGGCCTGCCCGTCCTGGACTTCCGGAGGCGCGAAGCCGACCTGCTGGAGGCGGTCGTGGACCGGCTGGTCCGCGGCGAGGTGGTGGGCTGGTTCCACGGCGGCATGGAATTCGGTCCCCGGGCGCTCGGCGCGCGCAGCCTGCTCGCCGATCCGCGCGACCCCGGCATGCGCGACCGCCTGAATCGCCTGGTCAAGAAGCGGGAAGCCTTCCGCCCCTTCGCGCCGAGCGTCCTGGAGGCCCGCGCCACGGAGCACCTGGACCTCGATCACCCGTCGCCGTTCATGCTGGAGACCTGCCGGGTGACCTCGCCGCTGGATCTGCCCGCAGTGACTCACGTGGACGGCTCGGCGCGCCCGCAGACGGTCGATCCCGCCGTCTCTCCCCGCTACGCCGCCCTGCTCGAAGCGTTCCGCCGCCGCACCGGCTGCCCGTTGCTGGTCAACACCTCGTTCAACGTGGCGGGAGAGCCGATCGTCTGTTCTCCCGTGGACGCCCTCTTCAGCCTCGGGACATCCGGGATCGACGCCCTGGTTTTAGAGGATTTCCTCCTCGATCGTGCCATGCTGCCGGCGAGCTGGCCGGACCTGCTCGCAGCCTGGAGGCCGCGCCAGAGCAAGAGCGCGATCCGCCGGGACCTGTATACGTTCGTATGAGACTTGACGAGACTCTCGAGGGCGGCGTAACTTCGAAACATCAGCCTGCCGACACTCCCGGGTGAGCCCGTCTGGAGCAGACCGCCATGCAGCAAGTCGACAAGGTGAGGCTGTTCATCGCATCCCCGCAGGACCTGCAGATCGAGCGCGCGCAGGTCGCCGAGGTCGTCGCCGAGCTCAACCGGACGGTCGGCCGCGAGCTCGGGCTGGTCCTCGAAATCGTGGACGGATGGCGCGACACGCGACCTGCCATGGGGCGCCCGCAGGCGCTCGTCAACGAGCAGATCGGCTCTTTCGAGATCTTTCTCGGCATCCTCGCCCGGCGCTTCGGCACCCCCACCCAGTTGGCGAGCTCCGGCACCGAAGAGGAGTTCCGCCGCGCCTACGCCGATTGGCAGGAGAAGGGCAGCCCCTATATCCTGTTCTACTTCAGCGAGGCGCCCGCCCCCCCTCCGCGCAGCCCGGAAGAGGCGCTCCAGCTCCTGAAGGTCGTGCAGTTCCGCCAGGAGATCGAGGCCAAGGGTCTGGTGGGGACGTATGCGGATCCTTCGCGCTTCAAGGATTCATTGCGCCCTCACCTGCACCGCCTGCTCTACGAGGAGCTCGCCGCGGTCAGGGTGCCGATCGCTTCAGGCCTGTATGTCATGCTGGAGGCCCAGAGGGAGATCTGCCGGCGTCAAGGGATCCCCGTCTACACTCCGAGCGTGCTCCTCGCGCTGCTCGGAATTCCCCAGGGGCTGGCGCAGCGCTCCCTGGATCGATTGCAGCCCGGGCTTTCCGCGGAGATCCGCGGCAAGCTGCAGGATTACGTGAGCCACGCTCTCGTCGATGCCGGGCAACCCTACGGGGACTTTCGCTGGGAGGACAGACCCGACATCCGGCAGGCCCAGCAGGCAGCCCTGCGCGACGGCTCCGGCGAGGTCAGAGAGAAACACCTTCTCCTCGCCGTCCTCGAGACGGAGAGCAACACCCGCGAGGGGCTCCGGCAGCGTCTGGGAGAGAGCTCCTTCCGCCATCTCGTGGAGGAGATCCGGTCGGCCCCGGCCGCCTCCGTCCCGATCAACACGCCGGGATCGCCGCTCTGATCCCGCGCGGGAGCAACACCATGCCGCCTCTCAACCGATGGACCCCGGGAAACCCTTTCGCGAGCCCGGCGCCCCCGCGCTGGACGCGCCAGCGGACGGCTCTCCAAGACACCGACGGCAAGATCTACCGCATCGTGGAAACACGCGAGGGGGGATGGGGCCTCGTCACGATCCTCGAAGCGGCGGCCGGCGGCCGGCTGGCGATGAAGACCTACAAGAGCCCGACCGGAAACGCGCGCCTGGCCGAGCGCTTCGTCGAGGAGGCCCGGCGCTGGATCCTCTTGAGCCCGCATCCCCACATCGTCCGCGCCCATTACGTGGTCAAGGTCGAGGGCAGGGATCATGTTTTGATGGAGTACGTCGAGGGCTCCGTCCGCAGCCGCCTCGATGGCGGCGGGCTCGGCTTGCAGGAGTATCTGGGGCTGGCCCTGCAGATCTGCCTCGGCATGCAGCACGCGCAGGAGTCGCTGGGGCTCGCCCACCGCGACCTCAAGCCCGAGAACGTGCTCCTGACGGGACGTGGAACCGCCAAGATCGCCGACTTCGGGATCTCGATTCTGGCGGCCGAGGACTCGGCCGCGGGCGCAGCTCCGCCGGGCACGTACGCCTACCGCGCGCCCGAGGACCTGGCGGGCCGCTTCGACTCCCGGTCGGACATCTATTCTTTCGGCGTCCTCTCCTGCGAGATGTTGACGGGCAGCCTGCCCGCCTCCTCCGGTCCGGCCCGGCGGACGGCTTCGCAAGGACGCCGGCACGCGCGCCAGGACCTCCCGGCCCTGCTCCCCGGTGCGCCGCAGGCTCTGATCGAGATCCTCTCGCGCTGCCTGGAGGAGGAGCCGGAAGCCCGCTTCAGCAGCTTCGCCGAGCTGGTGCGGGCGCTCGCTCCCCTGTGCAGGCAGCACGAGGCCTCCCTGCCGAAAGAAGAGGTGTTCTTCACGCTTTCGGACGACGCGGCTTCCTCCTTTTCCATCAACACGCTGCCGCGAGACTTTCACGACCCCGCCATGCCCGCCATCCCCGAGATGGGCGTTCTCTACCTGGCCGAGCAGGCGGTCGAGCACCGGAACCGGGCGGTCTCCTGGATCCGGCTCGGCCGCTATGAGGAGGCCCTGAGACATCTGGAAGCCTCACTGCACGTGGAGATCGACCTGGCGTCTGCCTGGTGCCGGCGGGCCTTGCGCAGCCACCAGAAGGGCAACGTCAAGGAAGCGACCTTCTACGCGCAGAGGATTCTCAAGACCGAGGAGCGGCTCGCCGCGGTCTGGCACAATCAGAGCATCGCGCTGGGCCTCAAGGGCGAGCACGCGCAAGCGCTGTCGGCCATCGAGCGGGTCCTCACGATCGCTCCGGAAGATGAGGATGCCCGGACCGTATCGGCAAGGTTGTCGAAGAGGGCATCCCTGGCGGAGGTGCCGCTCAAGACGGACGAGCACTATGCCTTCTCCACAGATCTTGGGAAAGCGTCGATCCTCAGCTTTTTTGCGGGAGAGACCGGCCGCAAGCTCGTCGGCAAACGAGGTCTCCCCTCTTGTTATTGGCAGATCCGGTATCTCTTCGCCCGGCGTACGGCCGGCGAAATCCTTGGGAAGAGCCGCCCAGGGCCGGTGATGTGGTTGCGACGAATCGGGAAAAAGCCAGCGGCGGACCCGGTCGCGGACTACTTCCGCGCGGCCCGGCCCCTCTATCCAGCCGCCTCCGCAGAGGCCCACGCGCTCTTCGAGCGAGCGAGGCCCGGCCAGCAGGCGTTTGAGCTGACCCAGGATCCGCTGGACCTCGCACCCGCCATGAGAGATCTCTTCCTCGCCCTGGAGCTGTGGGAGGCCATCCTGGGGCTGGTCGACGAATGCGATTTCCGCGCTGAGGAGATCGACCATCTCCTGAGATCCGAGTACGAGAGGCTGCCTTCGGAGGAAGAAGTCCGGGCCCTCTGGCGGGATGCCCTGATCATGTGGCTCGCCACGGTGACGCTCCTGGCGAAGGTCTACGCCGAGGGCCTGGGCGACATCACACCCGACGCCGGTCGCGAGAGAGCCTTGACTCTGTGCCGGGCCGTCCTGGCGCTGATCGAGAGCTTTCACCTCGAGGAGATCGCGGTGTGGCGCTGCCGTATCCTGACGTACATGGCGATCGCCTCCAACGGGATGGGGCAGCGCGCGCAGGCCCGCGACCACTTGAGGGCGGCGCGGGACTGCTTCCGGTCGCTGGGACGCATGGAGGAGGCCCGCTCCGCCCAGGAGGCGCTCCTCGCCATGGACCGATCCTCCTGAGGCTCAACGTCCAGCAACCCGGGATTCGAGCTCGCCGCAGACATGGAGCACCGTCCACCTCCTCTCGCGGGCCGGCCACGGCCGATCAGCATCTGGCAGCCGGCGGAGATCGACGGCGAGCCGGCCTTCGTCCGCCCCGATCCAGGGCCGTTCGGGGACCACTACGCGGCGCGGAAGATCCTCCGTCCCAAGAAGTCCGAGCTTCCGCTGCGGGTCTGCTTCTTCGGCGAATCGGTCGCGGCCGGCTACCTCTACGCTCCCCACCTGACCCCGGCCATGGCGCTCGAAGACCAGCTCCGCGCCGCGGGCGGCGTGGAAAATTTCGAGGTGATCGACCTCGCGCGCACCAACGAGACCCTCGCCGGCCTGCTCGACACCGTGCGGAGCGCCCTCCAGATCAACCCCGACGCGCTGGTCCTGTTCGTGGGGAACAACTGGAACCTGCTGGAGACGCCGGAGGTCTCACCCTACGCCCCCTCCGTCCAGGCGCGGCGGCGCTACGCCCAGGCGCTCCGCGAGTCCGGGCTCCGCGGCCCCGTCGAGCTCGCCCGCGAGCGGCTCCGGCAGTCCGCCGAGGCCGTGTTCGACGAGATCGCTCTCATCGCCCGGGCCGTGGGCATCCCGGTCGTCGTGGTGATCCCCGAGATCAACCTCGCCGACTGGGAGACCCGGCAGCCCGTGGCCTGGCTCCCCGGGGACCGGACGGCCCGCTGGCACTCCCTCTATAGAGAGATTGTGGAGCGCTTGGAATCGCGGGATTGGAAGGCCGCCGAGGCCGGAGCGCGCGACATGCTGGAGCTGGACGAAGGCCTCTGCCCCACCTCCTGGCGCCTCCTGGCCCGGGCGAGGCGAGGGCTCGGCGACCTCGCCGGAGCCGCCGAGGCCTGCCGCTCCGAGGTGGACGCCGCGCAGTACGCCACCCTGGCCTTCTTGAGCGCTCCGCAGGCGACGTCGGATGTCCGCGGGATCCTGCGGGACGCCTGCCGCCGGCACGGCTTCCTCAACGTCGACCTTCCGGAGGTCTTCGCCGGGCACACCGGATCTCCCCTGCCGGACCGCCGGCTCTTCCTCGACTACTGCCACCTGACTACCGAGGGGATCCACGTGGCCATGGCCGCCGTGGCCGCCGAGGTGCTGAACCTCTCCGGGATGATCGAGGCCGAGCAGGACTGGCGATCCCTCCTCCCCCGCCTCCCGGCGCCGCGGATCACCCCGGAGGCGGAGGCCACGGCCCGGCTCGGAGCCGCCATCCACTGCGCCCACCGCCTGCTGACCGCCGGGCCGAAGCGGCCGATCCTGGGGCACTGGTGCGAGGCCGCGCTCGACGTCTCTCCCGGGATCGAGCCCGCCATGCTCGATCTCATCGCCGCCCGGAGCGCCCCCGGCCCCGCCGTCCTGACCGCCGCCCAGCAGCGCAACCTCGCCTCCTCCTACCGCCTCCTCCTCCAGCACGGCTGGCAGTGGGATTTCCTGGACGCCGAGGTCCTGGAGGCGATCTCCGCGGTGCTGGAGCGCCGGGGCCGGCCGGTCCGGGATGAGATCACCCGCCTGCTCCTGGAGCACCACGCGATCCGGGAAGAAGGGACCGACCTTTCGCGTCCGCCGTACCTCTGGGAGCCGCTGGAGCGCTTCTACCCCGAGGTCATGCCCTCCGAGGACCTCCCCGGCCGCGCCTACCTCCGCTCGCCCTGGCCCGAGACCAGCTTCTGCCTCGTCTGCGACGCCGGCCGCGATGTCGCGCTTGACCTCACCCTCCGCCTGCCAGGGCGGACCGGACAGGTGGCCGTAGCCGTCAACGGCGAGGAGGTCGGGATGGTGGAGGCGGGCGAGCGCTGGTCGCGTTCCAGCCTGCGCCTTCCGAAAGAGTCGCTGCGGCGCGGGCTCAACCGCCTGAGCCTCCGCTGGCCGGACCTGCCGCCGGCCGGGGACGATTCCCTGGCCCTTGCCGTCGAGCGGCTGGAGCTGGGGGTCGCGGCGGATCTGCACCCGGTGTTCGGAGAGGTGTGGTCTCTCGTGGCCAAAGCCCCATAGGCGCTAACTTTGCCGCCGAGCGATCTGTCGCATTCCCCACTGTAGAGACGCCCCGTGGGGCGTCTCCTCCTCCGGAGGGTGCCCGCGACATCGCATAGATTCCTGGAAATCAAGGGCGCCGCGGCAGGAGACGCCCCACGGGGCGTCTCTACAGTGGGGAGGATCTCCAGCGGGCCAGAGGCTCGTCCGCCGGCCGATCCGAAGAAAGTCAAAAAAAGTTTGGGGAGAGTGTCAAAAAAAACCGGGGTGCGGCAACTTATTAGGTAGAGGCCACAACCTCTTTCAACCCGGACTCACGGGGACGACAATCTCATCCTCCGGTCGTCCCCGCTTTTTTCTCCTCCCTCTGACCCCCTTTTGGTACACTTCTGCCGTTTTCCGGACAACCCGTCTTCTTCTTTAGAGGGGATTCGAATGCCCAAGGAATCGCTCGCCAGCCACTCGGCCGAGTGGTACCACCTCTTCACCTCGGTACGCAACAACGCCGAGGAGCTGCCGTACCTGCTGGACCTCTGCTCGGAGCTCCAGCTTCTGGCGGACAGGACGACGACGCTCCACGCCGAGCGCTGCGCTCTCGACGCCCGCCGCCAGCAGATCTCCCGCGACCTCGACACCCTGAAGAACCGGGCAAGGGTCGTGGCCACCAAGATCCGGTCCGGTCTCCGGACGAAATACGGGTACGGTAGCGAAAAGCTGGCCGAGTTCAAGATGCAGCCCCGCCGCCGCCCGGTGGAGGCGGAGAGGCAGGAAGCCGAGCTCTCCGCATCCCTCCAGGCCTCCGCCTCCGATCCCGAGAGCGATAAAATTCCTACCTGACAGCCGGTTCCCTGACGCCATCCCCCAGGGGCAGCGGCTGCCCTCATAGGGCAGCCGCCGTCCCTCATAGGGCAGTCGCTACCCAAACAGGGCAGACACTATCCCTCATAGGGCAGCAACCGCCCGAACAGGGCAGCTACCATCCCTCACAGGGCAGCGGTCGCCCAAACAGGGCAGACACTGTCCCTCGCAGGGCAGCGACTGCCCGAACAGGGCAGCGGCTGCCCAGTGAGGAGGAACGTTCCGGGTCCGTGGGATGAGCTTGTCGGAAACTCCGCCACGATGGACGGACGCGACTGAGTCACATATCCCTCCTGGGGCACATCGCCAAGACACAATTTCGTTGTAAAGGTTGAAACGCGGCGCTATAAAGGGAGAGCGCGGGGATCAGTGTCCTTCTCGAAGACGAGCCAGGAACGATTGCAGCCTGAGGAGGCCGGCGCTCATGCGGATCTCACCTTCCGTTCTCCCCTTCATCCTCTCCCTCTCCATGGTGCTGGCAGCGGAGCCGGCCGCGGGCGCCGCCGGCGACCTCGACCCCTCCTTCGGCGTTGGCGGCAAGGTCATCACGAGGTTTGAGCCCATCGGAGGAAGGGCCGCGGCCCTGGTCATCCAGCCGGACGGCAAGATCGTGGCCGCCGGCGTCGTGCCGCGATCCGGCGGCTCGGACTTCACCCTGGTGCGCTATCTCCCGGACGGCACGCTGGACGCCAGCTTTGGCAGCGGCGGCATCGTCACGACCGTGTTCCCGGGGCGCAGCTCGGAGGTGACCGCCCTCGCGCTCCAGCCGGACGGCAAGATCGTGGCGGCCGGGAAGGTCTCCGGAGCCGGCCATCTCCAGGAAGACTTCGGCCTGGCGCGCTATCACCCGGACGGCAGTCTGGACACCGGCTTCGGCAGCGGTGGCCTGGTCACCACGGACTTCGGCGGCTTCGACCTGGCCGAGGGAGTCGCCCTCCTGCCGGACGGCCGCATCGCCGTGGCGGGGACGAGGATCGTCGGCCAATTCCACGACTTTGCGGTCGCCCTCTACGAGAGCAACGGCAGCGCGAGCGCCGGCTTCGGTGCCGGTGGCCGGGTCGTGACCGATTTCTTCGGGCGGGACGACGTAGCCCGGGACGTCCTCGCTCAGCCCGACGGCCGCATCGTCGCCGTTGGGTATGCCTTCTCGCCCGTGGCCACGCGCGTGGCCCTCGCGCGCTACAACCTCGACGGCAGCCTCGACCCGAGCTTCAGCGGGGATGGCAAGGCGACCACGAGCGACTCCATCCTGAGCTCCGAGCTCGGGTTCGCCGCCGCCCTCCAGCCGGACGGCCGGATCGTCGTCGCGGGCTCGCGCATCAGCGGCGCCAACTTCAACTTCCTCGTGGAGCGCTACCTCCCCAATGGCAGCCCTGACACCAGCTTCGGCACGGGCGGATGGGCCACCCTCGATTTCTTCGGCGAGCAGGACGAGGCGCACGCCGTGGCCCTCCAGCCGGGCGGCGGGATTGTCCTGGCCGGCTTCGCCCGGAACGGGCCGGATTTCGTGGACTACGACTTCGCGCTGGCGCGCTATACCCCCGGCGGGCTCCTGGACACGAGCTTCGGCGCGGCCGGCCGGGTGACCACCGATTTCTTCGGCCTCACCGATCAGGGCTATGCCGCCGCGAGCCAACCGGACGGCCGCATTGTCGTGGCCGGCTACGCCACCGAACCCGACCCCAGCCGGATCGGGCAGTTCGCCCTCGCCCGCTACCTCGGGGCCGTCAACGCCCCGCCCGTCATCACCGGCGTGTCCGCGAGCCGCACGACGCTCTGGCCGCCGAACCACAAGATGATCGACGTGACCGTCTTCTACAGCGTGACCGACGACCGCGACCCCGCTCCCCTCTGCGCGCTGAGCGTAACCAGCAACGAGCCCGTCAACGGCACGGGAGACGGGGACACCGCTCCGGATTGGCAGGTCGTGGACGCTCACCGGGTGCGTCTCCGCGCCGAACGGTCCGGTGGAGGGAGCGGCCGCGTCTACACGATCGTGATCACCTGCCAGGACGGCGACGGCGCTTCCGCGCGGCAGATGGTAACGGTGAGCGTTCCGCGTTCCGCGAAGTGACGAAGGGATCGCGACGGCCGCCATGTCAGAGCGGTGGTCGTCCTGGAGACTTCCGGCGGGGCCGGGACACAGAGTCGTCCTCTCCGTCCTCTTCTTCCCAGTGAAAACGATGCAGGATGCGGTGGACCACGGGCGCGGACAGGATTCCGGCCACTGTGATGAAGACCAGCCCGGCGTAGAGCGCGTAGAAACCCGCGAACAGCTTGCCTGCGGGCTCCTTGATGGGATTGACCGGCCCCATGCCGCCGAGCAGCATGGCGGAGTTCAGGAAGGCGTCCAGCCAGGAGAGCCCTCCGAACGCGTGATAGCCCGCCATCCCCAGCAGCAGCGAGACACCGAGGATGGCGAGGGCCACGGCCCCATGGCGGAGGATCCGCCGCATGAAGGTCGCGCGGGAGACGGGCGGCTCAGTGCGGTGCTCGAACATCGAGATCTATTGTTCCGCCCCCCTGCGGGTGACGTCATCACCACTCACCTTCCGCTCGGAGTCCCTCTCCAGCCAGCGACGATCTTGGAAGGGTCTGTGGGGTCGGGGGATCCGGGAGTCACGATCGGGGGCTTCACGATCGCTCGCTCCGGCGTGGCAGCCGGGGGCACGCGTGGCTTGAGTTCCTCCAACTTGGCGTTGAGCTCCTCGACCTGCCGCGTCAAGGTGCGGATCTCGTCACGGGTGGGCACGCCCAGGCGGTGGAGGGCCTTGGTGACTGCCTCGTCGATACGGTCGGCCACGCTGTTCCAGGCGCTCGACATCATCGAGGTTGCCTGGTCCACCTGATTTTTCACCTCGACCCGGCTGCAGCTCTCGAGATCTCGGCCGCGCTCCACCAGCCGGTCCACGTATCCTGCTCCGCGCGCAGCCCCCTCCTCGGACTTTGCTTCCTGCGGCTGCTCGTCGGGCAACGCCGCAATCCATCCCTGAACGAGGGCTTTCCATGGAAGGGCCAGCCACGGAGTCATCCCTGGCTCGCTGAGCACGCGGGGATCGATTAGGGATCCGCTCGCCCGGATCACTACGAGGTTCCGGAAGATCCCTCCCCGGACTGCCACCGCCAAGGCGTAGGCCCGATCTTGGTCGGTCCCGAACACACCGTCCGGAATCCGCTCCCAAGCCTCATAGACTTCGGAAATTTCCCCTTGGAGAGATTGTAGCCGGAGGAGGAGTTGCCGGGCCGGCTCGGATCGCCCAGTGCAGCAGGAGAGTGCCCCAGGCAGGTCGGCCGCACCGGGAAGGGGATGCGCGTAGAGAACACCTTCAACGTATTCCAGGACACCCTCCGTCGCGAGGAGCTCCGTCAGCTCTTCGGCGGCATCCCGGCGTGTGTCGGGCGTGAGCTGCGGATCGAGGAGGATCAGGGCGAGGTGGAGGGCGTCCGCCTTCGCGGTGGCAATCTCGAGTTGGCGGGCGACCTCCGGGACCTCAACGTCTTCGACGAACTGGAGGTCCGTCGCGTCCTGGAAGAGGTAGGGGAAGTCGCGGTCGCGGCGGGGGATGATCTCGCCAGCGTTGCCGGCATGGATCGACGACAGCTTCTCTCCTTCCACGAGAAGCGCGACGCCTGCCTGTCCCGAGATCACCGCCTGCATCACCGGATCTCCAACCCTACCCCAACCGCTCCCAGCCTCGTTAGGAGCGCCTTGCGAAATGCCTGCCCGGGCCTGCCGGGAAGGCTCAGGGTGACACGTTCGAAGGTGCGGACCGTCAGAGGTCCCCAAACATGCACCTCGACGAAACGGTCGTGCTCAGGAGTCGCACCTTGCTCAAGGAGCAGGGCAGCGAATTCGTCCGGTCTTGTGTTCGCCTGGAGGCGGAAAGCCAGCTTGGCGACGCAGAGCTTTGACCTCTCCCGCCAGACGGCACGGCTCCCAGCAGGAACCTGGTAGCCTCGGTCTCTCAAGAACACCGCGGCATTGTCCTCGAACACCGATGACCGGTGTGCGATCAGCTCCTCTTTAAGGGCCACCGAGCACGGACCGTAGCTTTTCACTCCTACCCCGTCAAGCGACAGCGCGGCAAACCGGATCTGTCTGAAGTATAGAGGGAACAGTGCGGCATCCGCCAGTTGGCGCAGGTGATCCCACCGGTCCCCGTAAGGCAACTGAATGCCTCCCTCAAGACGCTGGTAGAAGCTTGCGTAGATCTCTCCGTCCCAGGAGGCCAGGCGCTCGAGGACTTCGAGCCGGCAGTTGATTACGGCCTGCGAGCCGGCAGCCGCGGCCTCGAAGGCGTCGACAACATCACGGCACCTCCGGCCGTCCGCATCCCAGAGCGACGCCTGGTACCGCTCGTCGAGAGCCTGCTTCTCCGATTCAGCTTCGGCGGCCTTGACATTGGGGGCTTTCCCTACCCGCCCACAGTGAGGGCACCGCTCCTCCGTGACTGGAATGTTGTTCTTACAGAACTCGCAGATACCGGAATCCACGATTTTCAGTGTACCAGATCCGGCACGCGGAGCCTACGAGTAGATCTCCGCCCCTGCCTGGCGGAACTCCTCGGCCTTCTCCTGCATCCCGGCCTCCAGCGCCTCCTGCTCCTCCATCCCCTGCTTCGCCGCGTACTCGCGGACCTCTTCGGTGATCTTCATCGAGCAGAAGTGGGGGCCGCACATGGAGCAGAAGTGGGCGACCTTGGCACCCTCCTGCGGCAGGGTCTCGTCGTGGAAGGCGCGGGCGGTCTCCGGGTCGAGGGAGAGGTTGAACTGGTCCTCCCAGCGGAACTCGAAGCGGGCCTTGGAGAGGGCGTTGTCGCGCACCTGCGCGCCGGGATGCCCCTTGGCGAGGTTGGCGGCGTGGGCGGCGATCTTGTAGGCGATCACCCCTTGCTTGACGTCGTCGCGGTTCGGCAGCCCCAGGTGCTCCTTGGGCGTGACGTAGCAGAGCATGGCCGTGCCGTACCAGCCGATCATGGCGGCGCCGATAGCCGAGGTGATGTGGTCGTAGCCCGGCGCGATGTCGGTGGTCAGCGGTCCCAGGGTGTAGAAGGGGGCCTCGCCGCACGACTCGAGCTGGCGGGTCATGTTCTCGTGGATCAGGTGCATGGGGATGTGCCCCGGACCCTCGATCATCACCTGCACGTCGTGCTTCCAGGCGACCTGCGTCAGCTCGCCCAGGGTGTCGAGCTCGGCGAACTGGGCGGCGTCGTTGGCGTCCGCGATCGAGCCCGGGCGCAGGCCGTCTCCCAGGCTGAAGGCCACGTCGTAGGCCTTCATGATCTCGCAGATCTCCTCGAAATGCTCGTAGGCGAAGCTCTCCCGGTGGTGGGCCAGGCACCACTTGGCATGGATCGAGCCGCCGCGCGACACGATGCCGGTCATGCGGCCCGCGGTGAGCGGCACATGCGCCAGCCGCACGCCGGCGTGGATGGTGAAGTAGTCCACCCCCTGCTCCGCCTGCTCGATCAGGGTGTCGCGGTAGATCTCCCAGGTCAGGTCCTCGGCCCGGCCTCCGACCTTCTCCAGGGCCTGGTAGATGGGCACCGTGCCGATGGGGACGGGCGAGTTGCGCAGGATCCACTCCCGCGTCTCGTGGATGTTCTTGCCGGTAGACAGGTCCATGACCGTGTCCGCGCCCCAGCGGATGGCCCAGACCAGCTTCTCCACCTCTTCCTCGATCGAGGAAGTCACCGACGAATTGCCGATGTTGGCGTTGATCTTCACCAGGAAGTTGCGGCCGATGATCATCGGCTCGCTCTCCGGGTGGTTGATGTTGGAGGGGATGATCGCCCGGCCGCGCGCCACTTCGTCGCGGACGAATTCGGGAGTGATGACCGCCGGGATGGCGGCGCCCCAGGCCTGCCCGGGGTGCTGGAATTGTCCTCCACCATGGCCGCCGCCCCAGGCCCGGCCGCCGGCCTGCTCGCGGGCCGTCTCCCGCCGCTGGTTCTCGCGGATGGCGATGAATTCCATCTCGGGGGTGACGATCCCTTTGCGCGCATAGTGCATCTGCGTGACATTGGCCCCCGGCCGGGCGCAGAGCGGCTTGCGGGGATGGGGAAAGCGGATCTCGGCGAGCCGGGGATCGGCGGCGCGCCGGCGGCCGTACTCGGACGAGACCGCCGGCAACTCCTCGACGTCGCCGCGGCCCGCGATCCATTCCCGCCGCAGCGGCGGCAGCCCCTGCCACAGGTCGATCTCCGCGTCCGGGTCGGTGTAGAGGCCCGAGGTGTCGTAGACCGTGACCGGCGGATTCTCCACCGTGAGCCCGGCATGCGTCTGCGTCGGCGAGACCCGGATCTCGCGCATGGGCACGCGGACCCCCGGCGCCGTGCCCTCGACGTAGACCTTGCGCGACGCGGGGAGCGGCCCGGTGGTGATGGCAGGACGGGGCGAACGCGCGGACGGCTCGATCATCGCGGGCTCCTAACAAGCAGGACTGGCCGACGGAAACGCCGGAACGGGCGAACGGCGGAGTGGGAGTGGATTCTCGGCATCGCTTCCCTACGCTGGCATGACCCAGGTCAGGTGATGAGGGTGGTCCCCGGAGGGATCTCAGCCTTGCGGCCCCCCTAGCTCTGGTTCATCCTACACCCTGGACAACGGGAGTCAATGCGGCGCCGCGACCCGCGGCAACGACCTTCCCTCCCGCGACAAGGGCATGTCTTCCCACGACCGGAGCCAGGAGCTATACTCGGATTCGGGAGATTGTATGGCCGAGCCCCTCAGACGGCTGTTCACGCGCGACGAGTACTACGCGATGGCGGAGGCCGGGATCCTCAAGCCCGCGGATCGGGTGGAGCTCATCGAGGGAGAAATCTTCCGCATGACTCCGATCGGAAAAGGTCACGCCGGGTGCGTCAATCACGTGAACCGGCTGTTCACCGCCCCCTTGGCGGACCGTGCCGTGGTCGCGGTCCAGAACCCGGTCTATCTGAACAATTTCTCGGAGCCCGAGCCCGACATCGCCGTGCTCCGTTTCCGCTCGGACTTCTATCGGGGCGATCACCCTACACCGGATGACGTGCTGCTCCTGATCGAGGTGGCGGATTCCAGTCTGGAGCACGACCGGCGGAGGAAGATCCCCCTGTACGCGCGGAGCGGCATCCCCGAAACCTGGCTGGTGAACCTCAACGACAACGTCCTGGAGGTCTATCGCGCCCCCTCGCGGGACGGCTACCGCGAAGTCCGGCGCCTCCGCCGGGGAGACCGGATCGCGCCGCTGGCGTTCCCGGATCTGGTGATCCCGGTCGACGCGATCCTGCCCTTGTAGAGACGCCCCGTGGAGCGTCTCCCCCCGCCAGGCGATACGGCTAGATCTCGATGATTTCGCCTCCGATCTGTTGAGAGACGTCCCACGGGGCGTCTCTACAGTCTTTCAATCCCCCGGTACACTCACGCTCTATGGAATCGCGGACGCGCTTCGCGGCCCTGGTGACGCTCGCCTTCCTGGTCATCGCCGGGATCGGCATCGCCCGCCATGAGATGTGGCGCGACGAGCTCCAGGCCTGGATGCTCGCCGCGGACAGCCGGTCCCCCGCGGAGCTGCTCCACAACATGCGCTATGAGGGGCACCCGGCGCTCTGGCATCTCCTGCTCTGGGGGATCAGCCGGTGGACGCGGAATCCGGAGGCGATGCAGGTCCTCCACCTGGGTATCGCGGCGGCGTCGGTCTTCCTGTTCGCCCGCTGGGCGCCCTTCCCGCCGCGGGTGCGGGCGCTCTTCGCCTTCGGCTACTTCCCTCTCTACGAATACGGGGTCGTCAGCCGCAACTACGCCCTGGGGCTCCTGCTGGTCCTCGCCTTCTGCGCCCTGTATCCGGCGCGCTTCCGGAGGCTGCTGCCGCTGGGCGCGGTCCTCGCCTTGCTGGCCAATTCGAACCCGTACGCCTGGATTCTTGCGGTGGTCCTGGCGGCGACTCTGGTTTATGAGGGGGTGGCTTCGGAAGGGCTCCGGCGCGCGGTGGCGGCGCGGCCGTGGGACGCGGCGCTGGCCGCGCTGGTGTTCGGCGCCGGGGCCGCCGTCGCCGCCATCCAGATGATCCCTCCGCCCGACGGCGGCTACGCGACCTCCTGGTGGCTGCGGCTGGGGGCGGAGGAGGCCTACATGACCCTGGCCACGCTCGTCCACGCCTATCTCCCCCTGCCCGACGCCGGCGACTACGCGGCCTGGAACACCAGCTTCCTGTGGAGCTTCAGCTACTGGATCTCGGCGCTCGCCGCGCTCGTTCTGGTGGCCCTCGCCGTCCGGCTGCTGCGCGGAGCGCGGCCGGCGGTGTTTCTGTACGCCGCCGGCACGGCCGCCCTCCTCGGCTTCACGTACTTCAAATACTTCGGGTCGCTGCGGCATCACGGGCACCACTTCGTGCTGCTCACCGCCTGTCTCTGGCTCGCCGGCGAGGGGGGAGAAGAGCGGGCGCGGTCCCGCCGGGAGGCCTGGCTGACCGGGTTGCTGCTGGTCCACCTGATCGGCGCCGTCACGCTCTATGCGCTGGACCTGGCCCTGCCGTTCTCCGCCGCGAAGGCGACGGCGGAATTCATCGCGCGGCAGGGGCTCGCGGGGATGCCGATCGCCGGCAAGCAGGACTATGGGGCGAGCCCCGTGGGAGGATATTTACAACGAGCGTTGTATTACCCGAACAGCGGAAAGACCGGCACGTTCATCCTGTGGAACCGGGAGCGGGTGGAGCGCCTCCCGGAGGAAGCGTACTGCCGGCGGCTCCAGGACCAGGTCGGCCGCCATCCGGGCGGCGTCCTGCTGGTCTCGACCGGTCCTCTCCCCGCCTGCCCCGCGGTCCGCAGCGCTCTGCTCGCCCGGTTTCCCCTCAGCATGGTTGCCGACGAGCGCTACTCCGTTTTCCTTCTCCGACGTGGCATACATCCTGCTTAACAATGTTCTGTGTCCGTAGCTCAACTTGGAAGAGGGGTGTGCGTGCCGGAGGCGAGAGTTCTGGTCGTGGCGCCGGAGCCGTTCTACGAAGATCGTGGGACGCCGATCGCCGTGTGCCAGCTTCTCCAGGCGCTGTCGCAGCTCTCCTACGAGGTGGATATCCTGACGTACCCGGTCGGACAGACGATCGAGATCCCCGGGGTGCGCTACTTCCGGACTTCCAACCCCTTGCGGTTCCGCCGGGTGCCGGTCGGCTTCTCGCTGCGCAAGGTCCTGCTCGACCTGTCGCTGGTCCCGAAGCTGCTGCGCCGTCTCGGCGAAGGCGGCTACTGCTGCATCCACGCCGTGGAGGAGGCCGCGTTCCTGGCCGTGCTGCTGGGCCGCCGGTTCCGCGTGCCGGTGATCTACGACATGCAGTCGAGCCTGCCCGAGCAGATGGCCAAGCACATCGCCTTCCGGAGCGCGGCCGCGCAGCTCGCCCTGCGGCGGATGGAGCGATGGCTGCTGCTGCGCGCCGATTCGGTGGTCAGCAGCGCGGGGCTGGCGCAACGGGTGCGGACGCTGGCGCCGGAGGTGCGCCTGCGGGAGTGGCAGTATTCGGCCACCTTGCCGGCCGCGTCCCCGGAGGAGGTGGCCGCGCTGCGCCGGAGCATCGCGGTCCCGGAAGGGCGGCCGGTGGTCCTCTACAGCGGGACTTTCGAGCCGTACCAGGGGCTGCCGGAGCTCCTCGCCGCGATCCCGCACGTCCGCGCGGAGGTCCCCGACGTCGTGTTCGTGCTGGTCGGCGCCTCGGATTCGGGCGGGACCTCGGTCGAGCGCGGCCATGTGGCTCTCGTGCGCGACGGCGCCCTGCGGGTGGTCAAGCGGCAGCCGCGGGAGAAGATCCCGGCCTTCCTCGCCCTGGCGGACGTGGTCGTCTCGCCGCGCGCCTACGGGGACAACCTGCCGCTCAAGGTCTTCGACTACATGGCCGCGGGCAAGCCGATCGTCGCCACGGACATCCCGGCCCACCGGGCCGTGCTGAACGGCGACGTCGCCCTGCTGACCGGTCCCTGGTCGCCCGACCTGGCGCGCGGGATCGTGCGGCTGCTGCGCGACCGCGAGCTCGCCGCCCGTCTCGGCGAGGCCGGGAGGGCTTTCGCCGCGAAGCAGTTCGGATGGTTCTCCTTCGTCCGCTCCGTGGGCGAGCTCTACGGCGAGATCAACGGCAGGGGGAGGAATGGGAACGGCGCAGCCTGAGGGTGTCTCGAAAGTGCGCGCCGCACCGCTGAGCCCTCACCCCCTGGCCCCCTCTCCCGTCGCCGGGAGAGGGGGAAAACACAGCAGAGAGAAGGGGTTGGGCGGGGGCGCCCCTCTCCCGGCGACGGGAGAGGGGACGGGGGTGAGGGCCCGCAACGGCGACTGTACGAGGACTTCTGAGACATCCTCTGAGGCCTCCACCACCCCCATGGGAGTGGCCATCACCACCTACGAGACGCGGGACCTACTGCGCGAATGCCTCGCCTCCGTGCGGGCGGAGGCGCCTCCCGAGGTCGTGGTGGTGGACAACGCCTCGACCGACGGCACCGCCGGGATGGTCCGCCGCGAGTTCCCCGAGGCCCGACTCCAGGTGAACGCGGAGAACCGCGGCAACGGCCCGGCGTGCAACCAGGCCGTCGCCCTCTGCCGCTCGCCGTACGTGCTGCTCCTCAACAGCGATACGCGCCTGGAGCCGGGGACGCTGCGACGCCTCGCCCGCTATCTCGACGAGAACCCGCGCGCCGCCGTGGCCGGGCCGCGCCTGGCCAACCCCGACGGCTCGCTTCAGGCCTCCTGTTTCCCGTTCATCGGCACGTTCCGCATGGCGGTCGAGAAGTCGGCCGCCGGACGGCTGCTGGCCCGCGTGCCGGCGGCGCGCGAGCGCTGGCTGCTCAGCCACGGGGCGCACGACCGGCCGCGGCGGGTGCCGTGGCTCCTCGGGGCGGCCCTGGCCCTCCGCCGCGAGGCCTTCGACGCCGTGGGCGGCTTCGATCCGGTCTTCTTCATGTACACGGAGGAGGTGGACCTCTGCTGGCGGCTGCACGCCGCGGGCTGGGAGGTGCATTTCGCGCCGGTGGCCACGGTGGTCCACGTGGGGGGCGCGAGCACGCGCCAGGTGCGGGCGGCCATGGCGGTGCGGCGGGTGCAGGGCGCGCGGCTCTTCTACCGCCGGCACTACTCGCCGGCCCGCGCCGCCGTCCTGGAGGGGTTGATCCGGGCGGCGATGCTGGTCCGTCTCGGCCGCGACCGCCTGCGCCTGGGGTGGACGCGCGACTCCCCGGATCGCGAACGGCTGGCGGAGGAGGTCTCGGTCTGGCGAGGGGCCCTGAGGGGGAGCTGAAGCGGTGATGGGGACCGCCGCCGAGCCCCGTCCGCTACGGCTGCTCTTCCTGGCGCCGTTCCCGCCCCGGGCCGACGCCCCGCTGGGCAGCGCCCGCGCGCTGGCCGGGTTGCTGGTCCACCTGGCGCCGCGGCACCGCCTCGCCGTCGTCTACCTGCGCCGGCCCGGCGACCCGCCGCCCGGCCCCGAGGTGGCGGAGCGGTGCGAACGGCTGGAGGAGGTGGCGCTTCCCGCCACCGCGAACGGCCGGCTCGGCCGCCGGGTCCGCCTCCTCGGCGGGCTCCTCGGCGGCCGGCCGATGAACGTGACCCGCTGGGCGGCGCCCGCCTTCGCCGAGCGGGCGCGCTCCCTCTGCCTCTCCTGGCGTCCGGACGTGGTGCAGGCGGACCTCGCGGTCATGGGGCCTTACCTCGGAGCGCTGGATGGCCGGCCCGTTCCGCGCGTGCTGGTCGAGCACGAGCCGGCGGTCACCGGGGCCGAGGGGGAGCTGAGCCGGTCGACGGGGCTCGCCCGCGCCGTGCACAGGCTCGACCTGCGAGCTTGGCGGCGGCTGGAGCCCAGGCTCCTGCGCGGCGCCGACGCCGTCGTGGCGTTCACCGGCCGCGACGCCGAGGCCCTGCGCCGCCTCGCCCCCGGCGTTCGAGTCGAGTGCATCCCCGTGGGCGTCCCCCTGCCCGAGCGGCCCCTCGATCCCCTCGGGACGGACCCTCCGTCCATCCTGTTCCTGGGCAACTACACCCACCCGCCGAACGTGGACGCCGCCGTGCGGCTGGCCGCCTCGATCTTTCCCGCGGTCGAACGGCGCTGCCCCGGAGCGCGGCTGGTGCTCGCCGGCGACGCGCCGCCGGCCGAGGTCCGCCGGCTGGCGCGCCCGGGCGTCGAGGTGACCGGCCGGGTGCCGGACGCCGCGCCTTACCTGGACCGGGCGGCCGTCGTCGCCGCGCCCCTGCGCCTGGGGGGCGGCATGCGGGTGAAGGTGCTGGAGGCGCTCGCGGCCGGCAAGGCGGTGGTCGCCTCCCTTCTGGCGGTCGAAGGGCTGGACCTGCCGCAGGGGGCGGACGCGCCGGTCGTGGTCGCCGAATCGGACGACGACTTCGCCACGGCCGTGGCCGGCCTCCTCGGCAGCCCGGAGCGGCGCGCGGCCCTCGCCGGCCGCGCCCGCGGCTGGGCCTGCGCCCATCTCGGCTGGGAGCGACCGGCCGCGGCCTTCGAGCGGCTCTACGAGGAGCTGCTCGCGACGGAGGGGGCGGCGTGACTCGCGGCATCGGCGCGGTCGTCGTCAGCTACAACACCCGCGACCTCCTGCGGGCCTGCCTGGCGTCCCTGCGGCCGGAAGAGCCCGACGAGGTCGTGGTGGTGGACAACGCCTCGCCGGACGGCAGCGCGGACATGGTGCGCAAGGAGCTCCCCTGGGTCCGGCTGATCGCCAATCCGGACAACCGCGGTTTCGGGTCGGCGGCCAACCAGGGTTTCGCGGCCTGCCGGTCGCCTTGCGTCCTGCTGCTCAACGCGGACACCGAGGTCGCGCCCGGAGCGCTCGCGGCGTTGCGGCGGGAGCTGGACCGCCACCCGGAGGCGGCGGTGGCCGGCCCGCGGCTGCTCGATCCGGACGGCTCGCACCAACCCTCCTGCTATCCCTTCCTGACCCCGTTCAACCTGCTGGCCCTCGGCACCTGGCTGAACCGGCTCGTGAGGGTGGCCCCGAGCCTCCGGCGGCGCTTCCTGCCGGTCTGGGCTCCGGGGCCGGCGTGCTCGGTGGACTGGGTCAAGGGCGCGGCCATGGCGATCCGGCGGCAGGCGTTCGAGGCTGTGGGCGGCTTCGACGCCTCCTTCTTCCTGTATGCCGAGGAGATGGACCTCTGCTGGCGGCTGCGGGCCGCCGGCTGGGAAGTTCGTTTCACTCCCGAGGCGAGGGTCGTCCATGTGGAGGGGGCGAGCACGCGCCAGCGCCGGGCCGCCATGTTCCTCCAGCAGTTCGCCAGCCTGGAGCAGTTCTATCGCCGGCACTATCCCCCCTCGTACCGGACCCGCCTGCGCTGGGCGGTCTCCGCCACGATGACCGAGTGGCTCGTCCGGGACTCGCTCAAGCTCCTGGCCGCGAAGGACCCCGGCCGGCGGCGCCGGCTGGCCGAGGACGTACGCCTGTGGCGGCTCCTGCTCGGCGGACGGGCCTCGCCGTGATCGCCGGGACGGAGCGCGGGCCCCGGTCTGCCGGCGAGGAGGATCTCCCGCTCGCCGGTCTGGCGCGGGCCGACTGGCGGTTCCTCCTTCCGGCGCCGCCGCAGGGGGCCTACCGGCACCTTGCCCTGCTCGGCGGGCCGCCCGGCCTGACCTCTCTGCTGGAGGAGTCCGGCCTGGCCCGCCGCGCCAGCCGCGAGCTGCCGCCGGAAGGCTCGGCGGACGCCGTCGCCGTCCTGCACGGGTGCGGCGTTCCTCCCTGGGAGGCGGCCCGCGGCCTCTCCTCCGGCGGCGTGCTCTACGCCGAGGTCGAGGAGCCACGGCTCACCGCCCCCTTCGGGCTCGCCCTGCGTCAGGCCCTGCGGCGCCTTCGCGGCCTCGGCCTGCGCCCGGCCGGCGTCTGGGCCGTCTGGCCGGGTTTCGACCGCCACCAGCTCGCGGCGCCGCTCCACGCCCCCGGAGCTCTCCGCTGGTGGGCCGAGGCCCTCTACCCGGCGCGGACGCCGCGCAAGCGGCTCGTCGAGGCGGGTCTGCGCCGCCTGGGCGGGCGCGGCGCCTGGCTCCTCACCCGCTGTTTCGCTCTGATCGCGGTGAAAGGGCGGGAGGATGGACCACCCGGCGATCTTCTTCCCCTTCTGCTGAGCCACGGCGCCGAGCGGGCCGTCCTCCTCCCCTTCTCCATCTCCGCGGCGCGCCCGGCCGCCGTCCTCAAGATCCCCCGGCGCGCCGTCTTCGTGGCCAAGACAGAGTCCGAGCAGGCGCTCCTCGCCCGCGCCCGCGAGCTGGCGGACGAGGCGGCGCAACGCGCCATTCCCCGGCCCGGCGGCATGGTCCGCTGGGGGACGGCCGTGGCCGGGAGCGAAAGCTACGCGCCGGGGGTCTGCCTGGAGCGCTCGGGCGTGCGCTGGGGCCGGCCGCTGCGCGCCAAGATCGGGGATCTGCGGCTCGCCGCGTCCTGGCTGACCGAATTCCAGGCCGGCGCCGTGGTCCGCCGCGCGGCCTGGGGACCCCGCGAGACCGCCGAATGGATCGAGGCGCCCTTCGACGCCTTCCGCCGGCTGGCCGGCGCGTCGGAGAGCGAGGAGCGGCTCCTCGCCGTTGCCCTGCGCCATGCCGGGACCCTCTCCGGCCTCCCGCTTCCCATCGTCTGGCGGCACCGCGACTTCACCCCCTGGAACCTGTTCCGTGATTCCGGCGCGGGTGGAGAGCTGAGCGTCGTCGACTGGGAGGGTCTGCGCCCCGGGCCGGCGCTCTGCGACCTCCTCCACTTCGTCACCCACTGGCACGAGCAGGCGCGGCGGGCCTCCGGCGCCGCGTCCCGCCGCGCGGCCCTGCGCGAGCTCTTCCTCACCGCGCGTCCCGGCCGGGCTGCCGGGGCCGCCCGGGAGGCCGTGGACGGCTACTGCCGGCGGCTCGGGGTGGACCCCCGCTTCGTGCCGCTGCTGCTCCTCCACACCTGGCTGGAGATCGTGGCGCGCCGCGCCGAGCTGCCGGCGGAGTCCGGGACGGCTCCCGTGGAGAGCCTCGACGCCGTCTACGTGACCTTCCTCGCCGAGGCCGCGGACGCGCTGTTCGAGGGACCGGGATGAGGGAGGCGAGGCGGATCGTCCTCCTCGCGCCTTTCGCTCCCCGCCTCGACGCGGCGCACGGCGGCGGGCGGGTGACGGCGCACCTCGCCGCGGGCCTCGCCGCACGGCGCGAGGTGGCCCTCCTCTGCCTGCGCGGCGAGGACGAGCCGCCGGTGGACCCGCTCCTGCGCCAGCGCTGCGCCGTGATCGAGGAGCTCCCCCGGCCGGACCGGCGCCGCTCCGCCAACCTGGGACAGCGCCTGCGCAAAGGGGCCATGCTCCTCGCCTCGCCGCTCGCGGGAGAGCCGGCCTGGGCGCGCCTGTGCGCGGTGCCCGCCCTGGAGGAGCGCCTGCTCTCCCTCGTCCGCGACTGGCGTCCCGGCGTGGTCCAGGCCGAGTACGCGGTCATGGGCCGGTATCTGGCCGCGCTGGACGGCGCCCGGGTCCGGCGCGTCCTCGTCGAATACGAGCCGGGCGCCGCGGCCGCTCGCGAGCGCTGGCGCGCCGCTCGTGGCAAAGAGCGGATCGAGCGCTGGCTCGATCTCCTCGCGTGGCAACGCTACGAGCGCCGCGTGATCCGCCACGCGGACGCCGTGGTCGCCTTCACCGCCCGGGACCGCGAGCAGGTGCTCGCCCGCTCTCCCGGCGCCGCCGTGGTGACGATCCCGTTCGGGGCAGAGATCCCGGACCGGCCTCTCGATCCGCTGGGGCAGCCGCCCCCTTCGCTGCTCTTCGTGGGGAGCTTCCGCCATCCGCCCAACATCGACGCGGCCGTCCGCCTCGCCGAGACGATCTTCCCGCTCGTGCGGCGGCGGCGCCCCGGCGCCGTCCTCCACCTCGTGGGCGAGGAGCCGCCCGACCGCCTCCGCGACGCCGGCCCGGGCGTCGTGGTCACCGGCCGGGTGCCGTCGGTCGAGCCCTGGCTGGACCGCGCCGCCGTGGTCGTGGCGCCGCTGCGCCTCGGCGGCGGCATGCGGGTCAAAGTCGTGGAGGCGCTCGCCGCCGGCAAGGCCGTGGTCGCCACCCCGCTCGCCGTGGAGGGGCTGGCGGTGACCGACGGCGGCGAGGTCCTCCTGGCGCGGACCGACGAGGAGATCGCGGAGGCTGTCGCCGGCCTGATCGAAGACCCCGCGCGCCGGGCCGCCCTGGCCGCGCGGGCCCACGCCTGGGCCCGCGCCCACCTGGGCTGGGAGCGCTGCGTCGCGGCCTACGAGGATCTCTACGACCGGCTGACTGATGGGGAGCCAGGGGAGGAGCCGTGAGGCGCGCCCACGGAATCAGCGTCGCCATCTCCACCCGCCACCGGCCGGACGCTCTGGCCCGCTGCCTGGACGCTCTCGCCGCCGGCGACCTCCTGCCGGCCGAGGTCGTGATCGTCGACCAGAGCCGGGACGACCGCACGCAAGGGGTCGTCGAGGAGAGGCTCGGCGGTCCCCTGCTCCTCGTCTATGTCCGGCAGGACGCCCAGGGGCTGGCCGTCGCCCAGAACGCCGCCGTGGCGCGGACGACCCGGCCGGTCGTCGCGGTCACCGACGACGACTGCGTGCCCGCGCCGGACTGGCTGGCTACTCTCGAGAGAGTCTTCGCGGACCCCGGCCTGGACGGCCTGGCCGGGCGAGTCCTCCCGATGGCGCCGGAGGGGGACAGGATCTTCCCGGTGTCGAGCCGCACGAGCACGGTCCGCCGCGATTTCGGAAGCCGGCGCGGCCGGGCCGTCCCCTGGGAGGTGGGGAGCGGCAACAACTTCGCCCTGCGGCGCGAGTGGTGGGACCGCGTGGGCGGCTGCGACGAGCGCCTCGGACCCGGATCTCCCGCCCAGGGAGGGGTCGACATGGACCTCTTCCACCGCCTGCTGCGCGCCGGCGCGCGCCTCCGCTACGAGCCGGATGCGCTGGTCTTCCACGAGCGCCAGACCCGGGCCGACCGCCTAGCCCGGCGGCCCATGTACGGCCGCGGCATGGGAGCCTGCTGCGCGCTCTGGCTGCGCCAGGGGGACCTCTATGCGCTCCGCGTGCTGCTCGGCTGGCTCGGTCTGCGCACCGGCGCCATGATCCGCTTCCTCCGGAGAGGGAACGGGTCCGGAGTGCGGGAGGAGCTCCTTCTGCTCGCCGGGACGGCGGCGGGGCTCGTCCACGGCCTGAGGCTGCCGGAGCCCGGTCCGCGGGCGGGCCGCACCCTTCCGGAGAGGCGTTGAAGAGCTTTCCCATGGCGCGAATCCGGTGGAGCTGGGGGCTCGCGGTCTTCGTCCTCACGGCCCTCTTCCTGCTCTCGAACCATCTGCTGATCCGCGGACGGGCGGTCGGTGTCTGGGATGCGGACACCCAGTTCTTCCCCTATCAGGTCCTGGTGGCCGACTCCGCGCGGGCCGGACGCTTCCTCTACTGGGATCCCTGGTCGAACGCCGGGCTGCCGGTCTTCGGCGATCCACAGGTGGGGCTGCTGTCGCCGGTCAACCGCGCGCTCGGCCTCCTCGCCGGTGGAACCTCGGCGGGGTTCGTCCTCTACTGGCTCGCGATGTGGTGGCTGGGCGGCCTCGGCCTCCTGGGGCTGGCGCGGCACCTGGGAGCGCCCCCCTGGGGCGGTCTCGCCGTGGCTCTGGGTTTCCTCTTCTGCGGCGTCTACACGGGAAACGCCGAGCACACCTCCTGGATCACCGGCTTCTCGTTCCTCCCCCTCGTCCTCTGGCGGCTGGACGCGGCGCTCTGCGCCCGGACCCTCCGGCCGGCGGCCGAGGCGGGCGCTCTCTGGGGGCTCGGAGCGCTTTCCGGATATCCCGGTTTCACGATCCTCACCGGGACTCTAGCGGCGCTGTGGGCCCTGGGCAGGCGCATGGGCGGTGGCTGCCCCGCCGCCGCGGAGGGAGGCGACCCGGAGGCGCGTCCGGCGCTCCCCTTCGTCGCGGCGGCGCTCGGCCTGGTCCTCCTCGTGGGCCTCCTGGTGCTCTGGCCGGTCTATTTCGCCTTTCTCTACGAGGGAGCCGGGACCCACAGCCGGGTGGGGCCGCTCCCCCGGGACGTGGCGGTGGAAGGCAACGCCCTTCACCCCGGCGCCCTCGCGACGCTGGCGAGCCCGTACCTCGTCCGGCTCAAGGACCGCCACCGGAGCTCTCTCTGGCCCTACACCGACGTGTCGATGTGCAGCGTCTACGCGGGCGCGGCGATCCCGGCTCTCGCTCTGACCGCCCTCTGGCACCGGCCGCGGGACCGGTGGCGCTGGTGGCTCGCCGCGCTCGCCGTCCTGGCCCTCGCCTGCGCCCTGGGGCACAACCTGCCGCTGCGGGGCTGGATCTACGACGCGGTCTACCCTACGCGGTTCTTCCGGCACTCCGCCATCTTCCGCGCCTATTTCCTGTTCCTCCTCTCGGTCCTGGCGCTGCTCGGCGCGCGCGATCTGGCAGCCGCGTCGCGAGAGCCGGACCGCCGCGGCTGGAGACGCCTGCTTGCCGCCGCGGCCGGAACGGCGGCGGGCGCCGCCGCCGTCTTCGGAGCCTTCCTCCTGTCCGGGTGGAGCCAGGGAGCGAGCGCTCGGGCGGCCTCCGTGGGCTCCCTTCACGTTGTCTGGGCGTGGCTGGGGATCTGCCTCGCCGCTCTCGCTGGCCGCGCGGGGACGGCCCGCGCCTTGCTCGCTCCGGCGCTGCTGGCGACCGTGGCCGGCGGCGACGCGCTCCTGACCGGCGTCCTGTCGAGGAACACGATGATCGACGTCTACCACGAAGAGCGGTGGCAGAATCTCGACCGCAGGCATTCGGCGGCCCTGGACCTCCGCAGCTTCCGGCGCGAGGCCTGCGCCTCGATGCCGAGGACCGAGCCCTGCACGGTGCCGACCATGGACCAGCTCATCACGAAAGTGCCGGTCTTCCACTCCGACGCCACGGCGGACCACGACTTCCACCTGGCCCTGGTGGACCGCCCCGGGCTCCGGGACTTCGCGATCGGGACGGAGCGTCTCTGGTTTGCGGAGGAGGTGGCCCTGGCCGCGCCCACGGCGGAGGCCTTCACGGCCTTCCTGGAGAGGTCCGAAGCGCTCGGGGCCGTCCCGCTGGTCGTCCACTCCCGGGAGCAGATGCTCGACCCGCGAGAGGCAGGGCCTGGCGCGAATCCGGAGATCGGAGCGCTCCCCCCGGCGCAAAAGATCTCCGCGCGCCTCCTCACCTACAAGCCGGAGGAGCTGACTTTCGAGGTGGACAGCCCGGCGGACGGTTGGCTCCTGGTGACCGACCGCTGGGCCCGGAGCTGGCGGGCCGAGATCGACGGCGCGCCGTCCCCCCTCTACGGCGGGAACTTCCTCTTCCGGGCGCTCCCCGTCTCCGCCGGCCGCCGGCGCGTGCGGCTCACTTATGAGCCGTTCGGCTTTCCGGCGTGGATCGCCGTCAGTTGGGGGACGCTGGCGGCCGTGGCCCTGACCTCGACCGCCTCCGCGTGGCGGCGCCGGAGAGCTTCCTCTTGAGGCGCGGGGCCGTGCCGGCTGTCGCGGCCCTCCTGCTCCTCGCGTGCGGAGAGAAGGCTCCGGAGCCGCCTTTCGACTGGCGGAGCGACTGGGCCGTCGAGGACGGCTTCTCCCTCTCCGTCGACAGCGCCGGGTACCACCACCCCACGGCCCTCGCCTTCGTCCCCGCGCCCGGCCCGGGGCCCGGCGCCCCCCTCTACTTCGTGACCGAGCTCGGGGGCGCGGTCAAGGTCGTCACCCGGGACCGCAAGGTCCACACCTTCGCGCGGGACTTCTTCCGGCGGCGGCCGGCCGGAGAGCTGCCGGACCCCGCCGGCGAGGTCGGCCTCGCCGGCGTCTGCCTCGACCCGGAGCACGGCTACGTCTTCGTGACCTTCGCCTACCACGATCCGGACGGCGTCCTGCGCAACAACATCGTCCGCTTCCAGTCGAGGCCCGGGACCTTCTCCCTCCGGCCCGAGTCTCACCGCGTCCTGACCCGGGTCTTTTCCGGTTTCGAGGCCGCGGTCTCCCACCAGATCGGACCCTGCCAGGTGGAGGGGGGATTCCTCTACATCGGCGTCGGCGACGGGCGCCAGACCCTGCAAAGCCAGCATGTCGACTCGGTGCTGGGGAAGGTCCTGCGCATGACCCTGGACGGCCAGCCTGTCCCTGCAAACCCGTTCTTCCGGGAAGGGGAGCCCGAGAGGGCGGCCGGCTACGTCTGGGCCTACGGCCTGCGCAACCCGTTCAGCCTGGAGATCGTCGACGGCAGGGTCTTCGCCGCCGACAACGGCAGCGGGATCGACCGGTTCCTCGAGATCCGCCGCGGCGAGAGCTACCTGTGGGACGGCCATGATTGGAGCATCGGCGCACGGGCGGACGCCGTGATCTCCCCTTCGGTGGGCCCGGTCCAGATGGAGCACGCCTCCGAGGTCTACGCCGCTCTCCCCCGGCATCTCCGCAACCGCTTCTTCGTGGCGCTCTCCGCGCCGCAGGCCGCGGGGGTCCTGGCCGTGCCCTACGGCCTCGCCGAGGGGAGGATGCTGGGCCCGCCGCGGTATCTCGTGCGCTACCGCGGCGCGGGCCGCCAGGTGGTCGCCGGGCTCGCCCTGGGGGAGGACGGGGTGTACTTCGCGCCGGTCCTGCCCGACCGCCAGGGGCGGAGCGCCGTGCTCCGGGCTTCCTACGATCCGGCCCGTCCGCACCCGTTCTCCCTGGCGGATCTCGAAGACCCGCAGGCGCTGCTGCGGGACAGCGGGTGCCTGAGCTGCCATACCCTGAGCGGAGTCGGCGGAGCCGTGGGCCCGCCGCTCGACCGCGAGCCCATGGTGGCGCGCCTGCGGGCGCGGCTGGAGTCGCCGGAGTACGCGCGGGAGGTCGCGGAGGTGGACCGCCTGGAGAGGGAGCCGTTCATCCACTTCCGGGAGGCGAGGCGACGGGTCCTGGAGGCCGAGGGCCTCGACCGGGTCCGCCTCTGGATCCAGCTCCACGTCCTGGAGCCGAGGTTCGACAATCCCCATTCCCGGATGCCGAGCCTCGGCGTCTCGGAGGCGAAGGCCGCGATCATCGCCGACTATCTGGCGGGAGAGGTGGCGGGAGAGGAAGCGGCGGAAGAGACGGGATGGACCGACGCCGCCCTCCGGCGCGTGTTCCCGGCGAAACCCTGGCGGCGGCACCTGGCCCTCTTCTTCGCCGCCGGGTTCCTCGCCGGCCTGGGCGGCGCCGCTCTCGTGTGGGCCGCGACGCGATTCAGGGGCCGGAAGGCCTGAAGGACCGTTTCGCGCCGCGCAGCAGCCGGCGGCCCCACCGCCAGGGCAGGGTGCCGGCCCGCCATGCCCGGCGGGCCGCCTCGACGAGCAGTCCCAGCCGCCGCACCAGGCGATCGTCCTCGGGCGTCCGCCGCGCCCCCGAGAGCTGCCAGAAGGCCGCCCAGACGTAGAAGTGGAAGCCCACCAGGATCCCCACGCGCAGCAGGCCCGGGACCCCGTCCCGCCAGGCCCGGCCCAGCACGAGCTGCCGGTGCGTCCGGCTGCCGAGCGAGGCCAGCATGGCCCGGGCCGTGAAGACCTCGCCGCGGTCGATCATCGACTGCGCCTGGAGCGGCGCGTAGCGGACGATCCGGTCCAGGACCTCGGGGATGTTGCGGCTGCGGTCGTGGACCATCACCAGCTCGTCCCGCGCGGCGATCTGGTGCCGGCGCTCCTCCGGCACCTGCGGCAGCTTGTTGGGAGCGGTGGGCCAGGTCACCCGCGACTTCCGGTACATCCGGAGCTGGGGCTCGTAGCGCTCGAAGGGATTGCTGGGGGGATAGCCCAGGTCGTAGTTCATACGCGGGATGACGACCGCGTCCAGGTCGTCCCGGGCGGCGACGCGGCGCAGCTCCTCGGCGAGGCCGGGAGTGATCCGCTCGTCGGGATCGAGGGCCAGGATCCACTCCCCGGTAGCCGCGGCGGCGATCTCGTTGCGGACCCACTCTACGATGGGCACGGGCTCGCGGGAGATCACCCGGACGCCGTGCCGGCGGGCCAGCTCGGCCGAGCCGTCCGTGCTCGCGAGGTCCATGACCAGCACCTCGTCCGCCCAGGCCACGGACTCCAGGCAGGGGCCGAGCCGGTCCGCCTCATTGCGGCAGACGATGCAGACGGAGATGCGGGGGGGCTCAGTGGGCACGCAGCCTCCTCTCGGCGAAGCGCGCCAGCCGGTCGAGCCGCGGATGGCGGTAGGGACGCAGCTCCTTGCGCAGCAGGCGGCGGACCTCGCGGTCGGCGATCCCCCGCTCGTCCAGGTAGCGTTCGAGCCAGGCCAGAAAGACGCCGCGGGCAGGGTCGCGCAGCCGGTCCCGCTGGAATCCCTCCTCGCGGCGCGCCACCTCGCAACGGGACTCCGGGTGCTGGCGGTAGAGGTCCCAGCTCCCGGTCTCGATCCAGGCCGTCTCCTCCAGGAGGAGCTTGTAGAAGAAGACCTGGTCCTCGAACAGGCCGCGGAACGACTCCTCGAAGCCGCCGGCCCGCTCGACGGCCTCGCGCCGGATCAGCACCCCGCAGGTGCCCGGCGTCCAGGCGGCGTGGCCGAGGAAGAGCCGGACCAGATCCGGCGGGCGGACCAGCGTGCCGGGCGGCACGCCCAGCTTGCGCGGATGGTCGCGGGCGGCGTCCTCGGGCCGGCCGGTCCAGCCGTACCAGTGGTGGGTGGCCCCGTAGACCAGGGCGGCCTCGGGGTGGGCGGCCAGAGCCTCCACCTGGCGCTCCAGCTTCTCGGGGAGCCAGACGTCGTCCGCGTCCAGGAAGGCGATCAGCTCCCCGCGGGCGTGCCGCAGGCCCAGGTTGCGCGATGCGCTCATCCCGCGGTTGGCGCGGCCGGGGTGCTCCAGGCAGCGCACCCGGCCGGGAAAGCGCGCCGCGTGCTCCTCGGCAATCGCCCGGCTGCCGTCCGTCGAGCCGTCGTCCACCAGCAGGAGCTCCCAATTCGGGTAGGTCTGGGCGAGGACGCTCTCGACGGCCTCGGGAAGGAACCGCCCGGCGTTGAAGAAGATGGTCACCACGGAGACGAGAGGCCGGCCGCTCATGGCGCCCCTCCGTGGCGGAGCCAGCCCGCGAGGCGCTCCGCGAAGACGCCGCCGTCGCAGTCCGTGACGTAGACGCGGGGGATGCGGAAGGGGTCGGCGCTGCGGCGGGCGAGCCCCGGGGCGTTGACGCAGGCGTGGCGGAAGCCGGCCTCGCGCACCAGGCGGACGGTCTCATCGCTGTAGTCCGCCGGGCCGCCGAAAGGGTACGAGAAGGCGGCCGGGGGGTGGCCGAGGATTTCGGCGAGGCGCGCCCGGCTTCCCGCCACCTCGGCGCGCTGGCTGTCCGCGTCCAGGTCGGCGAGGCGGGAATGGCTCACGGAGTGGGCCCCGGCCTCCACCAGGCCGCCGGCCGCCAGCGCCGCGAGCTCGTCCGCGGTGAGGGTGCGGTGGGTCGGCCGGGGGGTGGCATCCAGCCCCGCCTGCTCCAGCAGGGCGTCCAGGGCCTGCCGCCGCTCTGCCGGGCCGAGCCCGCGGAGCCGCTGCCAGAGATCCCGGTAGACCCGCTCCTCCGGGGCGACCCGCTCCAGCTCGTCCCACCACAGCTCGCGGCCGTCGTCCAGCCCGCCGGTGGTCACGAAGACCGTGGCGGGCACGCCCCAAAACTCGAGCAAAGGCTTTGCCGCGTACAGGTTGTCGGCGTAGCCGTCGTCGAAGGTCACGGCCACGGCGCGCCGGGGCGCCCTCCCCTCCGCCGCAGTCCGCAACGGCACCGGGCGGGCCATCGCGCAGAGGACCTCGAGATGCTCGGCGAAGCGCCGCGGGGTCACGGCCAGCGACCAGGGGTCGGACGGCAGGTCCGCGACCCGGTGATAGAGGAGGACCAGGGCGCCGCGGCTCCAGAGCTGGATCACGCCTCTCCTCCAGGCCTGATGGCCCGCAGCGTCACCACCACGGGATAACAGGGGTCGTGGTGGTCCAGCTCCTCCGGGCGCAGCTCTCCGGCGGCCAGCCCCTGCAGGAAGGCGCAGGCCGCCAGCACGTTGCCGTGGCTCTCGACCTCGACGCGATCCGGGGGGAAGGCCTCCTCGGCCAGGCGCCGCAGCGACAGGGGCGTGAACGACCAGTGCCAGGAGGAGCCCCACTCTCCGGCGTCGATCGGGCTGATCCCCGGGACCGTGAGCAGGAGGACGCCGCCGGGACGCAGGATGCGGCGGAGCGTGCGCATCGCCGCCCGCGTGTCCCAGATCAGGTGGAGCGTCTGGACGATGACGGCGCAGTCGAAAGCGCCTGAAGGGATCCCCGAGCCGTCGGCCCCGCCTTCCGATAGATCGGCCACGATCGTCGCGGCCGGACTTTCCGCCGAAACGTGCAGCACGTCGCGCACCGCCACGCGATCGCCGCCGAAACGGCGAGTGTAGCTGTCGTCCCCCACCTCCAGGACCCGCCCTCGGACGTCCTCGGCATGGCGGGCCAGGAAGCCCTCGATGTAATGGCGGTCCACCGGCAGGCCGCGGTCGAACCCGAAGGCGCGGCTGACCGGCTCCAGCCGCCGCAGGTCGCCCAGCCGCACGCCGCCCACCGGAGGCCGCGAGCCCGCCGGGGCGAGCAGCCCGCCGAGAGCGCGGCGGAGCGGCCGGGGCAGGACCTTGCGGGCGGCGGCGCGCAGCGGCGCAACGGCGGCTTTCGCGGGCTCGCGCCGGAGCCGGTGGAGGATCGGATGGCGGCAGGCCGCCAGCTCTTCCCGCAGTGCCTCAATGACCTCGGGGTCGCGGACCTCCTGCCGGTCCAGGTATTCCGCCAGCCACTCCAGATAGGCGTGCCTCGCCGCCAGGGCCTCGCCCCGCCGCTCCGCCGCGGCGCAGGAGGAATCCGGGTGCTGGCGGTACCGCGCCACCCACTCGTTCGAGGTCAGCACCGGGACCGAGACCGCCAGCTTCGCGTAGAAGGCCTGGTCCTCGTAGAGGCCGCGGAAGCGCTCCTCGAAGCCGCCGGTCTCCTCGATCGCGCGCCGCTGGACGAGAAGGCTGCACAGGCAGGGCACGGAGCCGCCGTCGCGCAGAAACCGGGCCAGCAGGGCCGGAGGCTGGATCAGGGCTCCCGCCTCCAGCCGCCGGCCGCCGCGAAAATCCACGAAGTCGCGCCGGGCGTCTTCCGGGTCGCCGGTCCAGCCGTACCAGAACAGGGTCGGCCCGTAGACCGCCCCCGCCTCCGGCCGCGCCTCCAACTCCGCCACCCGGCGCTCCAGAGCGCGGGGCAGGAAGACGTCGTCGGCGTCGAGGAAGGCCACGTGCTCCCCCCGGGCGTGGGCAATCCCCAGGTTGCGCGAGGCGCTCATGCCGCGGTTGGCGTGCCCGGAGTGCTCCAGGCAGCGGATCTTGTCCGGCAGCTCCCCGGCGTGCCGGCGGGCGATGGCGGCGCCGGAATCCGTGGAGCCGTCGTCGACGAGCAGCAGCTCCCAGTCGCCGAGGGTCTGGGCGCGGACGCTCCGGACGGCCTCCTCCAGGAACGCCTCCGCGTTGAGGAAGATCGTGACCACGGAGACCTTGGGCTGGCTCAAGGAGCCGGTACCCCCTCCGCCCCCGGGGCCACCTCCCCTGTCTGGTATGGGAACCGGTTCTTGAGCTCGAGGAACCGCCTCTCGAGCAGATGCCAGCTCAGCCACGCGAGCCCCAGGCAGACTCCAGTCGCGGCGGCGATGAACAGGAGCCGGCCTGGGAGCTGCGAGCCCCAGAGCCGGGGGAGCGCCGAGGCGGAGAGCCCCTCCGGCTTGAGGAAGAGGAGAGGGTGATGGAGGACGTAGAGGGCGTAGCTGTAGCGGCCGAAGACCACCAGGCCGGAAAGGGAGAGCGCGCCGCTCCAGGCCTGCGAGGTTACGGCCAAGACGAGGAGCGCCCCAAAGAGGCCGGCGAGGAGCGATCCGCCCAGAACCGAGACCGCCGGGTCTTCCGAGGGGAGCCCGCTTTTCCAGGCGCAGAGGGCCGCCAACCCCAGACCCAGGGCCGCCGCCGCGGGGCCGGCCCGGCGCGACAGGCGCGACAGGCCGTGCGGACCGCGGGCGGCCAGCGCCAGCAGCGCTCCGACGGCCAGGGCGTCCATGCGGGCGGGCGTGAGCGTGTACGCCGCGGTGGCGTGGCCGGCGAGGTGCAGCCCCAGCCGCAGGAGGGGGCAGAGCGCGATGCAGCCGAGACAGGCGGCCATCAGGGCGCGCCGGCCGAGGAGGAAGACCACGGCCGGCCAGACCAGGTAGAACTGCTCCTCGACGGCGAGCGACCAGAAGTGGCCGAGCGCTCCGAAGGCGGGCCATCCCTCGCGGGCGATCTGCACGTTCGAGAGGTATGTCCAATACCAGGCGGCGTCCTGCTTCGCCGCCCGCAGCCCGGAGTGCTCGGACAGGAGCGCCGGCAGCAGGACCAGGAAGATCAGCAGCGCCGCGTAGTACAGGGGGAAGATGCGCAGGCAGCGCCGGGCGTAGAAGCCGCGGAAATAGCCTTCGCTCCCCCTGGCGTCCCACAGGATGCCGGTAATGAGAAAGCCGGACAGCACGAAGAAGAGGTCGACGCCGATCCACCCGGCGGCCGCCGTCTGGTAGAAGGCCGCGTCCGCGGGCGACGACGGAGGCGGGCCTCCGTACAGGGTGAAATGCATCACGAGCACGAGCAGGATGGCAATTCCGCGCAGGCCGTCCAGGGACGGGATGCGGGTCTCCGGCTCGGCGCTCATGCCTCCTCCAGCCAGAGCTCGAACCGGCAGGGCACGACGCCGTCGCCGTCCGGCCGCGTGCCCGGGCCCTCCCAGCCGGTCTCGACCACCTCGATGCGCACGGCCGCGTCGGCGAAGTCCCAGGGGACGCCGGCCGGGCTGGCGATCCAGAAGCCGAGCGCGTAGACGCCGGGGTTGAGATGGAGCGCCTCGATCCGCAGCCGGACGCGATTGCGTCCCGGGCGCAACGCGAGCGTCCGGCCGAGAGCCAGGGTGTCCGCGTTGACCAGCTTCGTTCCCGCCGCGTCGTAGAAGGTGACGGCGAGGTTGCCGGCCTCCCGGGGGGCGTCCGCGGCGACCGACAGCTCGATCTCCAGAGGCCCCTCGGGGGAGGGCTGGAAGGCCGCCGCCGGATCGCCCCCCCTATAGCGGACCGCCTCGACCCGGGCCTCTCCCGTTCCCGAGCGCTCCACGCCGGACAGGTCGATCCACTGGCCCGGAAGGGCCGCCGGACCCCTTCCCCCGAGGTAGCGGGCCACGATCTCGCCGGTGGGACCCTGCGCGACGAGCGCTCCGTCCTCCAGCAGCAGACACCGGCTGCAGAGCCGCTGCACCGCGCCGAGATTGTGGCTGACGAACAGCACCGTCCGCCCCTCGCGCGACGAGACCTCGCGCATCTTGCCCAGGCACTTCCTCTGGAACCGGGCGTCGCCGACCGCCAGCACCTCGTCGACCATCAGGATCTCCGGCTCGAGGTGGGCCGCCACCGCGAAGGCCAGGCGCAGGTACATGCCGCTCGAGTAACGCTTGACCGGCGTGTCGAGGAAGCGCTCGACCTCGGCGAAGGCGACGATCTCGTCGAACTTGCGCGCGATCTCGGTCCGCCGCATCCCCAGGATGGCGCCGTTCAGGTAGACGTTCTCCCGCCCGGTGAGCTCGGGGTGGAACCCGGTCCCGACCTCCAGGAGCGAGCCCACGCGGCCACGGATCTCGGCGTGACCGGTGGTCGGCTCGGTGACCCGCGACAGGATCTTGAGCAGCGTGCTCTTGCCCGCGCCGTTGGCGCCGAGGATGCCCAGTACCTCCCCCGGCTCCACCTGGCAGGAGACGTCCCGGAGAGCCCAGATCCACCCCTCGCCCTCCGCTCTCCACGGCGCTCCCGCCATCCAGGCTCCCGCCGCGCGGCCCGCGGTCCGCGCGGTTTCCGCGAGAGCCTCCTTGAGCGTGCGGTTCCGCCGTCGCAGGCGGCCGATCTCGTACCGCTTGCCGATCCCCTCCACGCGGACCGCAGGCAGGCTCATCGTCACACCACGTCCGCGAAAATACGCTCCACGCGCCGGAAGTAGAGAGCGCCGCCCGCGAGCAGAGCCAGGGCGGCAAGGGTAGAGACCGCGATCGCCGGTCCCGGCGCCGCGCCGGTGCCCAGAAGGGCCCAGCGGAACCCCTCGACCACGCCGACCATCGGATTGATCCCGTACAGCGCCCGCCAGGGCTCCGGCACCAGGCTGGCGGGGTAGGCGATCGGGGTGGCGAACAGCCAGAGCTGGAGCAGGAAAGGGACGGCGTGGCGCACGTCCCGGTACTGGACGTTGAGCGCCGACAGCCAGAGCCCCGCCCCCAGGCTGGCCACCAGGGCGAGCAGCAGGAGCGGCAGCGCGAGCGCGGCGCGCGGCGGGACCGGTAGACCCCAGGCAGGCATCATGACGAGAAGGACCAGGAACGCCAGCGCGAAGTCCACCAGCCCGGCGAGGACGGCCGAGGCGGGAATCGTCAGGCGCGGAAACCAGACCTTCTGGAGCAGGCTCTGATTCCCCACCAGGCTGTTGGCGGCTTGGCTCACGCCGTTGGCGAAAAAAGTCCACGGTACCAGGGCCGCGAAGCTGAAGACCGGGTAAGGCACGCCGTCGGAGGGCATCCCGGCCAGGTGGCCGAAGAACAGGCTGAAGACGAGCATCGTGAACACCGGCTGGAGCACGGCCCAGGCCACTCCCAGAGCGGTCTGCTTGTAGCGGACTTTGACGTCGCGCCAGACGAAGAACCCGAGCAGCTCGCGGTACCGCCAGAGCTCGCGCACCCCCAGGGAGGCCCACCCCCGCGACGGGCGGATGACGGTTACAGGCAGCAGCCCCTGAGCACCCGCGGCTTTCGCGGGATCGAAAGGGACGGCAGGGTCCAGTTTCAGCTCCATCGCGGCTGCCAGGCGGCGCCGCTGCCGCGGCGGCGCAGCCACTGCACGCCTCCGACCGCCAGGCCGGCGGCGTAGGCGATGCGGGTGGCGAGGATGACGGGCGACATCCACAGCGGCTCGAAGACTCCGGCGCGCAGCCAGCAGCCGAGGATGAAGGCGGTGTGCGCCAGCGCCAGCGGTCCGCTGGCCGCGATCAGGAGCCGCGGGTGGCGCCAGAGCCAGGCCATGCGGGCGGAGCCGGTCTCCCCCTTGCTGGCCAGCGCCGTGTAGGCCCAGCGGTAGTTGCGCCGGAGCATGGCCACGAACCCCGGCCGGTTGTGGCTCCAGGCCAGGGCGCGCGGCTCGAACCAGATGCGGTGGCCCGCCCGCCGCAGCTCCGCCTGCCAGGCCCTCTCCTCGTTGGTGTAGGCGAACGGCTGCTCCTCGGTGAAGCCGGAGGTGGCCAGGAAGAGCTCGCGCCGCACGCTCAGGTTCGGCGGCGGGTGGTGCGGCACCGGTCCCGCCGGGCGCCGGGGATGGATAAGGTACCAGCCGCAGTAGTAGTCGCAGCGCGCCGTCGGCGGCAGTCCGGGGGGAAGGCCGAGCGATCCGCCGACCACCGCCTCCCCGCGGTCATGGGCGGCGAGGATCGCCTCCAGCCAGCCGTCGCCGGGGAGACAGTCGGCGTCGAGGAAGACGATCGGGTCGCCCGTCGCGGCCGCGGCTCCGCGGTTGCGCGCCGCGGCCGGGTTGCCTCCTTCCGGTCCGAGGCTCAGCACGCGCGCGCCCGCCGCCCGGGCGACGGGCGCCGTGCCGTCCGTGGAGCCGTCGTCGACCACGACGACCTCGAGGTCGATCCCCGGCCCGGCCTGCGCCAGGACACGGCGCACCGTCTCCCTGATGGACGCGGCCTCGTTGCGCGCGGGGATGACCACCGAGACACGGCGGACAGAGGCTCCAGAGTGCGACCGATCCGGGGTAGGCACGGACGTTGAGAATTAGCAAAAGAGGTGCCATGCCTGCCCCATGAGGTCTTGCCGGCGCGGCTCATCGACTTAGAAGGGCGGGTGCGCGGCATGGCACTGAGGTCCGCATTCGACGGGACCGCAGCCGACGAGAACGCCGTTTACATATCGGCACAGCTTGCAGCAGGGAGCCGAAGGCTCGGGACGCGGTGGTGGGGGTGGGGGCTTGATCGTCGTGCTCGTCACGACTGCCGGCTGTTTTCGACCGCCTCCCCTGGCCAGGCCTCGATATACCTTGGCTTCCGTGATCACGCCCGCGCTGCGCCGCGCGTTTCCGGAGTCGATGACCAGATGGTGCCCCGCCTGTTTGAAGTAGGTTCCCGCCTGAACAGAATTGGTTTTGGGGTACTGGGTCGATCCATCGATATAGAGGAAGGTCACATAGCCGCGCGCTTCCAGAGCGGAGCGAACGCTCTCCGCATGACTGAGATCCGCGCGAGCGAATGAAAGAAAGACCCTCTTCTCCTTGGGCGCAGAATTCCAGATCTTCCGGAAGCTCTCTTCCGACGAGATCCGACGCGGCGATCGCGGTGTTCCGGCATCCACGGCCACCAGATAGGCTTCGGTGAAAGCTCCGGCCTCGAAATGAGAGGGAAACCGTCCCGCCTCTGGCGGAACGGCGAGCTGGGGGAAATTGGCCAACTTCGTCAGTTGAGGCCTTTCGGCCCTGTAAGACTTGCTTTGCGCCTCTCCTCGACGAACATCGATTCCACGGCTGTCGAGCCCCTGGGTGAGACTGTCCAAGAGCTGATCCGGTGCCGCGGCCGGATCGACGGTCTTTGCCACCGCGCCCTGGACCATCAGGGATACGAGCAGAAGCCCTATGAGAAATCGCTTCATGTTCATTGTGACCTCCATGTTGATGAGGTGAGAAGACACTGCGTTCCCAGGTTTGTTCAGAGAATGTTGAGTTTGGCTATACTCCGCCCGATGGCGAAGTCCCGCGACCTCCAGTCCCTCCGTGAGGCCATCGAACAGGTCGACCACGAGATCCTGACCCACCTCAGGCAGCGCATGACCCTGGTCGAGGAGGTGGTCGGCGCCAAGCTCGACAGGGCGGTCCCTTTCCGCGACCCGCCGCGCGAGGAGCAGGTGCTCCAGCGCGTGCGGCACGCCGCCGTGGAGCACGGCCTCGACGCCCACGAGGTCGAGCGGCTCTACCGGGTGATCCTCGAAATGTCGGTCTCCCACCAGCAGGCGCACGTCCGCTCGCTGGCCACCGCGCCGCTGCGCGTCGCCTACCAGGGGGTCGAGGGGGCCTACAGCCATCTCACGGCCCAGCGCCGGTATTCGGGAGCGCCGGGCGGCGTCCTGCTGGAGGGGTTCGAGACCTTCCACGCCGCCGGCCAGGCCGTGCTGGACGGCACGGCCGACGTGGCGCTGCTGCCGATCGAGAACACCACGGCGGGCAGCATCAACGAGACCTACGACCTGCTCGCCGCGGGAGGGCTCACCATCACCGCCGAGGAGGTGAGCCGGATCGAGCACTGCCTGCTCGCGCTGCCCGGCACGCAATTGGAGGAGCTGCGCGTGGTGCTCTCCCACCCCCAGGCACTGCACCAGTGCGAGGATTTCCTGCGCACGATCCCCTGGGTTCGTCCGCAGGCGACTTTCGACACCGCCGGCTCGGCGCGCAAGGTCCAGGAAGGGGGGGACCGCAGCGTGGCGGCGATCGCCAGCGAGTCGGCCGCCGGAAGGTTCGGGCTGGAGATCCTGCGCCGGGGCATCCAGTCTCAGGAGGGGAACTACACCCGGTTCGTGGAGCTGGCCCTCCACCCCCATCCCTGCCCGCCCGGCGTGCCGCTGAAGACCTCGCTCCTGCTCGTCCTCGCCCACCGCCCCGGCGCGCTCGCGGAGCTGTTGAGCGTCTTCAGCCGGCGCGGCGCCAACATGTCCAAGATCGAATCGCGGCCGATCCCCTCCACGCCCTGGCAGTACCGCTTCTATCTCGACCTCGAAGGGCACGCCGCCACAGAGCCGATCCGCGGCGCCCTGGAAGAGGCCCGCGCCCACACCCAGGAGCTGCGCGTCCTCGGCACCTACCCGAGCGCCGAGGGGCGTTCGAAGTCGCTCTGAGCGGAGCCCTCCCTCCCTGGCCGGCGGAGCGACTCTGGTAAAGTTTGCCACCGCCATGGATACCTGCTTTCGCAAATTCCTGCTCCAGGCCGCCCTCGTCCTGCTGGCAGCCTCACCAGCGGCCTCCCAGTGGCTGACTCCGGCCGAGGCCGCCGGGTTCGAGGCCACGCCGGATTACGAAGAGACCCTCGCGTTCCTGCGCGAGGTGCAGGCTCGGCTCCCCGAGATGCGCCTCGGCTTCTACGGCGCCTCCGCTCAGGGGCGGCCGATGCCGTTCGTGGTGGTCTCCAGGGAGAAGGCCTTCTCCGCCGACCAGGCCTTGAAGCTGGCGAAGCCGGTGGTGATGATCCAGAACGGCATCCACGCGGGGGAGATCGACGGCAAGGACGCTTCGCTGATGATCCTCCGGGATCTGGCGGAAGGCCGTCACCGCGAGATGCTGGACGCCATGACGCTGGTGATCGTGCCGATCTACAACGTCGACGGCCATGAGCGGATCTCCCCTTTCAACCGTCCCAACCAGGACGGGCCGCGCCGGGGGATGGGCTTCCGCACGACCAGCGGCGGCCTCGACCTCAACCGCGACTATCTCAAGATCGCCTCGCCCGAGGCGCGCGCCCTCGTCGGCCTGATCGCGAGCTGGCGCCCCCACCTCCACGTGGACAACCACGTCACCGACGGCGTGGACCACGACTGGGTACTGACCTGGGCCTATCCGGAGGCTCCGCAGATGGCCGCGCCGGTCGACGCCTGGCTGCGCGCCCACATGCCCGCGGCGCTGGCGGCCACCGAAAAGGCCGGGCACCGCAACGGCCCCTACGTGGATCTCAAAGACCGGGACGACCCGGCCAAAGGCTTCAGCTCCTGGGTGGGGCAGCCCCGCTACTCGTCCGGATACCTGCCGCTGCGCAACCGCCCCTCGGCCCTGGTCGAGACGCACTCCTACAAACCCTACAAGCAGCGGGTGCTGGCCACCCGCGACTTCCTGCTCGCCCTGCTCCGCGAGGTGGCCCGCGACCCGGCCGGCCTGACGCGGGCGGTGGCGCAGGCGGAGGCCGCGACGGTCGCGCTGGGCAGGCCGGACGCCAAGCCCTCCGAGGTCGTGGTCGAGTACCGGGAGAGCGAGACGCCCGATGCGATCCGCTTCCCCGTGTACGCCTGGGACATGGCGACCTCCGTGGTGAGCGGCCGGCCGCTGCTCCGAGCCCGCCGCGGCGAGGTACGCGAGATCGAGGTCCCCTGGTTCCACCGCCCCGAGGTCGTCAGGACGCTCCCCCGGCCGCGCGGCTACCTGGTGCTCCCCGGCTGGCCGCAGATCGAGGAGCGGCTGCGCGGGCACGGGCTGCGGGTGGAGACGCTCGCGGGCGCGGCGGAGCTGGAGGTGGAGACGATGCGGGTGGCGAGCCCGCAATTCGCCCAGAGCCCGTATCAGGGATTGACGCGCGTCACCGCCCAGGCCGTCCGCGCCGCGGAGCGCCGCGAGATCCCCGCCGGAGCGCTCTGGGTGCCGGCCGACCAGCCCGACTTCGAGGTGGCGGTGCAGCTCCTGGAGCCCGAGGCGCCCGATTCGCTGCTCTCCTGGGGCCTCCTCTCCACGGTCTTCGAGCAGAAGGAGTACATCGATGCGCGCGTGCTGGAAGGCCTCGCCGCGGAGATGTTGAAGGATTCCAGGACCGCCGAGGCGTGGCGGGCGGCCCTGCGCGACGAGAAGCTCGCGTCCGATCCCTTCGCCCGCTACCTGTGGTGGTACCGCCGCACGCCATACTGGGACGAGACCGTCGGCCTCGTGCCGGTCTTCCGCGTGATGGGCTCCCCGAAGCTCGACACCCGGCCCTGGAAGTAGAGCGCCGGCGGACAGCATGCGCTCCTTCCGCATCACGGCGCCCGGGATCGCGCTCGCCCTGTTCTTCCTGTTCCTGGCCGTCTCGCTGCCCTTGTCGCTCGGGCGGTCGGTGCGGAGGATCCACGCGGCGTTCCGTTTCGCGGGCGAGACGGCCTACGAGGAGCGGGCGCGTCATTTCGGAGCCGAGTACGCTCGGGCGGTCGAGGAGATCCGGCGCACCATTCCCAAGGACGGCGTCTACCTGCTGCTCGACGGCGACGAGGAGGAGCTCGGCGGAGCGATCTGGGTCCGCTTCGATCTCGCGCCGCGCCGGGCGGTCTTCCTCGGCTTTCTCAAGGACCTCAAGACTCCGGCGAGCTTCCGGTACCCTCTGATCCGGGAGACCCGGTGGGTCGTCATCGGCTACGCGCAGAAGCCGCCGCGCCTGATGGAGGGGTCGGAGCTGCTGCGCCGTCTGGAGGCGGGCCGGTGAACGAGGTGCTGCCCAGTCTGGGCGGTGTGGCGCTCTTCCTGCTCGCCGGCCTGGGGCTGACCGAATTCTTCCCCGGCCTGCGCCGGCTCACCCTGCCCAGCCGGCTGGGGTACGCCTACCTGCTCGGCCTCGCCGTGGTGGCCGGGTCCCTCTACGCCCTCTCCCATCTCGCGAAGGTCCCGCTGCGCCCGCCCGTGATCTACCTCACCTTCGCGGCGCCGGTCGTGGCCGGGCTCATCCGGAGGGCCCTCACCCCCTGGCCCCCTCTCCCGGTACCGGGAGAGGGGGGAAAACGCGCAAGAACAGGGGTCGGGGGTGAGGGCTCGGGCGGCGGACCGTCGAAGGTGGTAATTCGCGTCATCGCCGGCCTCCTCGCCTTCGTCTGCCTCGGGCTCTTCGCCGACGCGGTCACCAACCCGGTCACGGGGTGGGACGGGCGGATGACCTGGTCCACCCAGGCCAGGTACGTGCGCGAGGAGGGCACGGTCGACGCCGAAGCTCTGCGGAACGGGCGCTGGTACATCAATCATCCGCGCTATCCGCTCCTCCTGCCGGTCGCCCAGGTGGCGGTGCTGGAGGCCTTCGGCGCCGAGGAGGACCGGCACATCTTCCGTCCTCTCTACGCGGCGCTCTTCCCCGCCTTCCTGCTGGTCCTCGGGGACGGCGCGCGGCGCTGGGCGGGACGGGTTCCCGCCGCCCTGGCCGGCCTCGCCGCCGCGGGCCTCCCCGTGCTCACCTTCTGGCAGGACTCGGGAGCGGCCAGCGCCTACAGCGACTTCCCGCTCGGCTGCTTCTACGGCGCCGGCCTGGTCCTCCTGCTGCGGTCCCGGCGGCGGGTCTCGGACGCCGTCGCGGCCGGCCTGCTGCTCGGCGCCGCGGTGCTGACCAAGAACGAGGGGTTCCTGCTGGCCGGATCGGCTCTGCTCGCGGCCCTGTTCCTCCTCCGCCGTGAGGGCCGCCTGCGGCAGGCCGCGCGCCTGGGAGCCGCCGCGGCGCTCGTGGCTCTGGCCCTGGCCTTCTTCGTCTCCTGGCGGTCAGAGATCCCCGAGCGCCATGACGAGAAGTACAGCAGCTTCGTTGACGCGGGCGACTTCTGGCCGGAGACGTTCACCCGCATCCCCTGGCTCGCTCCCGTGATCGCGCGCGAGATGTTCATCTGGCACCGCTGGAGCCTGTTCTGGGCCGTGGCCCCGGTGGTCTTCTGGGCCGGACGCGACGGCTGGCATGGACGCCGCCGTGCCCTTTTCTGGACGCTCCTGCTCGCCTTCGCGGCGCCGCTGGCCGTGGGCTGGGGCGCCTACACGGTCCACTGGAATCCCCTGCCTCTCATCCCCGTCACCTGGACCCGGTTCCTGGTCCAGGGCTCGATCCCCCTGTTCCTGCTCCTCGCGCTCGCCCTGCGGGGAGCCCTGCGGCGCATGCCCGGGCGGAGTGTTCCGAAGGTCCTCCTCGGACTGTCTCACCGGGCAGGATGAGCCTCTTCCTTCAAGGTGGCGCGCAAATCGCAAGAAAGCAATGGATCGAAGCTGCGGTCCGGGCCGCGAGTGAGGAGAGACCGCATCCGGAGAAACGATAGACCAGGGCTGCCAAGAGGCGAAAGCCAAGAAATATAAGCCTCTTCCGGCCGACGACGGCGGATCGGAAGAGGGAGAACCCTATGGCACCGAAAAGCAAGCTCCAGGAGCCGGACTGGCTGCGGGTGACGCTCGATAGCATCAACGATGCAGTTTTTACCCTCGACCCTGACAGTTGCATCACCTTCATGAACGGAGCCGCCGCGCTCCTGACCGGGACCGCGCCGGAGACAGCCCAGGGAAGGCGGCTGCAGGAAGTCCTGCGGATGCGCGACGAAGCGTCCGGGCAGGAGGCCGAGCTCCCCGAAGGCTGGGGGGACTGGAAGGCCGGGCCTGTGACCCGCCGCGTGCGGCTGACCGCCGCGGACGGCACGGAGCGCCAGATCGACGCGACCCTCAGGCCGGTCCCAGCGGATGGCGAGAGCGAGGGAGCCGTCCTCGTGCTGCGCGACACCACCGAGCGGCTGCGCGGCGAGCAGACGGTGCGCGAGAGCGAAGAGCGCTACCGGGCTTTCGTCGAGCAGAGCTCCGAAGGCATCTGGCGCTACGAGCTCGCCTCGCCCGTGCCGGTCAGCCTCTCCGAAGACGAGCAGATCGACCTCTTCTACCGCGACGCCGCCCTGGCTGAATGCAACCAGGTCATGGCCCGGATGTACGGCCTGTCCGAAGCCTCCGAGCTCCTGGGCGCGCGCCTGGACGACCTCCTCCCCCGCTCGGATCCCCACAATGTCAAGTACCTGCGGGCCTTCATCCGCTCCGGATACCGCCTCACCGGCGCCGAGTCCCACGAGGTGGACAAGGACGGCACCCCGAGGTATTTCTTGAACAACCTGGTGGGCGTCGTGGAGAACGGCCGGCTGACCCGGGTCTGGGGCACCCAGCTCGACATCACCGACCAGAAGAAGCTGGAGGACGAGCTGCGCAAGCGCGCCGACGAGCTGGTCGCGGCGGACCGCCGCAAGGACCAGTTCCTCGCCATGCTGGCCCACGAGCTGCGCAATCCGCTGGCGCCGATCCGCAACGCGGTCGAGCTGATGCGGCAAGCCGAGACAGCCGACCCCTCCTTCCACCCCTCGCGCGAGATGGTGGAGCGCCAGGTCAAGCACCTGGCGCGGCTGGTGGACGACCTGCTCGACGTCTCGCGCATCACCCGCGGCAACATCCGCCTGCGCAAGGAGCCGGTCGACCTCGGCACCGTCGTGCAGCGCGCGGTCGACGCCACCCGGCCGCTGATCGACAGCCGCGCTCACAAGCTGGCTGTCCAGCTCCCCTCGACGCCCGTGCGGCTCGAAGCCGACTCCGCCCGTCTGGAGCAGGTGATCTCGAATCTCCTCAACAACGCCGCCAAGTACACCATGCCAGGCGGGCACATCGGGGTGACGGCGGAGAAAGAGGGCGAGGAGGCCCTGATCCGGGTCCGCGACAACGGGATCGGCGTCCCGCCGGACGTGCTGGGCCGCGTCTTCGAGCCGTTCGTGCAATCCGACGGCTCCCTGGCCCGCTCGGAAGGGGGGCTCGGCATCGGGCTGACCCTGGTGCGCAGCCTGGTCGAGATGCACGGCGGCACGGTCGAGGCCCACAGCCCCGGCCTCGGCCAGGGGAGCGAGTTCACCGTCCGGCTCCCCGTGCGCATCCCGCAGACGGTCCCCGAAGCCAACGGCAGGCCCGCGGAGACCGGCGCCTTCTCGCCCGCCCGGCCCGTGCGCGTGCTGGTGGTCGAGGACAACATCGACGCCGCCGAGAGCCTGGCGACCCTGCTGCGGATCTGGGGCCACGAGGTCCACGTGGTGCACGACGGCCTCGAGGCCCTCGACGCCGCCCGGGAGAAGCAGCCCGAGGTCGTGCTGCTCGACATCGGCCTGCCCGGCCTCGACGGCTATCAGGTGGCGCAGCGGCTGCGCGAGGAGGGGCTCGACGGAGCCCTGCTCGTCGCCATGACCGGTTACGGGCAGCCGGAGGACCGCCGGCGCTCCCGCGAAGCCGGCATCCATCACCACTTCGTCAAGCCGGTCGAGCCGTTCGTGCTGAAGAGCCTGCTCGCCGACATCGCGTCTCCGGTAGGATCGAGGGCGTGAGCCCCCGCTCCTGCCTCTTTCTCATCCTCATCCTGCTGGCCGGCTGCTCCTCTGGAGGCCCTCATCGAACCTCCTGGCTCCGGCCGTGCCGCGTCCCCGGCGTGGGATTCGAGGCCCGCTGCGGCGCCTATGAGGTCTTCGAGGACCGCGATGCCCGCGCGGGCCGGAAGATCGGCCTTCACGTCGTCGTTCTCCCGGCGCACGGCGCCACGCCGGCTCCCGACCCGATCTTCTATCTGGACGGCGGACCCGGCGGCGCCGCCACCGAGGCCGCCGCCGACCTCGTCGAAGCCCTTGGGCCGGCGCTCGAAGACCGCGACCTGGTGCTGATCGACCAGCGCGGCACCGGCGCCTCGAACCCCCTCGACTGCGACCTGAGCGGCCCCATGGAGGACCTTTTCCAGAGAGAGGCGCTCCGGAGATGCAGGGAGACTCTGGAGCGGACCGCCGGCCTCACCCTCTACACCACGCCTGTCGCCATGGGAGACCTGGACGAAATCCGCCAAGCCCTGGGCTACGAGCGGATCAATCTTCTGGGCGCCTCCTACGGAAGCCAGGCCGCGCTCGTGTACATGCGGTCCCATCCGAGCGCCGTCCGCAGCGCCGTCCTGGTCGCGGCGGGACCCGTGGGCCTCAGCTCCCTGTACGTCGCCCGGGACATGCAGCGCGCCCTGGACCTGCTCCTCGCCGACTGCGCCGCGGACCCGGCGTGCCGCTCGGCCTTCCCGGATGTACGGGCGGAGCTCTCGGCGTTGATCCGCCGCCTGGAAGCCGAGCCGGCGCGGGTGGAGATCGCCGATCCCGAAAGCGGAGAGCCGGTGACGGTCGTGCTCACCGCCGACCTGCTCCGCCTCACCCTTCCCTACCGGCTCTATTCGCCGGGGCCCGCGGCGCGCATCCCCCTCTCGATCCACAAGGCGTCCCAGGGAGACCTCCGGGAGCTCGCCCGGGTCGCCCTCGTCGTCCGGAGGAGCCTCTGGGGAGGCGAAAGCCAGGGGATGACCCTGTCGATCAACTGCGCGCTGCCCGCGGACGAGCCGTCGCCCGAGCAGGTCGCGGAAGCCACGCGCGGCACCCTGCTCGGCGACCTCCGCGTCCGGCTCGACCGGGAATACTGCGCGCTCTGGCCCCGGGCCGAGATGCCGCCGGGATATTCGGATCCGGTACGCTCCGACGTCCCAACCCTGCTCCTCACCGGCGACCGCGATCCGGTCCTCCCGCCGGTCTGGGCGGAGGAGGTGGCCCGCCATCTCCCGAACGGACGTCTGGTGGTGATCCCGAACGCCAGCCACTTTCCCGTCAACGACTGCACCCGGAGTCTGATCGCGGGCTTCCTGGCCGCGGGCTCGGCGGAACGGCTGGACACCGCCTGCGTTCCGGCGAGCCCGCGAACGCCGTTCGCCCTCACCCCCCGGCCCCCTCTCCCGTCACCGGGAGAGGGGGAGAAAAACATTAGCTATCCAATTCCCCCTCTCCCGGTGACGGGAGAGGGGGCCAGGGGGTGAGGGCTCTGTGAGAGCCATGATTCTCAGGGCGCTCTGCCGCCTCGAAGAGAACGAGACGCCCCTCGAACCGGCCGACCTGCCGGTCCCAATCCCCGGACCCGGCGAGATCCTCGTGAAGGTCTCCACCTGCGGCGTCTGCCACACCGAGCTCGACGAGATCGAAGGACGGACGCCCCCGCGCCTGCCCATCGTCCTCGGCCACCAGGTGGTGGGCCGGGTCGAAGCGAAAGGCCCGGATGCACACCTTTTTCAGACTGGTGACCGCGCCGGTGTCGCCTGGATCTGGTCGGCCTGCGGGCACTGCAAGTTCTGTCTTGCCGGCGACGAGAACCTCTGCCCGCAATTCCGGGCCACGGGCCGGGACGTCCCTGGCGGATACGCCGAATTCATGATCGTTCCGGAAGGCTTCGCCTATCGCATCCCGGAAACCTTTTCGGACGCCGAAGCGGCCCCCCTGCTCTGCGCCGGAGCGATCGGATACCGCTCCATCAAACTGACAGGTTTGCAAGATGGCCAGCGCCTCGGCCTGACCGGGTTCGGAGCCTCCGCGCATCTCGTCCTCAAGATGGTGCGGCACCGCTTTCCGAATTCCGAGGTGTTCGTCTTCGCCCGCAGCGAAACGGAAAGGGAATTCGCGCGCGAACTGGGAGCCGTGTGGGCCGGAGACACCAGGGACGAATCGCCGGTGAAGCTGCACGCCATCCTCGACACTACGCCCGTCTGGGAGCCGGTCGTCCACGCTCTGAACAACCTGGAGCCCGGCGGCCGGCTGGTGATCAACGCGATCCGCAAGGAGGAGCGGGACAAAGAGGCCCTGCTGCGCCTCGACTATCCCGCCCACCTCTGGATGGAAAAAGAGATCAAAAGCGTGGCCAATGTCGCGCGCAGCGACGTGAGGAAATTCCTGGAGCTGGCCGCAGAGATCCCCATCCATCCGGAATATCAGGAATTCCCCCTGGAAGAGGCGAACCGCGCCCTGCTGGAGCTCAAGGCGCGGAAGATCCGCGGCGCGAAAGTACTGAGAATTACCGGGTGAGCACACCGATCCGCCGCAGCACGTCCAGGTATTCGGCAACGGCCTCGATCGGCACCGGACCATAGATCGCCAATAGGTCATCCCGGATCTGCCGCACGGATCGCTTGCCGTCGACCAGGTTCAGGGCCTCGTAGGCATATTCGCCGCCTCCGCCCCAGAGCCCCTGGTACTGCAGTAGGGCCGGCTCCTCGATCCCCAGTTGGCGACGCTTGTCGCTCACGTAGGTATAGCCGAAGCCGGTCATAGGCCCTTTGGGCTCTGCGTTGCGGCGATACACCACAGCGCCATCGCCCGTCGCTTCCGGGGAGGCCGTCCTCGGCTCTCCTGCGAGCTTGCGGAGATCCGCCAGGAAGGACTCGACGGACCGCCGGACCGCGGGCGGGATCTCGGCGAACGCGCCGATCGAATCGATCACTCCGGCCTCATAGGCGAAATGGAAGCGCAGGAGGTGGTCCCCCTCGACCGTCTGGCCGGCGGCGCGCAGTTGCTCGCGGCGGGCCAGCGCCTCGGCCGTGCGCTCCAGAGCGTGTCGGCGGATCACCTCCCAGAGCGCCGGCACCTGGGCGGCGTCGAGGTTCGCCAGATAGTACGCGTCCGCGGCTCCGAGAAAGGCCGCGCGCAGCAGCTTGGTCGCGTCGATGTTGCCGATCTCGTCGCCATGGGTGTGGATATAGCGGTCCGGCCAGTCGTTGAAGTAGATGGCCGGCACCTGCCAGGAGCCCTCGGTCCATACCTCGTGGTCGCTCCCCAGCGTGAAATCGACGAACGCGGCCTGCAACGGCCGCTTGGTCCCTTCGGGATCAGCCAACGGATAGGCAGCCGATCCAGTATCCGCAAAGGCGGTGGTCTGCGCATTGACGAAACGGCCGAAAGCCTCGGCGACATCGTTGACGAACGTCGGCAGGCTCTTGGGAGAGCGGGTCACATGGAAGACGGCCTTGGTGATCTCCGCATCGCCGCCAACCATGTCCATATGGATCACGGCCCGGGCGCGCCGGGCGAGATCCGGCCGGGCGTTGAGCAGGGCGATCGTCCCCTCGATCTCGGGCGGCCAGACGAAGCGGATCGTCCGCCGCGGCGGCGCGATCCTCTTCTCCCGGATCAGCTTGGACAGGGAGCGGGCGACCTCCAGGATCGTGGCGCATCCGCTCGCGTTGTCGTTGGCCCCGGGTCGCTGGTGATCGAGGTGGCAGGAGAAGACGATCTCCTCTTCGCGCGTCGAGCCCGGGATCACCCCCATCGCGAGATCGTAGCTCCCCGGATGCTGGCCGGCCCGCACCGCCGCCCGCAGGCGCACGGCCTCGCCCCGGCCCAGGCGCTCCTGCCAGGCCCTGGCCTGCTTCAGGGAGACCATGAACGCAAACGTCTTGGGCTCCGGAAAGGTGCCGAGGTGTCCCCAGCGCACCAGGTTCTCGTCCTCCTTCCACCACGCGGACCTCTGGTTCTGGGCGTACGAGACGATACCGGCCGCGCCAAATTTGTCGACCGCCAGAGCGCGCACCCCCTCCGGCTGGGAAGAGATCAGCACGAGCTTGCCGCGGACGTCCTTCCCCTCATAATCCTTCTCGGAGGTTCCCGCGCCGACGTCGACCAGCTCGGCCGCGACCTCGCCGCTCGCGCTGTCCTGCGCCAGACTGACCGGCCGCGCCTCCCAGGAAGCCACCCGCAGCGAGTCCACCCATTCATTCCCCTCCTTGGACTGCTCCCACAGCTCGGCGAATTCAGCGTCCCACGCCGGCCGCGAGCGCTGCGTTCCATAGAAGATCTTACCGTCCGCCGGAAGCTGCAGGATCTCGACTTCGGAGAGGCCATACTCCTTCAGACGATCCCGAACCCGCTCCGCCGCGGCCCGGAACCCTTTCGAGCCGCGCATCCGGTGGAACAGCGTGAAGTCCTGGACCGTCCGCTTGGCCGTCGTCCCAGAGACCTCCGCCGCAAGGGCGTGCACGACCGGCTCGGGCAGGAGGGGCGGAAGGGCGGGGGTCTGAGCCTGGATACCGCGAGAGGCAAGGACCAGAATCAGGAGGATAGCTACAGCGAAAAACCAGAGTTTCCGCAACATAGAGCGAGTCGGATGACCCTCCTCAAAAGTCAAACGCTTCTGGATCTATACGCCCGATGGCTTCGTCCGTAGCCAGTTCGAGATCGGCAAGCTCTGCCTCTGTGAGAGTGCGAATCCTCGTCTGAAGGGCGGACTTCGGAATGGCCCGCATCTGGAAAGCAAGGGCCACCGAATCCTCAGGAAGACCCTTTGGTGAAGCGGTCAGGATCGTAGTCCCCGCCAGATTCGCGCGGCCCATGTTGGTAGTCAGCGGTATGACGAGAACCGACTGGAGGGTTTTTATCAGGGTATCGCTTTGCCAGACGATCACAGGACGACGACCGGTCTGTTCAAGAGGACGATAAGGTCCAAGGTCTGCCCACCAGACCTCGCCCCGTCTCAACCACGATCCTCCGCGTCAAGAGCGTCGGCCCACTCGGCAAGCCCTTGCTCAGCGAGAGCCAGATCCTCTTCCGCCCCGCCAGCTAGACGCTCAAGGTTCCAGCGCTTCGGGTCCGGGTGGCGGATCACGATTAGGGCTACCCGCTCTCCCGGCTTGAGCGCCAAAGGCTCTTCGGGCTTGAGCAAGCCATCTTCGTAGCGGGCTTCTATAGGTCTCATTACTCTACGATATCACGCCCCATGCGGCTCTACGATGCGCGCTCACGCGAGGAGCCGAAGGCGAGGAACAGTGAAGCTTGGAGTAATCATATTGGTTATTGCCCCCCTGTCCTGGAGGGCAGCGGCTGCCCCCTGGGAGCCGACGACAAGTTCCTGGAGGGCAGCGGCTGCCCTCTGGGAGCCGACGACAAGTTCCTGGAGGGCAACGGCTGCCCTCTGGGAGC
>DASVEF010000311.1:0-7100 GCA_036380715.1 Thermoanaerobaculia bacterium | reverse complement strand
GCGCTGGGCCGCGGAGCGCTGGCGCGAGCTGGGCGGAGCGCCGGTCGAGTCGCGGCCGGACGCCCCCACTCTGGCAGACCGAGAAGCCGGCTTCGTGCATCCCGTCCTGGAGCCCTCCGCGGACCTCTGCCGCTGGGCCGTGGACGCCGCTTTCCTGGCCTCGGGCGGCGGCTGCCTCTCCTGCTGCGAGCAGATGATCGACCTGCCGCGCCAGCCGTTCGGCTCTCTGGAGGACGGCTCGCTGAGCGATCTGTGGTCCGGAGACCTCCTCTGGGGCTACCGCCTGCCGCTCTCCCTGGGCCTCCTCCCGCGAGGCTGCGTCGGCTGCCCCAAGGCGCCGGTGGGCGGGCGGGCTATGTCGTAGAGTTCGCGAAGCGTGCGCCGAGTTGGCTTCTCATTTAGTCGGGTGCTGTTCGGATCACTGTCTGATATTTGTATCGTGCAACGTGTTATGAGCTGTGCGACTGAGAAGGCCGGATCGATGTACCGAGTCGGCGATACGTTCAACTGCTCTCACGAACCGCACAGCGAGGCGAACCAAATAGAGAAGAATTAGGAAAAGCAAAAGCGGAAGCAGTATGTAGAGCGCTTCAAGCATATAAAGTCTCCTCGGATTATCCCTAGCTTGTGGAATCTTTACCCAACAATGCCTGATCGCGAGCCGGCATGCTTCTCAACTGACGTCCTGTGCGCTCGCAGACTACTTAAGAGCGCTGTCGTGCAACAGCGGGTTAGGTGTCTTCGCTCTCACGCTGAAGGAGCCTGAGGACCGTATGAATAGTTGCCAAGTAGTAGTAGAACATCCAACTGAACCATATCGCCGCATCATAGCTGGTCTTCTGCGCCTCGTTGTGATGGCGAATGCCGAAGTTCGAGTGAGGATCGTTGCCGACGAAACCTCTTTACGGCTGCCGCCACTCTAGCCTCAACGTTGGGTTCATCCGTCGGTGGTAGATCGGCTTCAAGAAGAGGTGCAAAACCTGGTTCTGCGAGGTGAAGAATCTCGCCGTCGTTCGAAAGAACGAAGCCAGTGTCAAAGCAGGCGAGGATCGGATTGACAGCGGCACGGAACTCGGCTTGGCCTTCAAGGCGGTTGAACGTGGAGTAATGCATGCCACATCCGTAGTAGCTGTGATAGTGGCCCTCCAGCGGCTTCGAGATATGGTCATGGAGGAACTCAACCACATCGAAGAAATCGTCCTCAGCGTACTCGCTGAGACGATCTTCGATAGGCCACAGGTAGCCCTTTCGCAGTGCCAAGAGCATTGCACCCTCGATCTCCTGCCCGGCCGTGCCGACGACGTAGCCGGCGTCGACGCACTGGTAGCCGAAGGCCTCCTGAAAGTAGTCCTTCTGGTTGAAGGAGCGATACAGCGGAAGGAACAGCTTCTTGGCGGTGTCGAGATCGATTTTGATCTCGCCATCGTGCTTGCCGGTGCGAAGCGAGTAATAGGGCTTATCTCTCATCAGAGGTGGTCCGAACGACGCCTAGCGCTCATAATTGTACAACGGCCTCTCGCGAGGATCTGCTGGGAGCGCCGGCATCCCTGCCGGCCGACTAACCAAACGAGGGGAAGGAGGCCGGCAAGGATGCCGGCGCTCCCAGCGAAGTAGGCTTCAGGCGAGAGCCCGGGGAACCGGGCGTTCCCTTCGCGATCCCGGCCGAAGCAGGAATGACTGCAGCGCAGAGGTTGTAACGCTCTTTTTGCTCGGGTCCAGGGGCGTACCCTGGATTCCGCCGGAAAAAACGCCGGGTACAGGGGCCTACCCGGAAATCCGCGCGAAAAAACACCGGGTAGGGGGGTGTACCCGAGTTTTTGCGGCGTTTTTCTTCGGGTACGGGGGTGTACCCGATGTTTTTGCGCGGCAGAATCAAGGTTCTACGAACCGGTCGTACCAGCCGGCCAGCGTAACCAATCCCCAGAGCTGAAAAATCCACGGGCTCGGCGCCGGGCCGGTTTTCTCCAGGATGTGATCCAGCCATTCGCGGCGGATGATGCCGCGGTCCCAGAAGCGGCTCTGGCGCAGCCGTGAGAGCACGGGCGGGCCGAAGCGCGGGTGGTAGAGCCAGGCGGAGAAGGGGGCTGTGAAGGATTTGCGGGGACGTTCGCGGATCGCCTCGGGCACGCGGTCGGCGGCGACTTGCAGCATGGCATGCTTGTAGCGCGGGTGGAGGGCGCGCAGGCGGAGGGAGAAGCGCCCCGACGGAGTACGGTAGCGGCTCTCGACGGAGAGGCCGGCGACGAGCTTGATCAGGTCGGGGTCGAGGAAGGGATAGGTCACCTCGACGCCGCAGCGCCGCGAGATGGGCTCGAAGTTGGCGAAGAGCAGGTCGGGGATGCGGTGCTGGCATTCGTGGGCCACCATCATCTCCATGACCTCGGCCTCGGGCTTGATGCGGCGGCACTCGCGGTAGAAGTCCCGCAGGTGCGAGGCGTAGTGCCAGCGCCGGAAGGGCTCGGCGAGCGCCTGGCGCAGCGCTACGTCGTCAAAGAGGCGGGCCACTCCGGGATAGAGGACGCGGCGGCTCATCGCCTCTTCGGGCAGCAGCACGGTCTCGAAGGGATCGCTCCCCGGCGGGGCCGGGTTGCGGCGGACGTAGCGCAGGTAGCGGGCGTAGTAGCCCCGGAAGTGGTCGTAGCCGCCGAAGACCTCGTCCGAGCCGAGGCCGGAGAGGATGTGGCCGACCGGGACCTGCTGGGCGGTCGCGAGGATGCGGAAGTGGGTGAGCGCCGCCCAGGCGGAGCAGGGCTCGGCCGCCGCGAGCACCACGTCTTCGAGGAGCTCGGCGGCTTCGGCCGCGTGCAGCGGGACCACCTCGTGCCGCAGCTCCAGATGGCGGGCCACCAGCGAGGCGTAGTCGGTCTCGTTCATGCCGTGCTCTTCTTCGAAGGCCGAGGTGAGCGCGACCGGACGCACGCCTTGGCGGGCCAGGGTGGTGGCCAGGTAGGTGGAGTCGACGCCGCCGGAGAGCAGGAGCCCGTGAGCGGTGCGCCGCTGGAGACGCAGGGCGATCGCCGCGTCCAGGGCGGCGCGCAGTTGTTCGACGACTTCCGGCGAGGCGTCCCGCGGCGCGTCGGCGCTCAGCGGGGTCCAGTACCTCTGGATCAGGGGCGGCCGGCCGGGCTCCCAGGCGAGGACGTGGGCGGCCGGCACGCGGTCGACGTTGCGCGCCAGGGTGCGTCCCGGCGGCGGCATGCCGAAGGCCAGGTACCAGAAGGCGGCCTCTGCGTCGAGGTCGCAGCCGGCGCGCAGCAGAGGGGAGAGCTCGGAGCAGAAGAGCAGCAGGTCGGGCTCGGTGCGCAGGAAGACGCAGCGCTGCCCCAGATGGTCGCGAGCCAGCAGGAGGCGCCGGCGGCGGCCATCCCAGGCGGCGAAGGAAAACTGGCCGCGCAGCCCGTCGATCGCGGCCGTGTCGCGGTCCAGCAGGTCGTAGAGGAGCGCGGCGGCGCCGTTTTCCGGGACCGCGGGACGCCAGCCGTGGGGCGGGTCCGGCCGGCCTGCCTGGCCGAGGACAGCTCCGCGGACGGCGAGGACCGCCTGCGCTCCCCCCTCGCCGTCGAGCACGGCCTCCGGGCGAAGCAGCGCCAGGCCGGCTTCGCGATCGATCCACCAGGCGCGGGGATCGGGCTCGGCCAGCCAGGGGCGGACCCAGCGCTGGAGCCCTTCGGGGGTGAGGAGCTCCCGGCCCCGCGCGGTGCGGGCGAGGGCGCCGAAGATGGGGTTGGCCAGACGGGGCGTGGGCATCCGCTCTCCTCCGCTACAATCCGTCCCGGCCGTGATGATACCGGCAGACCTCGTCCGGGATTTCGGACAACTCTTCGTTCTGGCTTTCGACGGCGCACGGCTGCCCGGCGAGGTGGCGGAGTTTTTCCACACCTTCCGCATCGGCGGCGTCATCCTCTTCGCGGACAACTACCGCGATCCGGAGCAGCTCCGCGCGCTGACCGCCGAGCTGCAGGAGCGGTGCGCCGCTCCCGACGCTCCGCTGTTCATCTCCACGGACCATGAGGGGGGACGGGTGCAGCGCTTCCGCGAGGGCTTCACCCGCCTGGAGCCGATGGCCGCCTACGGCCCCCGCGACTCCGCCGAGACTGAGGCCGCGCACCGGCTCGCCGCGCGGGAGCTGGCCGCGGTGGGGATCAACCTCAACTTCGCCCCGGTCGCCGACCTCTGCACGCCCGACCGCCCGGGCGCGATCGGCGACCGCTCGTTCGGCTGCGATCCGTGGGAGGTGGCCCGGCACGTGGAGGCGGCGGTCCGCGGCATCCGCGCCGAGGGGCTGCTCGCCTGCGTCAAGCACTTCCCCGGGCACGGCGCCACGGAGGAGGACAGCCACCGCGTTCTGCCGGTGATCCGGCGGAGCCGCGAGGAGATGGAGGCGAGCGAATTCGTCCCCTTCCGGGCGGCCATGGCCGCGGGTGTGGATGCGGTCATGACGGCGCACGTGGTCTATCCCGCGGGCGACGACGAGTGGCCGGCCAGCCTCTCCTCCTACTGGCTCGGCCGGGTCCTGCGGCGGGAGCTGGGCTTCCAGGGGCTGGTCTTCACCGACGCCATCGAGATGAAGGGGCTGGCGGAGCGCTGGAGCCCTCTGGAGTGCGGCTACCGGGCGCTCGCCGCCGGCTCCGACATCCTCCTCTACTACAAGGAAGCCCATCAGTTCAGCGCCTTCTACGACCTGCGGCGGGCTCTGGAGCGGGGGGAGATCGACCCCGCGCCCGTGGCCGCGAGCCTGGAGCGGGTGCGGCGGGCGAAGCGCGGGCTCATTCCTACCGCAGCAGTCTGACGAGGGTGTCTCAGAAGCCATGCCGGTCCGCGGCCGAGCCCTCACCCCCGGCCCCTCTCCCGGAGGGAGAGGGGTGAAAGCTCCGGAAAAGACTCAGAACACTGCATTTTCTATGCATTTTCCCCCTCTCCCTCCGGGAGAGGGGGTCAGGGGGTGAGGGCTCAGCGGAGCGCCTCTCCACTTTCGAGACACACTCTGACGAGGCGCTGGAACCGCTCCTCGGCGTCCCCGGGAGCGAGCGGCTCCGCCAGCTTCGAGTCGAAGGGTGCCAGGGCCTGGCGCGCCTCCTCGGTGAAGTGGACCGTGCCGTCCGGCTCCAGGGAGGCCACGCCGTCGAGACGGGCGCTCCGCCACTGGAAGGCCACGGCTTCTTCCCGATCGACGCCGGGCGGCAGGTCGAGGTCCACCCGGCCTGCCGCGATCCGGACCGGGAATCCTCCGGGCAATCCGAACGGGGCCGGGGCCGAGGTGCGCACCGGAGGGCCGCCCAGCAGGGCCCGCAGCAGGGGGAGAGCGCTCGCCGCCGGCAGCGCGTTGAGGCCGCGCTCCGACCGCATCGGCGGCTCCGCATAGGCGAGATCGTCGGCCCGCTTGCCCTCTTCGCCGAGGAAGACCCGCGGCCGCGCGTCCGGATCGTCCGGCGGACGGGAGAGCACGACCGGTGTGACGTGGGCGTGATGGGCGATCACGCGGACCGGATCGGCCCTCACCCCCGGCCCCTCTCCCGGAGGGAGAGGGGTGAAAGACTCCGGGAAAAGCTCAGACGACGGCGAGCTTGAATGCGTTTTCCCCCTCTCCCTCCGGGAGAGGGGGTCAGGGGGTGAGGGCTCCGCGCGCGCTCGCAGCGCCGCGCAGACCCGCGCCCGGATCATCCCGGCGTTGCCGATCCCGAGAGTGGGCGCGAGCCCTTCGCAGGCCAGGATCGGGTGGGTCATGTCGGGATAGGAGCTGTTGACGACCGGCGCTGTCAGGCCGGCCGTGGCCGCGGCCCGCATCAGCTTGCGCACCAGGGGGAGCTGGGCCGGGAGCTGGAGCGCGAAGCCGGCGCTGAGGAGGGCCAGCGCCGCGGGATCGCCGCGGCCGGGGAGGAGCCAGGGCGACAGCAACGTGGCGCTCTGGACGATGAGGTCCGGCCGTTCGCGGCGGAGCAGCGTTTCGACGGCCGCTTCGTCGGCCGCGTCGAGAGACTCGAAGCGGACGCGGGCAGCGCCGCAGGCGGCGACCAGCGCCGCGAAGGACGGGCCCTCTCCGTGGGAGCGTCCGGCCAGGACCAGCTCGCCCACCTCGCCGAGCCCCGCGAGGCCGAAGGCCAGACGCCGTCCCAGGTCGCCGAGGCCGATGAGCAGCACCCGCGCGTTCATCCGCGCTCCTTCAGCGTGCGGTTCCTCTGGCCGGGCCGGAGACGCAGGATCAGGTCGGCCGAGGGTTGGAGAACCGGCCGGCCCAGGAGCGACATCCCGGGCGGGGGAGGGGACGCGGCGCCGGTGCGCACCGCCTCGGCGGCGGCCCAGACCCGCTCCAGGTAGGCGACCCGCGCCGGGGTGTTGACCCCGGTCTCTGCGCTCTGGGTCAGAGAGCCGGGGTGGACCGTCCTCTCGTAGAGGAAGCGCTGGACGTTGCCCAGGTCGAAGGCCGGAAAGGAGCGGTAGATCATCTCCGTGTCGCCGCTGAAGCGGGTCTCCGCGTCGAAGCCGCCCAGGTGATCGAAGACCTCCCGGCGGTAGAGGGTGGTCGGGTGAAGGATCTGGTCCCCCAGGTAGTCGCGCAGGGAGAGCGAGGCGTGCTCCGGCACCGTGGTCAAGCCGATCGGATCGCCGTGGACGTCGACCAGCCGGTACCAGGAGCCGCAGCCGTCGAATCCGCGGTCGAGCAGGTACTCCACCTGCGCGGCGAAGCGGTCCGGACGGCTCCAGTCGTCCGCGTCGTGAAAGGCAACCAGCTCGCTCTCGGTGAGCGACAGCAGCAGATTGTCGATACGGTACGGTCCCCCCTGATCGCGCAGGGTCAGAAAGGTGACGGTGGGGAAGCGCTCCTCGATCTCCGCATCGAGGTCGCCGCTCGCGTCGTCGGCCACGTAGAGGTCGACCAGTGGCCAGGTCTGGTCGAGCACCGCCTGGATGGCGCGCGGCAGCCATGGCCGGCAGCGCCAGGTGGGCATGAAGACGGCGATGCGCGGTTGGGGGCGCGGAGAAGTCCTCGCACGGCCACCGTTGCGGGCCCTCACCCCCGTCCCCTCTCCCGTCACCGGGAGAGGGGCGCCCCCGCCCACCCCCTTTTCTTTTCTGCGTTCTCCCCCTCTCCCGGTACCGGG
>DASVEF010000310.1:0-21493 GCA_036380715.1 Thermoanaerobaculia bacterium | reverse complement strand
CGAACAACGGGACGCTGACTGCGTTCAGAGCCATATCGTTCGCGGTCAACGGGACGTTGTACGTGGACAACGCGACGTTGCACGCGTGCAATGAGACGTTGTACGCGTGCAATGCCCCATTGCACACGTGCAGTGCCATTCGCAACGCGTGCAGCGCGACTCGCGGCGCGTTGCCGTAGATCCGGCTCCAAACTTTCCCCCTTCGCATCGTAAAACCACCTGGGTAGTTCAATCTTCAACCGTTCTTCAGGAGGGTCTGCCCGTGAGGTCGAGAGCTCTCTTGCTGTCCTGTGCCCTCGGATTCCTGTTCGCGTCTGCGGCCCAGGCGGCGGAGCCTACGCCGGCGACCGCCGTTCTGTCCAACCGGGACCTCGCCCGGATGGTCGCCGAGTACGTGAAGCCGCTCGACGAGAATGGTCGGTCCCGGCTACAACCTGCGGTTTCCCCCGCGCCGGCGGGACCGGCCCGGGAAAACCTAATAGGCGCAATCGAGGCTATCCGCAGCCTCGCCGCCTCGTCTCCAGGGTCAATCGCCCGGCTCGAAGTAGCCGTTCACGTCCACCAGCAGGTGGACCGCCGCGCCGAAGATCCCCATCGCGGGAACGGCGATGAAGGTCCGTTGCGGGGTGCCGGAGAGGAGGAGGATGGCGTTGTTGGACCGGCTCTGGCCGGCGGAAAAGTTCAGCGTGCTGGTGTTCGGCTGCGGCACGCCGGCGGGGAACAGCGTGAGGAATCCGCTGTCGGAAGGGGACACCGCCGTGACGTTGACCGAGAGAGCGACCGCTGTGGACGGGATGCCGCACCTGCCGGCGGCCGCGAAGGTCCGCGGCCACCACTGGAGAGCGGGCCCGCCGTACGGACCGTCCGGATCGCGGGTGTCGAGCAGCCGGCAGGGGGTGACGGTGAAGAAGTCCGCGGGCGGTGGCGGCGGAGTGTAAAGCGCGGCGATCGCCGCCCGGTCGTCGGCGCGGAGCGAGGCGCCGCGGCCGTCGTTGTGGATGTAAGGACGCATCAGCGCCTCGTCCACCTCGGAATGGCTGATTCCCAGGGTATGGCCGAGCTCGTGCGCGAAGAGCTCCTCGGCCGCCGTCCTCCCGTTCGGGCTGCTGAAGTAGCAGGTGAGGCCGTTGGCCGTGACGATGTCGGCGTTGGCGATCCGGTGATAGAAGGTGCCTTGATGAGGGGTGAGCTCCGAGAAGTACCAGGGTCCTCCATACGCGAGGATCCCGCCCCCAGAGCAACTGAACGTCGGCAGCTCGTTGTTGGGATCGTTGAAGAGGATCGCGTTGACCGTGTCGTGGCTCTCCAGGCCATCCGTCGCGGTGGTCGTTCCCGCGTAGGTGTAGGCGATATTGGTGGCGGAATCGTTGTTCCAGGCCGCGAGCGCGGTCTGGAACTCCGCGAAGCCGCCTCCGGCCACACCCAGCTGGCCGTTCTGGTGGGCGTACCACGGCACGTTCTGGCTCGCGTCGAACTCGAACCAGCGCAGGTTGTAACCGGAATCTTCGAACAGCGCGAACTCATCGGTGATCTGGCGGAAGCCGGACAGGGCGGCAACCTGGTAGTCGGCGCGGACCCGCAGGCCGCGGGCGCGGCCGGCGATCCAGCGGACGAAGCGGTCGAAGTCCCGGAGGGGCTCCGCGGACAGAGGCTCTCCCGGCCGGGCGACCGCCCGCGCCTCGGCCAAGTGGCGCACGGCGAGCCGGTGTCCGCCGGCCTGGATCTCGTGGAAGGCTCCGAGCATCAGATGAACGATCGAATACGTGCCGTCGAGCCGGGGGGAGAGGAACAACAGGGCACGGTCCCCGGAAGCGAACCGGGGCGCTCCCCAGATCCGCAGCGCCAGGCCGTCGGCACGGACCCCGCCGGGCACCCGGACCGTGATGGCAAGGCCCGTTGCCATCGCCCCCTTGAGCACCTTCTCGACGCGCACGCGATGGCCGGTGAACGGGCGCGAGCCGTCCTGGCCAGGGACGGAACCCTGGACCTCGACCACCGCGATCAGCGGGGCCTGGTCGACCAGGCTCTCGTCGGTTACCGGAACGTAGGAGGTCGCCGACGCGGGCGGAGCGGCAAGAAGCGGAAGCAATGCGAGAGCAAGGAGGCCGAGGAGGCCAAGAAGACGGCTGGTACTCATGTGAATCTCCGATCAGCCGATCATTATACACTGTGATCGGAGCCCGAATCTCGAGAAGCGGCGGCCAGATCGAGGCGGGCCTGCTTTTGCGCGCCGTACTCAGATTCTCGAAAGTAATAGATCAGCGTGTGCTCCGAGAGTCGAGCTGATCTCTTCGAGCAGGTTCATCCGATCAGATCGGACATGCACTTGGACGGGATGCGCCCCGCTTGGCGTTGACGCTGGAGCTCCCGGAAGGCGGTCTCCCGGTCGAGGCCGTTCGCTTGGCGAAACATCTCCAGCCCTCTCTCCCCAAGCCGCAACGCCAGCGCCATGCGCTCCTCGAAGGAGAGGAGGAGGATCTCTTCCTGAAGCTCTTCACGCAGATCGTCGGCGACGGATCGCATGGCGTGAGTATAAGCCCACAAAGGGACTCGTCTGCGCGCAAGCCATCGGCGCGGGGCTAAACAAACCTCCCCTCCCGGGTGTCTGCGATGGACAACGCGAGCGCTTCGCGAACAAGGCTGGAGTAGACTCGGGCATGCTTCAACTCCGGATCCGGCAGCACGCGCTGGCCGAGGGCCAGTACCGGGTGGAGGTCACTCTCGAAGGCGACGGCGCTCGGCGGACGGCGGAGTCCACCTTCGCGTTCAGCCTGTCGCCGCAGGATGAGGAGGATCTGCGTTGGTATCTGGAGGAGTTCCTCCAATACCCCCAGGAGCCGGCGCCGGCGATCGCTCAGCGGATCGAAGGGCGGATGGTGGAGGTGGGGACCGAGCTGTTCCGGGCGGTGTTCCAGGCGGGTGAGGACGCCCGCGACCTCTGGGCCGAGCTGCGTAAGCGGCTGCCGGAGACACGGATCGAGATCGTCGCCGGAGTCACGGAAGCCGCCACGATCCCCTGGGAGCTGCTGCGCGACCCGAAGACGGGCTCCCACCTGGCCCTCACGGCCTATTCCTTCGTGCGTGCGCAGCCCGACGCGGCCCTCGCCCCGAATCTGCCCGCAAGGAAGAAGGGGAAGATCCGCATCCTCCTCGTCCTCTGCCGGCCGCGGGGAGCCATCGGGGAAACGGACGTGCCGTTCCGCTCGGTGGCGAGCCAGCTCCTCCGCGGCTTGAGCGCGGCCAACCGCGAGGCCTACGACCTCGACGTCCTGCGGCCACCCACCTTCGAGCAGCTCGGGAGGGCGCTCCGGGAGGCCCACCGGGAGGGCCGGCCCTACCACGTGGTCCACTTTGACGGCCACGGCACCTATGCGGAGATTCGAGAGCCCGCGGCGGTCAGGGCTCTCCTGGGGCGCCTCACCCCGCTTGTCCTAGCCGGGCCGCGGGAGGGCAAGCACGGCTATCTCCTGTTCGAGAACCCGCAGCTCGACGGTAACGCGGAGTTGGTGGACGGCACGTCGCTGGGGCAGCTCCTTCAGGCGACAGGAGTGTCGGTCCTGGTCCTCAACGCCTGCCGGTCGGCGCGCGCCGAGCCGGCTCCGGCGCCGGAGATCGCGGCCGATCCCCACTCCAAGGTGCGCGCCTTCGGCTCGCTGGCCCAGGAGGTGATGGACGCGGGTGTGGCCGGGGTGGTGGCCATGCGCTACAACGTCTACGTGGTCACCGCCGCCCGGCTGGTGGCTGAGCTCTACGCCTCCCTCGGCCGCGGCGCCACGCTGGGCGAGGCGGTGACTCTGGCGCGCAAGAACCTGGCCGACGATCCGCTGCGCGAGGTGATCTACGCCCCCCTGCCGCTCCAGGACTGGACCGTCCCCGTGGTCTACGAGGCAGCGCCGCTGCAACTCTTCCCGAAGGCGAAAGACGACGGTCGCCTGAAGATCCAAGTTGCCGCCGGGGCCACGGCCTCGGCGGCCGGCAGCCTCGACGCCGACCTCCCGCCGCCGCCCGACGCCGGCTTCTTCGGCCGCGACGAGACGCTCCTCGCCCTCGACCGCGCCTTCGACCGGACCTCGATCGTCCTCCTCCACGCCTATGCCGGCAGCGGCAAGACCACTACCGCCGCCGAATTCGCCCGCTGGTACTCATTGACCGGCGGCGTCGACGGCCCCGTCCTCTTCACCACCTTCGAGCGCTACCTCCCGCTGCCCCGCGTGCTCGACCGCATCGGCCAGGTCTTCGGGCCGGCTCTGGAGCGGGAGGGCGTCCACTGGCTGGCGCTCGACGATGCGGCGCGGCGACAGGTGGCACTTCAGGTCCTCGCCCAGGTGCCGGTGCTGTGGATCTGGGACAACGTGGAGCCGGTGGCCGGCTTCCCGGCGGGAACGGAGTCGGCCTGGAGCGCCGAGGAGCAGGTGGAGCTGCTCGCCTTCCTGCGGGCGCTCCGGGAGACGAAGGCCAAGGTCCTCCTGACCTCGCGCCGCGACGAGCGCTCCTGGCTGGGGGACCTGCCCGCGCGCATCGCGGTGCCGCCAATGCCGATGACCGAGAGCCTCCAACTCGTCCGAGCCTTGGCCGCCAAGCAAGGCCGGCGGATCACCGATGTCGAGGACTGGCGTCCCCTCCTCGCCTTTTCCCAGGGCAATCCCCTAACGCTCACCGTCGTCGCCAGCCAAGCGCTGCGCGAGGGGTTCAGGACCAAGGAGCAGATCGAAGCCTTCGTCGCCCGCCTCCGCTCCGGCGAAGCCGCCTTCCCTGACGAGGTCGCCGAAGGGCGCTCCCGCTCCCTCGGCGCCTCGCTCGCGTACGGGTTCAAGCAAGCGTTCACTGAAGAGGACCGCAAGAAGCTCGCCCTGCTCCACCTGTTCCAGGGGTTCGTGAACGTGAACGTGCTGTGTGCGATGGGCCACATCGAGTTTTCATGGAGTTTACCCGAGGTACGGGGCCTGACCCGGGAGGAGGGCATCGCACTCCTCAACCGCGCCGCCGAGGTGGGGCTCCTGACCGCCCACAGCGACGGGTACTATGGAATCCATCCCGTCCTCCCCTGGTTCTTCAAAGGCCTCTTTGAGCAGTGCCATCCGGTCGAAGACCTCTCGGCCGTATACGCGTTCGTTGAAGCCATGGGGGTGCTGGGGAATTACTACGCCGAACAGTACGGTGGTGGGAACCGCGATGTCTTCGGCGCCCTGCAGGCCGAGGAGGTGAACCTTCTACATGCTCGGCGGTTCGCGCTGGCCCACGGCTGGTGGCGCCGGGCTCTCGGTGCCATGCAGGGGCTCAATCAGCTCTATTACCACACCGGCCGGCGGACAGAATGGAAACGGCTCGTCGAGGAGGTCGAGCCACACTTCATCGATCCGGAGAGTGAAGGACCCTTGCCAGAGAGGGAGGAAGATTGGGGCTTGGTCACGAAGTACCGCGTGGGGCTCGCCCTGGAGGAGCGGCAGTGGACCAAGGCTGAGCGATTGCAGGCTATCTGCGTCGACTGGGACCGCCAGCGTGTCACCTCCGCTGTGGCCCAACCGACGGAAGAACTGGAGAGTCGGGAACGTAAGATTCAGATGCTTGCGTCTTCTTTAGGGTTGCTCGGCTATATCCGCCGCGAGATGGGGTGCGAGAGCTGCGTACCGGCCTATGAGGAGTCATTGGAACTCAGCAGGCGGATTGGCAACCGGGCTGGCGTGGCAATTTGTGCCTTTAACCTTGGGCATGCATTCAAGAATCTGCCCACGCTTCGCGATCTCGATCAGGCCGAACGCTGGTATCGAAGAAGCCTCGAGCTGCGCGACGAGCGCGACCGGCTGGGGCGTGGCCAGTGCGTGGGGCAGTTGGGGTTTGTTGCCTATAAGCGTTTCGGCGAGGCCCGGAGCGCAGGCCGCCCTGACGAAGAGCTTCTCCGGCATTTCAACGAAGCGGTAAGGCTCTACCATGAAGCTCTCGATCTCCTTCCGGCAAATGCGGTCGATGATTTGGCTACGATCCACAACCTGCTTGGCAACATCTACGGCACTGCCGGAGACCTCGAATGTGCGGTGCAGAACTACCGGGAGGCGGTTCAACTCAATGAGCAGTCGGGCAACCTCTATCACGCTTCCATGACCCGCTTCAATGTGGCCATCGTCCTCTCTCAGACCGGGCGCCAAGCGGATGCCTTAAAGTACGCCGAGGCGGCGCTGCGAGGATTCGAGAGCTATGGGAACAGGGCGGCGGAGATGATTGAGAAGACTCGTGGGTTGATCGCGAAGATCCGCGGACGATAGGAGCCGGCTTCGCCGGAACCCTCCCCCCTCGTTGTCCCTTCAGAGAAGCTCGAGAAACATCGCCAGCTCGAGGCGAGCCTGCTTCAGGATATGTGAAAGCGTCGAGCGCCTGATGGGACGATGGGCTGGGACAACGAGCTTGAGAGTTTCGTCTGCGGTCCGCTTCTGGAGACGGATGTGACTGCCTCGCTGGCGGACGACCAGCCAGCCGTCGCGGCGCAGGGCATTGATCACCTGCTCATAGTTCAGGCTGGGAACTTTGCTCAAATGGCGACTTCCAACACTTCCGCGTTGGGAGCGAAGTCCCGGTCGTCCTCGATCGGCTCCAGGTATAGCGCGATGGCTTCCTGAACGTTGGCCAGAGCCTCCTCCCGGGTTTCGCCCTCGCTTAGGCATCCCGGCAGGGCAGGCACGATCGCCGTGTAGCCGCCTTCTTCGCTGGGTTCAAGAACAATCTGCAGCTTCATCGAGGGTCTCCATTGCCGCTGCGGCGACCTGGGCGTATTTGTCCGTCGAAATGTCCGCGAAGTCCGAATGAGCCGTACCGGAGAGAGCCCGGAGAGCTGCGAATGGCTCCCGGCTCGTCGGGACGCCTGGAGGCTCCACCGCTTCAAGAGCATCCAGCTCAACAATCAGCCGGCGGCGCTCATCGGGAGAGAGCGTCCGGGCTGCGTCCAGGATGGCGGCGAGCTTGTCCATGGCTACCCAGGGCATTCTAGCGCATCGGAAACGCCAAGCCACTGACCGTTTCCTTCCTGGCTGCGGCCCGAAAACCTCCTACGAAGAGAGCCCCTCGGCGGGCCAGCCGCCCACGGCCAGGAGCCCGCTTTGGAGGATCATCTCCATATCCCGATCGCGGGCCAGCACGGCGCACCCGTGCTCCTCCGCAAGGACCGCGATGACGCAGTCGATCGTGGAGCGGATGGTTTTTCCCCGCCGGCGCAGGGCTCGATAGAGATCGGCGGCCCGAAAATAGAGGTCGATACCCGCAGGCTCCAAATAGGCGAGATCCCGGAACAGGTCGGCCAGCCGCCCGCGTCCCTTATCCTTGCGAAGCCCTTGAAAGACCTCCGCGACCACGACACCGCAGGTGCAGATCTCGTCATTACGAGTGAAGAGATCTGCCAGCGCTTGTTGCTCCGGAGAGGGATAGTCGTTGAAGAAATCGGCCCAGACCGAGGTGTCGACCAGAACCCTCAAGCCTTTCTCCGTCCCCGCAATTCGTCCAGATCTCCCTCCCATCGCACTTTTCCTTTGAATTGGAGGAATTCCTGCAGGCGCCGGCGTCGGGCGAACTCCCGCAGAGCTTCGTTGATGACGTCCGTCTTCGTCATTCCCGAGGCTACCTTCATGGCGTTCGCGAGCGCCTCATCGTCTAAATTGAGAGTAGTCCGCATCGTTCCACCTCCGATGCAGATGATAGGCTGTAATTGTCTGCACAGCAAGCTCACCCCTCCCGGAGCCGCACGCGGGTGATCTCCTCCACCGCGCTCATGACGGCCTGGAAGCCTTTCATGTCGCGGGCGCTCACGCGCTCCCGGATCTCGTCTTCGAGGGCCTCGAGGAGCCGGTTCAGGCGCTCCGCCAGCTCCCGGCCGCTGTCGCTGATGTCGATCAGGAAGGAGCGGCGATCGTCGCGGTTGATCTCCCGGCGAACGAGGCCGGCTTTCTCGAGGCGGTCGAGCAGGCTGGTGAAGGTGGACTGCTTGAGCCCGAAGACCCGGACGAGCTCGCCGATGGGGGTGGGGGCGTAGCTCCGCAGGTAGGTCAGGACATGGCCCTCGATGGGGCTCACCCCGAGATCCCGGGTGTGAGTCTCCAGGTACACCGAGATCTGCCGGGAGGCTTTGTGGAGCGGAGAGAGGAAGTCCAGGGCCATGGCGTTAACCGTCAGAGAGATACTACGGAATCGTATTATATGTCAATTTCGGCCCTCTTCCTCCACGAGGGTTGACGGAGTTCCTGTGGCGGCATATAGTACGATTTCGTAGTACATCAACGCGAGGAGGTAAACTGTGAGCGAGATCGACGTCTTCCGCCATCAAGCCCGAGCGACCCACCAGGTCCTCAGTCTCAATGTCGCCGGCGTGACCCATGAGGAGAGCCTGATCCAGCCCCATCCCGGGGGAAATTGCCTGAACTGGGTCGTGGGCCATCTCGTCTGCATCTATGACAAGACGCTCCCGCTGCTGGGCCAGGAGCCGGTGATGGAGGAAGGCGCCCTGCAGCGGTACGACCGGGGCGCCCCTCCTCTCCAGGACCCCGCCGAGGCCTTGGATCTCCAGGAGCTCATGACCGCGTGGAGCGAAGCTACCCAGCGCATCGACACCGGGCTCGCGGGCCTCACCCCGGAGGCCCTGGACCGGCCGGCTCCGCACAGCCCCGGCAATGACCCGAAGGAGACGGTCCGCTCCCTTGTGGCCTTGACCCTCTTCCATCAGGCCTACCACACCGGCCAGGCCGGCATCCTGCGGAGGATCGTCGGGAAGGAAGGGGCGATCCCTTGACCGGAGCGGCTCCAGAGCATAAAAAATCCCCGCACCGTGGAGGGAGGCGGTGCGGGGGGAGGAGAGGGAGCTGAAGGAGATTGTCGGAGTATGGCCTCCGGGACGGGCTCAACTCCCTGACACCCATCCACACCCGGTATAACCCAGACGGCCTTTTCGGGATTCCCGGCTTCAAATTTTTGGAGCCACCTTCCGCTAGAATCCCGCCATGCGGATCTTCCTGACCGGCGGGACCGGCTACATCGGCCGGATGCTCGCGCGCCGTCTCGTCGAGGCGGGGCACGAGGTGCGCGCCCTGGTGCGGGCAACGAGCAACGCCGAGCCGCTGAAGGAGCTGGGGATCGCCACGTTCGTGGGGGACGTCACCGACCGCTATTCGATGCGGGAAGGGATGTCCGGCGCCGACTGGGTGGTCCACGCCGCGGCCGAGCTCAAGCCGGACGCTCCCGAGGAGCGGATGCGCGCGATCAACGTCGAGGGGAGCGAGAACGTCGCCTCTCTGGCGTTCAAGCTGGGCACGGGGCGGTTCCTCTCCATCTCCTCGATCGCCTACTTCGGAGGGAGCCCGGCGGACGGCTCGCCGGCCGACGAGACGCTGCGGCCCATCGAGCCGTTCCCCTCGCTCTACAGCGCCACCAAGCACGCCGGCGAACGGGCGGTGCAGGGATGGGCGCGGCAGGGGCTGCGGGTCAACACGGTCTATCCGAGCCTGGTCTACGGCCCGCCGGGCAAGAAGGAGGGGGCGAACTACCTCCTGCGGCAGATCGTCAAGGGGCGGTTCCCGGCCCTGGTCGGCGCGGACCGCAAGACGAGCTGGGTCTTCCTGGAGGATCTGCTCGACGGCGTGATGCGGGTGATCGACAAGGCACCGCCCGGCCGGGACTACCTGATGGCGGGCGAGGCGGTCACCCTGCGCGACCTGGTCGGCAGGGTCTGCCGGCTGGCCGGCGTCCGGCCGCCGCGCCTCAGCCTGCCGGTCGGCGTGGCGCGCGCGGCCCTGGCCGTCTCGGCCCCCTTCTTCAGGCTGCGCGGTCTCCGCCCGCCGATCCCCGCCGAGCAGCTCAACAGCCTGGAGCGCCACTGGGCTTTCGACGACTCCCGGGCGCGGACCGAGCTGGGGTGGACGCCGCGAGGGCTGGACGAGGGGTTGCCGCCGACGGTCGCGATGCTGGCTTCCTGAGCCCCCTCCCCTCCCTCACCCCCCCGGCCCTCCTCTCCCACAACGCACTCACGCCCGCCCGGGAGAGGGGGGAGAGATGCTTCTCGGCAAAGCTTTGAAACAATGAGGATTGGGAGGTTTCCCCCTCTCCCGGGAGGGGGGAGTGCGTGTGGGAGAGGGGGTCAGGGGGTGAGGGCTCTTGGGCGGGGGACGACGCCGCCGCCGCGCGAAATCCGATACCATTCTCCTTCCTCCCCTCTCCCGCTCCGCGGGGGAGGGGCCGGGGGAGGGGGGCTCTTGCACACGATCTTCAAGGACTTCCACTTCGCCGCGGCGCACGCCATCCGGGGGCACACCCGGGGGTGCCAGAACCTGCACGGGCACAACTACCGGGTGCGGGTCCATCTGAAGGCTGCGGAGCTCGACGGGTTGGGGATGGTCCTCGATTTCGCGGACCTCAAGGCTATGATGCAGGAGATCGTGGGGCCGTTCGATCACCAGGTCATCAACGAGATCCCTCCCTTCGACGTGCGCAACACCACGGCCGAGCTGCTCAGCCAGTACGTCTTCGAGGAGGTGGCCCGGCGTCTGGAAGGGCAGGAGCGGGTCCGGGTCACCCGCGTCGAGGTCTGGGAGACGGAAACTTCCTGCGCGGTCTTCGAGTCGTAACTGAGGCGGTATATAATCTCTGAAGCCTTCCACGCTCCCCTGGTGAAAGGTCCAAGACGAAGGACGGAGAATGCCTGAGAAAGCCACTCTCGATGGGCTGCGGATCGACCGCTCCCCGGAAATGGAAGCCGGATCGGGACGGAAGATCTGGATCGCCGCCACCGTCCTCCTGCTGCTCCTCGCCTCCGGCGTCTACGCCTGGCTCCGCCTGCCCCGGGCCGTGGAGGTGCGTACCGCCGCGGTGCGCGAGCGGCCGGGGACCGCGGCCGGGACGGTGCTCAACGCCTCGGGCTACGTCACGGCCCGGCGCCAGGCCACGGTCTCTTCCAAGATCACCGGCAAGGTGGTCGAGGTGCTGGTGGAGGAGGGCATGCCGGTCCGCGAGGGGCAGGTGCTGGCCCGCCTGGACGACGTGAACGCCCGCCAGCAGCTCGCCCTCGCCCAAGCGCAGCTCACCTCGCAGAGGCGGTCGCTGGCCGAGACCGAGGTCCGCCTGCGCGAGGCCGAGCTGAACCGGAAGCGGATGCGGCGGCTGCGCGATCAGGGGATCGGGACCGAGGCCGACCTCGACGCCGCCGAGGCCGAGGTCGACTCGCTGAAGGCCCGTCTCGAGCTGGGCCGGCAGGAGGTGGAGGTCGCCGCGCGGCAGGTCGCGGTGCAGCGGCAGGACATCGAGGACATGGTGATCCGCGCCCCCTTCTCGGGCGTCGCGGTGAGCAAGGACGCCCAGCCGGGCGAGATGATCTCGCCGGTGTCGGCCGGCGGCGGGTTCACCCGCACCGGCATCTGCACGCTGGTGGACATGAATTCGCTGGAGATCGAGGTCGACGTCAACGAGAGCTACATCCAGCGGGTGCGGCGGGGGCAGAAGGCCGAGGCGACGCTGGACGCCTATCCCGACTGGCAGATCCCGGCGCGGGTCATCATGCCGGTGCCCACCGCCGACCGCCAGAAGGCGACGGTGCGGGTGCGGCTGGCCTTCGAGCAGCTCGATCCCCGCATCCTGCCCGACATGGGGGTCAAGGTCGCCTTCCTGAGCGAGCCGCAGAGCGAGGAGGTGGCCGCGTCCCGGCGCGCGGCGCTGGTGGTGCCGCGCAAGGCGGTGCGCCAGGACGGCGGGCGCGACGTGGTCTTCGTGGTCAAGGGGGACCACGTGGAGCGGCGGGCGGTCGGCATCGGCCCGGCCCCGGGCGAGGAGGCGGTGGTGATCTCGGGGCTCAGCTCCGGCGAGCAGGTGGTGGTCGAAGGTCCCAAGGACCTCAAGGACGGGGCCAGGGTCGCGGTCGCGAAACAGTAGCGGTCGAAGCGATAGAGAGAACAGGAGACGACGATGGAGTCGAATGGAGCGCTGGTGCGTGTCAAGGACGTTCACAAGGTCTACCGCCGCGGCGGGGAGAAGCTCGACATCCTGCGCGGCACCAACCTGGAGATTCCGCCGGGGGACTTCCTCGCCCTGATGGGTCCCTCGGGATCGGGCAAGACGACGCTGCTCAACCTGATCGGCGGCCTCGACCGGCCGAGCTCCGGCACGGTCGAGGTGGCCGGCGAGCCGATCCATCAGCTCAGCGACGGCCGGCTCGGCGAATGGCGGGCGCGCCACGTCGGCTTCATCTTCCAGTTCTACAACCTGCTGCCGGTGCTCACGGCGGAGCGCAACGTCGAGCTCCCCCTGCTGCTGACGAACCTGTCCAAGGAGCAGAGGCGGAAGCACGTCGCCACCGCCCTGTCGGTCGTCGGCCTCGCCGACCGCGCCAAGCACCTGCCGCGGCAGCTCTCCGGCGGTCAGGAGCAGCGGGTGGGCATCGCCCGCGCCATCGTCACCGATCCGACCCTGCTGCTCTGCGACGAGCCGACCGGCGACCTCGACCGCAAGTCGGGCGACGAGATCCTCGACCTCCTGCAGGCGCTGAACCGGGAGCACGGCAAGACCATCGTCATGGTCACGCACGACCCCCACGCCGCGGCGCGCGCCCGCCGCACTCTCTACCTGGACAAAGGCAACCTGGTCACGGAGCCGGTGGCATGAAATTCCTCCACCTGATCTGGAGCAACCTGAAGCGGAAGAGGGTCCGCACGACCTTCACGATCCTGTCGGTCTTCGTCAGCTTCCTGCTGTTCGGGTTCCTGGTGGCCGTCGACAACGCGTTCACCAGCGGCGTGGAGGTGTCGGGAGCGGACCGCCTGCTGGTGATCCACAAGGTGTCGCTGATCCAGCCGCTGCCGGCCACCTACGGAGCGCGGATCAAGGCGGTGCCGGGGGTGGAGGCGGTCACCTTCGCCAACTGGTTCGGCGGCATCTACCAGGACCCCAAGAACTTCTTCGGCCAGATGGCGGTTGACAAGGACACGTTCCTCGACCTCTACCCCGAGTACATCCTGCCGGAGGACCAGAAGAAGGCCTGGCAGGCGGACCGCGCCGGGGCGATCATCGGCCGCTCGCTCGCCGAGCGGTTCGGCTTCAAGGTCGGCGACCGCATCCCGATCCAGGCCACCATCTTCCGCAAGCCGGACGGCTCGACCCTGTGGGAATTCAACGTCTCGGGCATCTACGACGGGGCTGAGAAGGGGGTCGACACCAGCAGCCTCTACTTCCGGTACGACTATCTGAACGAGGGCATGGGCGGGCGGCTCGGCTTCGTGGGCTGGTACACCGTGCGGATCGCCGATCCGGCGCGCGCCGCCGAGATCTCGGACCGCATCGACGCGCTGTTCGCCAACTCGCCGGCCGAGACCAAGACGAACACCGAGAAGGCCTTCGCCCAGTCGTTCGCCAACCAGGTCGGCAATGTGGGAGCGATCGTCCGCTGGGTGCTGACGGCGGTCTTCCTCATCATGCTGGTGGTGACGGGCAACACCATGGCGCAGGCGGTGCGGGAGCGCACCAACGAGCTGGCGGTGCTCAAGACGCTGGGCTTCTCGCGCGGGCTGGTCCTGGGGCTGGTGCTGGCCGAGTCGCTGGCGATCGCGGTGCTCGGCGGCGGGCTGGGCCTGCTCCTGGCCGTCGGCGTGGTCATCCCGGCGCTCGGCAAGGCGCTGCGCTCCTTCCTGCCGGTTTTCTTCCTGCCGGCCAGCGCCCTCCTGACCGGAGTGGCGCTGATCCTGGTCTTCGGGATCGCCGCCGGTCTGCTGCCGGCGGCGCAGGCGATGCGGCTGCGCATCGTGGACGCGCTGCGGAGGGTATGAACCATGGCATCCAACTGGCTCTCTCAAGTGGCGGCGGTGACGTCGGTCAACCTGCGGACGATCCCGCAGCGCCGCGGCTCTTCGCTGGCGACCATCATCGGCGTGGCCGGAGTGGTGATCGTCTCCATCGCCGTGTTCTCCATCGCGGAAGGGGTGCGCCACGCCTTGACGGCGAGCGCCGCGTCGGACACCGCCGTGGTGCTCCGGTCGGGCAGCGACAGCGAAATGATGAGCGGCCTGCAGCGCGAGGCCACGCGGATCATCGCCGAGGCGCCGGGGGTGCGCCGCGCCGCCGGCGGGCCGGCCGCCTCGGCCGAGCTCTACGTGATCGTCGACCTGCCGAAGCGGTCCACCGGCACGGACGCGAACGTGCCTCTGCGCGGCGTGCAGCCGGCCGCCTTCGAGGTCCGCGACAAGGTGCGGATCGTCGAGGGGAGGAAGTTCGAACCCGGGCGCAACGAGATCGTGGTCGGCCGGGCCGCGGCGTCGCAGTTCGCGGGCCTGGACGTGGGCAACCGCCTGCGCTGGGGAGAGAACGAATGGACCGTGGTGGGGATCTTCGAGGCGAACGGCGGCCTGCCGGAGTCGGAGATCTGGTGCGACGCCGGTGTGCTCCAGCCCGCCTACCGGCGCGGCAGCAGCTTCCAGTCGGTCTACGCCAAGCTCGACTCGCCCGCGGCGTTCACGACGTTCAAGGACGCCCTGACCAGCGATCCCCGGCTGGACGTCAAGGTGGTGCGCGAGGACGAGTACTACGCCTCGCAGTCGCGGACGCTGACCGAGCTCATCCGCATCATCGGGGTCTTCATCACCGTCGTCATGGGGGCCGGGGCGGTCTTCGCCGCGCTCAATACGATGTACGCGGCCGTGTCCGCGCGGACGCGGGAGATCGCGACGCTGCGCGCGCTCGGGTTCCGCAGCGGCCCGGTGGTGATCTCCGTCCTGGCGGAGTCGCTGCTGCTGGCGCTGATCGGCGGCGGGGTCGGGGCGGCCGTGGCCTGGCTCGCCTTCGACGGCTTCCAGACTTCGACGCTCAACTGGAGCACGTTCAGCCAACTGTCGTTCTCGTTCGCCGTCACTCCGCCGCTCATCGCGCTGGGCATCCTCTGCTCGCTGCTGATGGGGCTGATCGGCGGTCTGTTCCCGGCGATCCGCGCGGCGCGGCTGCCGGTGGCATCGGCATTGCGGGAGCTGTGAGCGGGGGATAGAATCGCAGATGGCGTTCCAGCCCCCGGGGGGCTCGGTCCGACCACTAGGAGACCCGTAATGTCTCAGCAGACCAGAGATTTAGTCATGGAACCCGCCGCCGCGCCCCAGCCGGCCACGGCGAAGCTGATCCTCGACGGCAAGGAGGTCGAGCTTCCCGTCGTGGTCGGCTCCGAGGGCGAGGTGGGTGTCGATATCACCCAGCTCCGCGCCAAGAGCGGAGCGATCACCCTGGACCAGGGCTACGGCAACACCGGCGCCTGCGAGAGCGCCATCACCTTCATCGACGGCGAGGCGGGGATCCTGCGCTACCGCGGCTACCCGATCGAAGAGCTCGCCGGCCAGGCCTGTTTTTCCGAGGTCTGTCACCTCCTGATCTACGGCTATCTGCCGAACCGCGAGGAGCTGGCGAAGTTCAGCCAGCGGCTGACCTACCACAGCCTGCTCCACGAGGACATGAAGAAGTTCTTCGAGGGGTACCCGACGACCGCCCACCCCATGGCGATGCTCTCGGCCATGGTGGCCTCGCTGTCGACCTACTATCCGGACGACCGGGACGTCGACCTGAACATCATGCGGCTGCTCGCCAAGTCGATCACCATCGCGTCGTTCTCCTACAAGAAGAACGTCGGGCAGCCGTTCATGTACCCGCGCAACGACCTGTCGTACTGCGCGAACCTTCTGCACATGATGTTCGCGGTGCCCGCCGAGCCCTACCGGGTGAACCCGGTGCTGGAGCGGGCGGTCGACCTGCTGCTGATCCTGCACGCCGATCACGAGCAGAACTGCAGCACCTCGACCGTGCGCATGGTGGGGAGCAGCCAGGCGAACCTGTTCGCCTCGATCTCGGCCGGCATCTGCGCCCTCTGGGGGCCGCTCCACGGCGGCGCCAACCAGGCGGTGATCGAGATGCTGGAGAAGATCCGCGACGACGGCGGCGACTACAAGAAGTACGTGGACATGGCGAAGGACCGCGGCTCAGGGTTCCGCCTGATGGGTTTCGGGCACCGCGTCTACAAGAACTTCGATCCGCGGGCGCGCATCCTCAAGCAGGCGGCCGACGAGGTGCTCGAGGACCTGGGCATCGACGATCCTCTGCTGGAGATCGCCAAGAGGCTGGAGGAGGTCGCGCTCCACGACGAGTTCTTCGTCTCGCGCAAGCTCTACCCGAACGTCGACTTCTACAGCGGCATCATCTACCGCGCCATGGGCATCCCGACCAACATGTTCACGGTGATGTTCGCGCTCGGCCGCCTGCCCGGCTGGATCGCGCATTGGCGGGAGATGCGGAACGACCCGCAGACCCGCATCAACCGCCCGCGCCAGATCTACACCGGAGAGCCCCAGCGGCCCTTCGTGCCACTGGACCAGCGGTAGCCCCCAACATCTAAAAGCTTGCTTCTTCCCCTCTCCCGCTCCGCGGGGGGAGGGGCCAGGGGAGGGGGTTACTCCCGGTGCACCATCCGGTGCACCCAGTCGTGGGTCTTCTCGCGGAATCTCTCGATTTTGTCCCAGACCTTGGGCCAGCGCTGGTGGAGGAGCTTGTGCATCCAGCGGTGGGCCAGGTCGCTGGCCACCGACAGGATGGCCGCGCCGGCCAGAATGGTGAGCACTCCCTGCAGACCGGGCAGCACCAGGCCGGCCACGCCCACCAGCACCACGATCCAGCCGACCAGCAGGACGATCACCCGCACCCAGAGCGGCAGCGGGCGGCGCAGGCGCACCCCAGGATGGTGCGGATGATGGACCAACTGCGCGATTTCAGGATTCACAGGAACCGGAGAGGATGGCTCCTCCGTCGTTTTGGCAGGTTCCGGGTACGTCAAGCCTGGCATGTTTCCCCTATCAAGCCGGGGATCTTTTTCGCTCCGGCCCTCGTTGTGGGGAAATCCTGCAGGTTCCATACCCGTAAGCCCATGAGGGTCTGGCGGAGAATACCATCTCCATGAGTTGACAAACAGGACCATCGCGGTCCAGAATACTTTCCGTCTGTTGAGATTGAATCTCAATAAGTGATTTCGAGGCTTGAATCATGGCGGACGCTCGCGAGAGAGAGAGATTTTTACAGTTTCTGCGCGACCGGGGACAGCGCGTCACCGCGGAGCGCCTGGCGCTCTTCGACGAGATCTTCTCCCAGCACGGGCATATCGACGCCGAAGAGCTGCTCTGCTCGATGAAAGAGCGTTCCCTCAAGATCTCCCGCGCCACCGTCTACCGCAATCTGGACCTGCTCGTCGAGTGCGGCCTCGCGCGCAAGCAGCGGCTGGGGCGCAACCGGTTCCTCTACGAGCATATCCATAGCGGGCAGCAGCACGATCATCTGGTGTGCACGGGATGCGGCCGGGTCGTGGAGTTCGTGAGCCCGGGGATCGTTGCGCTGCAGGCCGAGATCTGCCGCGCGCACGGTTTCGTCCCTTCGCGTCACACCCTCCAGATCAGCGGCCTCTGCAACCTGTGCGCGGCGCGGGAGGCGGGCGCGCGGGTGCCGGCGCAGGCGGCGGAAGAGAGGGTGGCCCATGTTTGAGGCGCTGGTGGTGACGCTGCGGGAGGGGGTCGAGGCGGCCCTGGTGGTCGGGATCATCGTCGCCTTCCTGCGCAAGGAGGGGTACGACCGCCACCTCGGCGCGGTCTGGTCGGGGATCGTCGTGGCGGCGGTCGCGAGCCTGGCGGGCGCCTGGGCGCTCTACCGGTGGACGGTCAACGAGGAGGCCTTCGAAGGCGTCCTCTACATGGGCTCCGCTCTGATCGTCGGCTCGATGATGGTCTGGATGTGGCGGCATTCGCACGAGCTCTCCGGCGAGATGAAGGGATCGCTGTCGCGCATCCTCGCCCGGGAGCGCGCCGGATCGGTCGCCGCCGGCCTCTTCCTCTTCACCTTCCTCATGGTTTTCCGCGAAGGGATCGAGACGGTCCTCTTCCTGTCCGCCCTCTCGCTGACCACCAGCGGCCTCATGGCGGTCCTGGGAGTGGTGATCGGCCTCAGCGCGGCCATCGCCTTCGGCGTCTTCTTCGTGCGCGGCAGCCTGCGGATCGACCTCGGGCGGTTCTTCAAGATCACCGGCATCGCGCTGGCGATCTTCGTCCTGCAGCTCCTGATCAACGGGTATCACGAGCTCTCCGAGGCCGGATGGCTGCCGGCCAACGAGACCACGATGGCCACCGTGGGCCCGCTGGTGCGCAACGAATTCTTCTTCATCGCCGCCGTCCTGCTGCTGCCGCTCCTGATGCTCCTGATCCCCGGCCAGGCGCGCACGGCACCAGTGTCCGAGGGTGGGGCCGCGGGTGGCGCGGCGGCGCGGCTCGAGCGGGCGCAGAGCGGCCGGCAGGCGCGAGCCCGGGTTCTCGGGGCGGCGCTCGGCATCGTGATCCTGGCCGCCCTTGGAGTGGGCTTCGTCTACGCCCAGCCGCCGGCGACCCTGTCGCCGGCGAGGCCGGTCGAGGTGGGGCCCGGCGGCCTGGTGCGCATCCCCCTCTCCACCTTTCAGGGCGCGCGGCTGGAGCGCTTCAGCGTGGAGATCGGCGGCCATCCGGTGCGCTTCATCGCCGTGCCGGTCGAGGAAGGCGGGCCGATCGCCACCGCGTTCGACGCCTGCGACATCTGCGGGCCGCGCGGCTATTACCAGGACGGCACCAGCATCGCGTGCCTCCACTGCGGCTCGGCCATCTATCCGCCGAGCATCGGCCAGGCGGGCGGCTGCAATCCGGCGCCCCTCCCTTCCCGGACCGAGGGCGATCAACTGGTGATCGCGGCCTCGGACCTGGCGGCCGGAGCGCCCCGGTTCGCCGGGGGCGCCGGCGCTCACGCGGGGCATTAGAGCCATGTACGCGCGCCTCCTCCTCGAATCGCTCCGCCGCGGCACCCGCCGGAAGCTCCTGGCCGTCACCGCGGTGGCCCTCGGCACTCTGGGCGCGACCGCGCTCGCCGAGGTGATGCTCGCCTCGGGCGACCGGATCGCAGCGGAGATGGGGTCCTACGGAGCCAATCTCGAGCTGCTTCCGGCCGCGGAGCAGGGGACGCTCGCGGTCGCGGACCTGCCGGCGGTCCACAAGATCTTCTGGCGCAACAACATCGTCGCGGTCGCCCCGTTCCACGCCGTGCGCGTCCGGATGGGGGAGGCCGGCGTGGCGCCCCTGGTGGGGACCTGGTTCGACCACGAGATGGAGCCCGGGTGGCGAACCGGCCTGCCGCGCACCCGGCCGACGCTGCGGATCGAGGGTCGCTGGCCGCGCGACGATCGCAATGATCGTGATGATGATGACAGGGCCGAGGCCGTCCTCGGGCGCCGCCTCGCCGAGCGCCTGGGCCTCGGGATCGGCGGCGAGCTGAGGGCGAGCCTGGGTCCGCGGGAAGAGGTCTTCACCGTGGTCGGCCGGGTGACGAGCGGGGGCGAGGAGGAGGAGCAGGCGTTCGTGCCCCTCTCTCTGGTTCAGCGGCTCGCCGGCCAGCCGGGCCGCTTCACCCGCGCCGAGGTCTTCGCGCTGACCAACCCCGAATCCGGGAACGCGCGCGATCCGAAGCGGATGAGCCCCGAGGAGTACGAGGCCTGGTACTGCACGGCCTACCCGTCGTCGGTCGCCTACCAGATCGCCGAGGCCGTCCCCGGAGCGGAGGCGAACGTGATGTACGGCATCACGGCGGCCACCGCCGACGTCCTGGGCCGGCTGCGGGGGGTGCTCACGGCGCTCGCCCTGGTCGCGCTCGCCGGAGCCGCGGTCGGCGTCACCGCCGCCATGACGGCCACGGTGCTCGAACGCCGGCTGGAGGCGGGGCTGATGGTCGCGCTCGGCGCGCCGCGCCGGCACGTGGTGTTCTTCTTCCTGAGCGAGGCCGCGCTGCTCGGGCTCCTGGGTGGGCTGGTGGGCGGCGCGGCCGGCCTGGTCGCGGGCCGCCTGCTGGGCAGCGGCATTCTCGGCGTCGCGGTGTCCTGGAAGCCGCAGCTCCTGCCGTTCGCGGCGCTGCTCGGCCTCCTGGTGGCCGTGCTCGCCAGCTTCGCACCCGTGGCGCGCGCTCTCGAGCGCTATCCCGCCGACATCCTGAAGAGGGCCACCGCCTGATGCTCCCCCGCCTGATCCTCGCCAGTCTGCGGCGCCGTTTCCGGCAGCTCGCGCTGATCCTCGCCGCGGTCACGGTCGCGGCGGCGACGGTCGCCGCTCTCGCCGGCTTCTCCGCCCGGGCGCAATCGCAGCTCGGCGACACCCTCGGCGCCTTCGGGCCGAACCTGTCGGTCCGGCCGCAGGTGGGCGGCCTGCGCGAGATCCCCCGCGAGGCGCTGGACCGGGTCCGCGCCGTCTCCGGGGTGCGCGCGGCGCAAGGAGCGGCGCCTGCCGCGGGAGGATCGGCGGGGCTGAGCCGGATCGACGTCCGGGCCGAGCCCGGGCGGCTGGAGGAGGTGGCCCGGGCCATCGAGGCGCGGGTCGAGGGGGTCGAGGCCCGGCCGGTCCTCAAGGTGAGCGAATCGGACGCCCGCGTGACCCGGCGCCTGACCCTGGTGCTCGCCGCGGTCAGCGCCGTCTCGCTGCTGCTCGCGCTGCTGTCGGTGGGGGCCGCGACCACGGCCCTGGTCGGCGAGCGCCGGGTGGAGATCGGGCTGCTGATGGCGCTCGGCTACACCGGCCGGCGGGTGGCCGGCCTCTTCGCGGCCGAGCTGCTCGCCGCGGCGCTGCTGGCCGGGCTCGCGGGCGTGCTGCTGGGGGAGCTCGCGGCGAGCGGCCTCGCCGCGCGCCTGCTCGGCGTCTCCGGAGGTCTCTCCCTGACCTGGAGCGGTTTCGTGGCCGCCGCCGTGGCGGCCGTCCTGGTCGTGGGAGCTTCGATGACCGTGGCGCTGCGGCGGGTCGAGCGGCTCGACGCGGCGCGGGTGCTGCGAGGCGAGTGAGGGCGCCGTGCCGTTCGTCGAAGTCGAGGACCTGTGCCGCCGTTTCGGGCCGTTGCGCGCTCTCGACGACCTGTCGCTGTCGGTCGAGCCGGGCGAGTGGGTGGCGGTCACCGGCCCCTCCGGCTCGGGCAAGACGACCCTCCTCAACATCCTCTCGGGGCTCGACCGGGCGAGCGCGGGGAGCGTGCGCGTGGGTGGCGTCGACCTGGCGTCGCTCTCCGCCCGCGAGCTCGCGGGCTACCGCCAGCGGACGGTCGGCCTCGTCTTCCAGCAGTTCCACCTGATCCCCTATCTCACCGCCCTCGAGAACGTGATGCTCGCGCAGTACGTCCACAGCATGACCGACCGGACCGAGGCCGAGGAGGCCCTGCGGCGGGTCGGCCTGGAGGAGCGGATGCACCACCTGCCGAGCCAGCTCTCGGGCGGCGAGCAGCAGCGGGTTTGTATCGCGCGGGCGCTGATCAACCAGCCGCCGCTGATCCTCGCCGACGAGCCGACCGGCAATCTGGACGCGGTCAACGAAGCGGTGGTGATGAGCCTGCTCTCCGACCTCCACCAGCGCGGGCACACCCTGATCCTGGTGACCCACGATCCGACGATCGCCGGCCGGGCCGACCGCGAGATCCGGCTGGAGCA
>DASVEF010000309.1:0-2609 GCA_036380715.1 Thermoanaerobaculia bacterium | reverse complement strand
AGCGTCCTGGACCTCGCCAACGGCCAGCTCGCCATCGGCGGCACGCCCACGGTCCTCGGCGAGCTGTACATCGCCGATCCCAACCTGCCGACCCGGGTCTCGGCCGTGGTCACCTTCCCGCAGGGCGCGGCTCCTCCTCCCGACAAGGTCAAGATCGGCGCGGACCTCACGAACGCCCTGGCCGGGCTGAACAGTCTGAACGAGCAAAATGCCGGCGGCGGCACGGTGGTCCTCTCCTACGACGCTCTCCTGCAGCTCGTGACAGGCGGCGCCCAGCCTTTCAAGCTCCGGCTCGCCGTGACGCTCCAGAGCGGCGTCACCCAGATCTTGGAGAAGGCCGGCGATCAGTACGATCTGACCGCCTTCGAGCGCCTGGAATTCGCCGGAGTGGATCTCCAGGAGGAGCCGGCGGATGGCTAGCCCACGCTTCCGCAAGATCCGCGACCGGCTCCCCAGCCTCTACCGGCCCGAGGCGGGCGACACGAGCCTGCTGACCCGCTACCTGCTCGCCGCCGCGGACATCCTGGAGGAGCTCAACGGCGAGGCCGCCGAGGTGATGCAGGCGCACTGGTTCCCCTACGCCGACCAAGCGCTGTTCAGCCCTTTCTTCCGCCGCGGCCTGGAGCTGCAGAAGAAGCCGCTCCCCAAGCCGGACGACCCGGAGCTGGAGCGCTTCCCGTACATCCGGGACCTGGCTCGGCTGGGCTCTCTGCTCTCGATCCTCCCCTGGGGCGGCCCCCCCGCGCAGCGCGAGACGGTCGAGCAGTACCGCAGGCGGATCGCGGATACCGTGGCCCTCTACCGCGACGGCCTCGGCACCCGGGCCGCGCTCGCGCGCATGGTCCGGGCGCAGCTCCCCGACGCCCTCGGCCAGTCGTCCAGACTGCGGGACCGGCCTTTCACGGTCGAGGAATTCCCCCCGGCCCCCGTCTCTCCGCGGCAGGCCCCCACCCGCGGCGCGCCCGACAGCGTCCTCGGTCCGCTGATGCGCTGGACGCTCGACAACGCCGGGTTTGAAGGCGCAGCTCCCGCGGTCTACGTCCAGGGGATGGAGCCCCGGGTGGACGAGATCGCGGCGACTGAAAGGCCGCTGATCGAGCTCTATGCCGTGGGCTCCGAACGCGTCCGTCTGGGGATCGCCTATGAAGGGACCCTGGCGAACGGCGAGACCCTCCGCCTGCGCACCGCCTATGCCTCCTGGATCGGCGGGGACGACGGCATCCGGCGCGCCCTCTCCTCTCCGGGAGAGGATGCGCCGGCCAATCCGCCAGCCAATCCGGTGGCCCCCGGACCCTGGGAGACCGTGCCGGACGCGCCGGACGTGCCGGTCTCGGCGTTTCTCCAGAGCCGCGACCGTACGGTCTGGGCCGCCGTCGAATCCGAGGGCGCTGGGGCGCTCTGGCGCTTCGACGGCAAGACCTGGACCGAGGCCCTCCAGGGGCTGCCCCCGGTGCGCTGCCTGGCCCTCGACGGCGACGACCTGCTCGCCGGCACCGATGAGGGCCTGTTGCGCATCCCCCTCCATCCCGAGGATGGCGGACCGCTGACGCCGGAGCCGAATCCGGAAGACCTCTCCGGCGCCGCGGTCCACGCCATCCTGCGCGCGAGCGACGGCCGGTGGTGGCTCGGCACGGAGGAGGGCGCCGCGCGCCTCGGAGCGGACGACGCCCTGGAATCCCTCGGGCTCTCCACTCCGGTCTACGCGCTGCACCAGGACGTCACCGGCACGGTGTACCTGGGCACGGAGCTCGGCCTCTTTCAATTCCAGCCCGGTCCGGAGCACTGGTACTGGTACTCGGGCGAGAGCCACTCGGACGAGGACCCGGACTGGCAGCGCTTCATCCCCGGCGAGAGCGATCCGGCCGCCGATCGCGTCTTCCTCTCGCCGGTGCGCAGCGTCCGCCGCGGCCCCGATTCCTCGCTCTGGATCGGCACCGACCAGGGGATCGCCCGCTACCTCGCCCGCTCGGTCGGAGGGCCGACCTACACGACGGTGCTGGAGGCGTTCCCCGACCTCGCAACCGGGCGCGTCTCCTCGATCGCGGAGGACGCCCGCGGCGCTCTCTGGTTCGCCACCGGACAGGGGCTGTTCCGCTACGACGGCCGGGACTGGTGGCATGGGCAGGAGCGGCTGGGCGCGGCCGAGGAGCCAAAAAAGCCTGTGCTCTGGCGCTTCCACCGCGGCAGCGGTCGCTGGCAGCGCTTCGACACCGGATCTCCCTCTACGGGCTGGGTCAACCATGCCGCGAGCCCGGTGGCCGGCCAGCCCGCCGTGCGCGCCCTGCTGTGGACCGACCAGGCTGTCGCGGACCCCGGGACCTGGGACGAGGGGACCGGGACCTTCACCCGCACGGGCGATGCCCCCAGCGCTCTGCGCATGCGCTACAAGCCGGACGAGCTGCGCATCGTGGACGGCGGCCTGCCCGCGGTGCCGCGCCTGCCCGCCGGAAAGTCCGTCTGGCGCTATCTCTCCCTGGAGGCCGAGGGCGAGCCCCCGGCCGGCAGCCGTCCTGCCTGGACGGTCGAGGGGAGGCTTCTGCCACCTCCGGGCGTCGATCGAGTGGCGCCGCTGGAGGGGCGCTACAGCGATGGCGCCCCACTGGACCTGA
>DASVEF010000308.1:0-9430 GCA_036380715.1 Thermoanaerobaculia bacterium | reverse complement strand
GGCCTGGACGGAGCCGCGGCGGAGGATTTCGCCTTCCTGGAAGTCCGTGTCGCCCTCCCCAAACCATTCGGGCCGCTTGCCCTCGCCGCGGACGTAGCGCCGCAGCTCCGCCTCGTTTCCCACCCAGGAGTGCACGGACAGATAGATGAAGCCCCGCTCGTCGAACTGGTCCCTTTCGTCCGGCCCTTCGCTGATCCCCTCCTTCTGGTCGGTCAGGATGGCGATGTCCATGACCATGGGGATGGAGAACGAGACGCCCGGGTGATAGCCGGCGGGGAGCTTGTCGTAGGCGAGCACGCCGCGGACCATCTTTTCGCGGCCTCCGGGAGTCGAGTAGGCCTTCTCCAGCTCCTTGCCCTTGCGCACTCCCCACCAGGCCATGCCGGCGATGCCGGCCACGATGAGGAAAGCGATCGCGGCGCAGCCGCAGCCGACGTAGACCCAGGGCGAGGTGCTCTGACGCCGGGGACGGTTCGGGTCCATGTCACATCCTTTCGGGGACCGGGATGCCCAGGAGCTCGCAGACCGCTTCGAGGCCGCGCCGGAAGATCTGGACGGTGGCCAGGCGGACGGCGCGCCGCTGCGGGTCCGGCTCCTTGAGGATCGGGTGCTTGTGGTAGAGCGCGTTGAAGCGCTGCGCCAGGCCGAGCGCGTGGCGGGCGATCAGCGACAGCTCCAGGCTCTCGGCGCCCTTCTCCACCAGCTCGCCGGTCTGCGCGACTTCCAGGATCAGGTCCCAGAGGTCTTCTTCGAACAGCTCCTCCGGCAGGCCCGCGATCTCCTCGGGGGAGACGTCGTCCGCGATCTCCTCCTCGCGCAGGCGCCGGCGAATGTTCTTCGCCCGTACCATCGAATACTGGAGGTAGGGCCCGGACTCCCCCTCGAAGCTCAGCGCCTCGTCGAAGTCGAAGGCGATGATCCGGTTGGTGGTCGCCTTGACCATAAAGAAGCGCAGGGCGGCCGTGGCGATCTCCCGGGCCAGGCGGTCCAGCTCCTCTTCCGGCAGGTCGCGGTTGCGCGAGGAGATCTCTTCGCGGCTCTTGGCTTCGAGCTGGTCGATCAGGTCATCCGCCTTGACGCCGATCCCCTTGCGGCCAGACATCTCCAGGGACTTGCCCGGCTCCTCCCCCTCTTCGACATAGCCGAGGAGGCGCGCGGTGGCCTGCGACAGGGCCACCATCTCGTAGGCGAAGTGGACGGAGCGCTCCGCCTCGTCCTTGTGGCCGAGCGCCTGGAGCCCGGCGCGGACGATCTTCTGGAGGTAGCTCTGGCGGGCGTCGATGACGTTAATGACCCGCCGGGCGCGGCCGAAGACCGGGTGCTCCCGCACCCCTTCGCGCACGGTCTCCCAGACCCCCTCCTGCTGCCAGAAGCGGTAGTGGAAGTCCTGCCCCAGCAGGCCGAACTTCCAGAGCTGGTAGGCGATGTCCTTGCCGACGTAGGTGACCGTGCCGTCGGAGCGGATGATCACCTTGTCCGGGTCTTCCAGGCCGGCGAACTCTTCGCTCTGGGAGAGCGGCATGACCCAGCAGCCGGCGTTCTTCCCCTCTTTTTCCAGGCGCACCGCGCCGCTGTCCTTGAGCAGGCCGAAGGCCTTCTCGAAGAAGCGCTGCCCCAGGACCTCGCTCTCGCGGGTCAGCAGGTCGTAGGAGACGTCGAGCCGGCGCATGGTGGCGAGGTGCCGGCGCAGGACGCGCCGCGCCACCAGCCGGCTCATGTCCGCCCGCGGTCCCTGGCCGATCTCCATCTCGTGGAGGGTCTCGCGGCGCAGGGGCTGGCGCTCGGGGTCGGCCTCCAGCCAGCGGCCGGTTTCGCTGTAAAGGTCCCAACAGTAGAAGTCGAACGGCTCGGGGATCGCCTCCACGTCGGCCAGGGTCAGGCCGCGGAGGTCCAGGAAGCCGACCACCACGTCCGCGAGCTGGACGCCGGTGTCGTCGATGTAGTTCTGGACTTCGACCGGGTAACCGAGGCTCTTCAGGGAGCGCGCCAGGACGTCGCCGAGCACGGCGTTGCGCAGGTGGCCGATGTGCGCCGCCTTGTTCGGGTTGATGTTGGTGTGCTCGATGACGATCTTGCCGGAGCGGACCCCGATGCCGAGCCACTGGGCGTCGAGCGCGGCGGTCGCGAAGGCGCGGCGGTCGAGGAAGAAGTTGAGATAGCCCGCGCCGAGGACCTTGACCTCGCGGACGACCGCCGGCGGCTGGAGGGCGGCGGCCAGCTCCTCGGCGATGGCGCGCGGGTTTCGCTTCAGCACCCGGGCGAGCTGCATGCCGGCCGGCGAGGCCAGGTCGCCCAGCTCCCGCCGGGGCGGGACTTCGAGGACCGGCTCATGATCGACGCCGAAGCGGTCCCGGATCACGCGGGCCAGCTCGCCCGCCAGTTGGCCCTTCAGTTCGGTCCACATGCGGCGAGCAGTCTACACTATTGGGTTTAGAGGGCCGGCTTTCGCTGACCGGTCCCAAGGGGGATTGTGTGCCCAAGAAGGAAGCTGCTTCGCCCCTGCCGCCCGGGGACGGATCGAAGGAAGACTCGGCCAGCCGTCTGGTGGTGCCCATGGAGCGCACCGTGCTCGAGCTGGTCGAGGGGGACATCACGGACCTGGAGGTGGACGCCATCGTCAACCCGGCCAACGCCCAGCTCCAGCTCGGCGGCGGGGTCGCCGGCGCCATCCGCATGAAGGGGGGGCCGTCGATCCAGGAGGAGTGCAACCGCATCGGCGGGACGCCGGTGGGCACGGCGGTGATGACCGGGGCCGGCCACCTGCGCGCCAAGCAGGTCATCCACGCGGTCGGACCCCAGATGGGCGAAGGGGATGAGGACAAGAAGCTCGCCTCCGCGGTCCGTGCCGCGCTCGCCCTCGCCGACCGCCGGAGCCTGAAGTCGATCGCCCTGCCCGCGATCTCGACCGGCATCTTCGGCTACCCCATCGACCGCGCCGCCCGGGTGATGCTGACGGAGATCCAGCGCTTCCTCCAGGGAGGCACCAAGCTGGAGCGCGTGGTGATCTGCCTCCACGGCGAAGAGGCTTTCGGAGTTTTCAAGCGCGAGCTGCGGCGGGGGTTCCGGTAGGAAGCCCCCTCACCCCCTCGGTCCCCCTCTCCCATCCCCTCCCCCCGACCGGGCGAGGGGGAAGAAAAAGCAGAACAAGAACGTAAGGGAGCAGCATGCTGCTCCCTTTTCCCCCTCTCCCGGTGGTCGGGAGGGGGGTGGGAGAGGGGGTCAGGGGGTGAGGGGCCTACGCCACGAAATACGCGCTGGCCCGGATCTGCAGCCGGGCGCGCGGCTCGAAGCCGCTCCCGAACAGCAGGAAGGCGCTGGAGCTGCCGAGAACCGGCAGGACGATCCAGCCGTCGAAGCTGTCGCCGCCGGCGTAGGGCGGCACCACCGGCTCGATCTCGGCGATCTTGGTCCAGTGCTCCTCGTCCGGATCGAAGCAGGCGCGCAGCTCGACGTAGGCGCGGTCGAGGTCGATCGTGCGCTGCCCCGAAGGGTGCCAGATCGAGAAGACGAAGCGCACCTCGTCGTAGGCGGCGGTGCCCAGAAAGGCCTTGCTCGCGATCGACAATGGATAGCTGAACGAGCCCGACGTGTCGGTGGCGAAGATCTCCGGCGTCGGGTCGAAGACCACTTGGCGGGGCGGCGTCGTCGTCGAGCTCATCGCACCTCCTCGTTCCCCATCCGGCCGCGGGCGCCGCGGGCCAGATCCAGGCCCCTGGCGATCTTCCGCCGGGACTCTTCGTCGTCGGCACCCAGCAGGGGGGCGCCGATCCCGAAGGCGACCGCCCCCACCCTGGCATAGGAAGGGATGTCCTCGATCCCGAAGCCGCCCGCGGCCAGCATCGGGATGTCCCCGAGCGGCTGCCGGATCGTGGACAGATAGGCTGGCCCTCCCACCGGGGGCAGCGGATAGACCTTGACGATGTCGGCCCCCAGCTCGCGGGCGGCGACGATCTCGGAGCAGGTCAGGGCGCCCAGGACGAGGAACAGGCCGGCCTGGCGGGCCTCGCGGGCCACGTCGGCGCTGACGTTGGGGGTGACGATGAATTCGGCTCCGGCGGCCACGGCCTCGCGGGCGCGGGCGGCGGTGGTCACCGTGCCCATGCCGATCCAGGGCGGGCCTTCGGACGCGCGGCCGGCGAGGAGCTCCCGGACCAAGCCGGAGGCGCCCGGCACGGAAAAGGTGATCTCGACCAGCTCGATCCCGGATTCGGCGAAGAGCTTCGCCTGGCGCGCCGCTTCCTCCAGAGTGGAGGTGCGGACCACGCCGATGACCGGAGACCTCTGGAGGCTGCGGGCGACCAGCGGACGGATTTGGACGGTTGTAGTCATGCGGGCGGGAGTTTATCATCGTCCTGCTCGACGGCTCGACAGTCGCGATTCATACCCCGATGGGCATTTATTCGTCTCCCGGGTTATGATTGCTCCCTTAACGGAGCGGATACTCGCGCCGGAAAGCGAATCCGAATGGCTGTGTCTGACCAACCGGTAACCAGGGAGTCCATCGACCAGCTCCTGCGTCGGCTGCGACCCAGGTTGAAGCAGGTGCTTGGCCGGTACCGGGTTCCGGCGCACGACGCGGAGGACCTGGTCCAGGAGGCCCTGATCTCGACGATCCAGAAATGGGAGTCGATCCAGGACCCTGAAGCCTGGCTCCTGGTCACCCTGCGCAACCGGTGCGTCGTCTACTGGCGCAAGCGCCGCAATACGCTCTACAACTCGGTCGACACCGCGATCCTGGAGCTCATCGCCGAGCCGGTCGCCGCTCCCCAGGAGCGCGCCGAGTTGCTCTGGGACCTGAACAACCTCCTGGACGAGCTGCCGCCGCGCTGCCGCAAGCTCCTCCAGCTCCGCTACGGCCTGGGCTACGACTCGGCCGAGGTCGCCGAGCAGATGGGCTATCACCCCTCCAGCGTCCGCAAGGTCGCCCGCCGCTGCATGGCCGCGCTCACCCTCCAGATGGTGACGCGCGGGTTCACCACCGCGCCCAAAGAAGCCGAGGCCGAGTAGGCCTCACTCCCTCTCCAGCGTCCGTTGCGTCCGCCGGCAGATGCCGCGCAGGATGGCGACTTCCCGGCTGGTCGGAGCAGCGCGGGCGGCGAGGCGGCGCAGGTCGCGCAGCACGCCCGGGAAAGAGGAGTCGCGGTCGAAGCCGACCCGGCCCAGCACGTCGGCGAGGTGGTCGAAGAGGCCGTCCAGCTCTTCGGTCGAGGCCGGCGGCTCCGGCTGACCTACGGAGAGGGGCGGCGGCGTCTCCCCTCTCGCCAGAAACAGCTCGTAGGCGACGATCAGCACGGCCTGGCTCAGGTTGAGGGTCGGCTGCACCGGGGAGCAGGGGATGGAGACGAGCAGGCTCGCGAGCGCCAGCTCCTCGTTGGTGAGCCCTCCCACCTCGGGGCCGAAGAGGATGGCGGCCGGCGTGTCCGGCGGGTCCTGGGAGAGGTGGGCCGGCAGCTCGCGCGGGCCGACCAGGGGGACTTCCCAGCGCCGGTCGCGGTTCGAGGTGGTCCCCACGACGCGGCGGAAAGGGGCGAGCGCCGAGCGCAGGTCGGGCACCCTCTCTGCCCCGTCGAGGACGTGCCTGGCGCCGACCGCGAACGCGTAGGCCACCTTGCCGAGCTCCGCCGCCGGCTCGACCAGGATCAGGCGCTCCAGCCCCATGTTGGCCATGGCCCGCGCCGACGCGCCGACGTTCCCCTCCTCCCGGGGACGGACCAGGACGACGGCTGGGGTGTTCATGGCGGGCACTCTACAATGGCCCTGCGAGGGTGTGGTACCTTCACCCGGCAACCGATACGGGAGAGACGCGAGATGAGCTCGAATCCGGAGATGCGCGCCTATCTGATCTTCACCGGGAGCGGACCGATCCTGGTCCTGTCGACCTATCCTCAGCTCACCGACGAGCGCCTGGTGGGCAAGCTGCGCTACAAGGGGATCGACAAGTTCATCGCCTACGAGGTGCAACTGGACGCGGTGCGCGCCCGCTACGAGCACTCGTTCGCCAACATCGCCGAGGACCTGGCGCACGGGGCGGAGGACGTCCGGGTGCTCGACTTCAACGGCCACCAGATCATGGCCAACTTCTCGCTCGGCTCCCTGGGCGAGCCGATCAAGTTCGAAGGCTAGCGGAAGGCCTTGAGGTCGTACCCCAGCTCGGCGAACAGCCGGTAGACCGCGGGGATCGGCAGGCCCACCACGTTGCTGTAGTTCCCGAACACCGCCTCCACGAACAGCGCTCCCAGGCCCTGGATGGCGTACGCGCCCGCCTTGTCCATGGGTTCTCCGGTCGCCACGTACCAGCCGATCTCCGCCTCGTCCAGGGGGGCCATGCGCACGCGCGACACTTCGACGCGGGCGGTATGGGAAGGGGGGCGCTCCCGGCCGGGCTCGTCGAGCGCGATGCCGGTCAGCACCTCGTGCTCGCGGCCCGCCAATCGCCGGAGCATCCGGCGGGCGTCTTCGCCGTCCCGCGGCTTGCCGAGGATCTCGTCGTCGATCACCACCGTGGTATCGGCCGCGAGCACCAGCTCACCCGGACGGGCCGTGGCCGACGCTTTTTCGCGGGCCAGGCGCAGGACGTAGTCGCGAGGGGGCTCTCCGGAGCGCGGCGTCTCGTCCACCTCCGCCACGCGCACGGCGAAGCGCAGGCCGAGCCCCCCCAGCAGCTCGCGCCGCCGGGGGGAGGCCGAAGCGAGGACCAGCTCGGGCAGGGAGGTCAGGGGAGGTAGCCCTTGATCGTCCGGGCTTCGAGGCCGGGCCGGGACATCTTCACCTCGACGGCGCGGAACTTGTCGTCGTCCTTGCCCTTCGGGGACTGGTAGGCCAGCAGGTACTGCGAGCGCAGCTCGGTCTCGACCTCGTTGAAGACCCTCTCCAGCTCGCGGGCGGAGTCGATGAAGAACGGGCGCCCTCCGGTCTCGTCGGCCAGCTTCTGGAGCTTGACCCGGATGTCGAAGTCCCGCGGCGGCAGCTTGATCCCCACGGTGTAGACCGCCACGCCGCTGCGGCGCGCGTAGTCCAGGGCGTCGTTGAAGCTGTAGTGGCTGCCGGCGTCCTGGCCGTCGGAGAGGAGGATGATCGCCCGCTTCCCCTTGATCCCGCCGAAGTAGTAGAGGGCGTAGATCACGCTGTCGTAGAGCGCGGTGTTCCCCTCCGGCGACAGGCCGGTGAGCCCGTTGGACAGGACGTCGATCTGGTTGGTGAAGCGCACGGCCAGGGCCGGCCTGTCGTTGAAGGTGAAGACCGCGGCCCGGTCCTTGGGCTGGATCACCTGCTCGAAGAACTTCAGGGCGCCCTTGACCGCCTCCTGCAGCTTCTCCCCCTTGCCGTCGCCCATGGACGACGAGGTGTCGAGCAGGATTCCGGCGTAGATCGGCAGGTCGCGCACCAGCTCGAAGCGCCGGACCTGCTGCGGCTGGCCGTCCTCCAGGACCGTGAAGTCCTTCTCCGTCAGCCCTTCGACCGGCCGCCCCTTGTTGTCCACGACCGCGGTGAACAGCTCGACGAAGTCGACCTCCTCCTCCTCGATGAAGCCGGGCGCGTTGATCACCACCAGGTCCTCGGTCAAGTTGCCGTCCGGCATGTAGGCGACGGCGCGGACGTAGGAGAGGCCCGCGTTGGGAGGGAGCACGATCGGCTGCACGAAGGGGGGCTGGAACAGGGTCGCCACCAGGCTGTCGTTCAGGTACAGCTCGACCCGGTCGAGGCTCTCCCCTTCCGGCACGTCGACCTGGGCCTGGGCGCGCAGGCTCGACCGGTAGATCTTGCCCCCCTGGGGCTCCACGAGGCGGATCGAGAAGCGATGCGGTCCGCTGTTGAGCAGGATCTGGTCCTCGGCGACCTTCTCGCCGGAAGGGCCGAGCGCGACCGCTTCCAGGGTGTGGATGCGCGGCGTGTCGCCCAGGTTCAGCTCGACGCTGTAGGGCGGCCGGCTCTTGGTGAGGACCGGCTTGCCGTTGAGCTGGAAGCTCACCTTGGCGATCCCCGCGCCCGTGGCCATAGCCTCCAGCCGGATCTTGCCGGTGACCAGCCCGGGCGGCGGCGCCAGGATGCGGATCGTCTGCTCGTCCGAGCCGAAAGGAGCGGCGTTGGCCTCGGCAAGCGCGGGCGCCGGCGCGGCGGAGCCCGCCGCGGGCTCGGCCGGAGCGGGAGCCGGAATGGCCGGAGTGGCCGGAGCGGTGGCGGCCGTCACCCCCTGCACCGAGGGGATCTCCAGGTCGCGCTGCTCGCGGTAGTAGCGCTTCCCTCCCGTGTCCTCGACCTTGAGCACCAGCCTGTAGCTCCCCGGCCGCAGGTAGCGCTGGAAGACCAGCGGGATCGTCTCCGCGCTGACCTCGCCTTCGGGGAAGAGGAAGCGGTAGCGAAAGCTGTCGAAGAGGTCTCCCTGGTACAGGATCTCGCCGTCGACCACGAAGCTGTAGGCCGACGCGTCCTGGACGCGGTCAGGCTTCGCCTCCCGCGTCGGCACGCTGACCAGACCCTGCACCACCGTCCGGCTGCCGTAGCGGCCGGGGAAGGAGAAGTCGACCTGGGCAGGGAAGGCCGCGGCGCCCTCGGGGATCTCCGTGGAGCGGGAGAGGAAGGCCGAGAGCCACTCCTCGTTCACCTTGGGAGCGAGAGGGGCGTTCTTCTCGATCCATCCCCAGTCGGCCGCGATACCGAGCCGGCCGACGATGTCGTCCCCCTGGGGACAGTGCTGCAGGACGGACGACCCGTCGAGGTCCTTCGCCTGCCGGGCGAGCCTCTGCCCCTCGAGGGAGAGCAGGGTGGACACCCCTTCGCTGGGATACCAGAGCCGCCAGGGTCCCTTCATCGAGCCCAGCCGCGAGACGAAAACCAGCGCGAAGCTCCCCTTGAGGCGGTCCGTGCCGTCGTAGCTCCAGATCTCCATCGGCAGCAGCATATCGGCGCAGTGCGCCTGGAAGACGCTGACCGGCGGACCGTTCCACAGGAGCATGCGCGCGCGGTCCTCCGCGAGGTTGCCGAAGCGCTCGCGCGCGATCCTGGCCCGCTCGTCCCAGCGCTCGCGCATCTCGTTGCGCGGCGTCTTGGGATAGGGGTCGCGCATCTCCCAGAAGCGGCGGACGAACGCGTCGCGCTGGTAGTCGCGGGCCAGCCTGAGGAACGCCTCACGCTCTTTGGCGCTGATCAGCGGCGCCACCGTCTCGAGGAACTCCTTGTGCCGGGCTGGGAGATCTTCGGGGATTGGAGGCGGAGCCGCGAGCGCGGCTCCGGCCAGGAGGATCAGGACGAACGAGAGGGGCAAAGACGAACGGCTTACTGCTGGCATCGGTCCGATCCTAACTCCGGAGGATGGGAGGGGCAACCCTGAGGGAGGGCGCCCCCACCCAGACCTCACCCCCCGTCCCCCTCTCCCATCGCCCTCCCCCCAACCGGGAGAGGGGGCGCCCCCTCCCGACCCTGCCCTGCTTTC
>DASVEF010000307.1:0-4632 GCA_036380715.1 Thermoanaerobaculia bacterium | reverse complement strand
GTTGACCTCGACGGTGACGCCGCTCGCGTCGATGTGGCCGTGGCGGGTCAGGATCTCGCAGGCCTCTTCCTTGATCCGCTCGTTGGAGCGCTGGTAGCCCTGCGGTCCGCGGCCCGTGTGCGGCCCTTCCCACGACTCCCGCCCCTGCCATCCGCCCATCCCGCCGCTGTAGCCGCCACCCGTCATGCCACCGCCTTGACCGCCACCGTAGCCGCCACCCGTCATCCCGCCCCCCTGGCTGCCGCCGTAGCCGCCCTGGCCGGTGTAGCCGCCGCCCATCGAGCCGCCGCCACCATAGCCACCACCGCTCATCCCACCGCCGCCATAGCCGCCGCCCGACGTGCCGCCGTAGCCGCCCTGGCTGCCGTAGCCGCCGCCCTCACGGCCGCGCCCGGACTCTTCGCGCCAGTCGGAACGCCAGTCCACGTCACGGCCGTAGCCGGCGGAGCTGCGATCTCCCTGGGAGCCCCAGTTGCCATAGCTGCCCTGGCCGCCGCCCTGCTGCCTGCCGTAGCCCTGTCCGCCACGGCCCTCCTCGCCAGAGCTCCGGCTGCCCCAGCCGCCCTCGCGCCCGAAATCCTGGCCGCCGCCATAGCCGCCGCGCTCCTCACCTGAGCTGCGCACTCCGCCACGCCCTTCCTCTCCGTAGTCTCGTCCGCCGCTCCAACCGCGGTTGCGCTCGTTGTCATCGCGTTCTCTGGCCATGATGTACCTCCTTCGTCAGTTGAAAACCTTGCACCGGGATGATCCGGTGGGCCCTCACGCGAGGTCCGTCCGTTCAATAAAAAAGGCAGCAAGAACAATGCCCTGATTCTTTATGGGACGGCTGTAACTTTCCTCCGCCTTCCATCGCCTACCCCTGAGCGGTTGATTGAATTCCTCCCAGGGGAGGTCAATGGTGGACCCGATCAGTGTCGAGGCTCTGAGCAGCCTCTCCGACGTACTTGCCGAGCTGCTGCCCCCAGGGGCGAACCCCTCGCTGAATCCCGGCCTGGAGCTCTACCCACTGCGCATCACCCCCACGGGCCTGGGAGGGTTCGTCGGCCTGCACCATGGGCCGGAAGGGGAGATCCTCGGCCGGCGGCTGGAGGCTTCCGCCCGGGTCGCGGTCAAGGCGGCCAACGTCGACAAGTTGGGGGAAGCGGTGACGGCGGTGACGAGCGCGTTGCTCGCCGCCGACCGCACGGTGCTGCGGAGCAAGGGCATCCTGCGCCTCGACCTGGATTCGATCGGTCCGAAGCCGGAACCCCCAGGACCCGCCGAGCGCGAGGTCCAGTTCAAGATCCTCTACGAGTTCCTGAAGAGGCCGACCGAGGCCGGCGACGTCATCCAGCGGATCCCCATCGACTTCGAGCTCGGCCGGGGCAACCCGATGCGCACCCTCGCCGATCTGAGATTCGGGGCCGGGTCGCTCCCCCTCTTCGAGGTCTTCGACGATCCGGGCGCCACGGGCAGGCCGTCCGACTGGCGGGAGAACGCGGCGGAGGAGCGGATCGAGCAGCTCGCGAACGTGAGCAGCGCCGTGAGGGTCCCCGAAAATCCGCGGAAGGAGGGGACCTGGCTGGTCCTGCGGACCGCCCCCTCCCGCCCTCCGGTCCGCGACTTCCTGCTGCGGACGACGTTGCGCAGTGGAGGCGCCGGCGGGATCGGCCTCGCGTTCCGCTGGCAAGACGTCGACAACTTCTATTTCTTCCTCATGCATACGGACGCGGAGCGCACCTACCGCGTCCTGGGCAAGAAGGTCGGCGGCGCCTTCGCGGCCCTGGAGACACCCGCGCTCGACAACACCCGGGGGTTCGAGACCGGCCGGCTGTACGACGTCAAGCTCTCCGCGGAAGGGCCGGCCTTCGCCGTCCACCTGGACGGCGAACGCATCCTGGAGGGCGAGGACAGCTCTCTTCCCGGCCCAGGCCGGGTGGGGCTGATGAGCCGCAACAACCAACAGGCGTTCTTTTACCGGGTCAGCCTGGTCCAGCTCTAGCCGAGCGCCAAGAAAGGAGAAAGCTTCATGCCAGAGAACGCGTGGGCGGAAACCATCATCCCGGGGACGTTCGTCCGCGTCCTGTCCGAGGGATTGATCAGCGTCGGAGGCTTCTCGGCCGGTACGGTCGGGATCGTCGGCTCCGCCTCCAAAGGGGTCGGCGAGACCCACCTCCTCTCGGACTATCCCTCCGGGCAGGCGGCTTTCGGCGTTTACGACGACTACAACGCCGGAGCGGGCACCCTCAACCTCACCCGGGCCCTGGAGCTGCTGTACAAGAACGGTGCGCGCAAGGTCTTCGCGCGCGGCGTGGCGGCCAACGCGGGCCAGGCGGACTACGAGGCGGCGTTCGCCGAGATCCTCAAGGAGGACGTCCAGATCCTCGTCGCCCCCGAGCTGTCGACCACGACCGCCAAGGCGGTCCTGGGGCCTCTGGCCGACAACGCGGAAAACCAGGGCAAGGACCTGATCGCGGTCATCGGCTCGGATGAGGAGACCGTGACCAACATCAAGGCCCAGGTACCCACGAACGACCGCATCATCCTGACGACCCCGGGCATCCGCGCCTTTGACGCCGTCGTCAAGAAGGACGTCGACCTGGACGGCCGCTACAGCGCCGCCGCGGTGGCCGGCCTCATCAGCTCGCTGTCTCCCGAGGCCAGCCCCACGAACAAGGTCCTGTCCGGCGTGGTCGAGCTGGCGCAGCGCTTCACCTACGGCCAGACGAGCGACCTCGTCAGCAGCCGCGTGCTGGTCCTGGAGGACCGCCAGGGGGTCCGCATCGTGCGTGGCGTCACCACGGACGACGGGGCCTTCAAGCAGATCACGACGCGGCGGATCACCGACTACGCCAAGCGGGGCATCCGCATGGCGGCCGACCCGTTCATCGGCCGGCTCAACAACGAACGCGTGCGCAAGGCCATGCGCGGTGCCATCGACGGCTTCCTGACCACCATGGTGGTGGCCGAGCAGCTCATCAGCTACACCCTGGAAGTCACCGCCACCCGCGCCGACGAGATCGCCGGCCGCGCCATCGTCAACGTAGTCCTGCAACCGACCTTCAGTATCGATTACGTGATGGTCACGCTGGTCCTCGAGTAAGGGAGAAAGACCATGCCGAACACGAGCGTATTCACGGGAGCCGACGGCTCCATCACCCTGTCGGCCGCCCAGGGAGGCGAAGGGGAAAAGGCCCAGGAGGTGCTGTCGGCCTACGAGCTGATCAGCGTCGGCCGGGCGCAGAACGTGCGGGTCGAGGTGAGGTCCGAGGTGCGGGCCTTCCACGAGATCGGCCAGCGCTACGCCACCGAGCTGCGGGCGGGCAACATCGCCATTCGCGGCACCATCGGGCGGGCCTACATCAACGGCGCCATGCTCAAGCTGCTGCTGGGCGAGGCCGCGACCAGCCGGCCGGCCGCGAGCTGGGCGCAACCGTCGTTCAACATCACCCTGCTGGCTGAGAACACCGCCACCCCGGGCGTCCGCAACACGGTGACGCTCCACGATGTGAAGATCGACAGTTGGGTCTACGACCTGCCGGAGGACGACTTCCTCATGGAGTCGGTCGGCTTCCAGGCCCTCTACCTGAGCGTGGCCGACGAGGGATAGCGCCGTGGAAGCCCAGGTGACGCTGTCGGCCGAGGACCTGCTCGCGGGGAGCTCCCTGACTTTCGAGGTCGAGGTGCCGGCGTCCGTGCTCCGCCCGGGCGACGGCGCCAGCGGAGGAGGGGCGGTGCAGCTCCGTCCGCTCACCGTACGCGATCTGCAGCTCGTCTCCCGCGCTGCCCGGGAGAGCGATTCCCTGCTCGCCACGCTGATGGTGCAGCGGGCCCTGGTGGAGCCGGCGATGAGCGTGGCGCAGGTCTCCACCCTGCCGGTGGGGCTCGTGCAGTTCCTGCTCCATCACGTCAACCGGATCAGCGGCATCACGGCGACCTCGGACGAGCTCTCCGCGGCGGCCGAGGCCCCCCTCGCTAGAGCGGCCTTCGCGCTGGCCCGCGAGTTCGGCTGGACGCCGCAGCAGGTGAACGAGCTGACGCTGGGGCAGGTGATGCTCCACCTGCAGATGCTCAAGGAGAAGCCCGCGTCATGAAGAAGTGGACGGAGGAGCCCGCAGCTCCCTGGCTGACGGAGATCCGCAAGCTCCAGAGCGCCCTGCGCGAGCTGGAGGGTCCGTTCCCGGACCTCGCGGGACTCCTGTCTCCCGGGGACGAGGTGCTCGGCCTGCTGGCGGATTCTCCGGAGGACCTCCCCCTCGTCGCCTTCTCGCCGTTCGCCGCGCTGCCTGAGAGCCCGGCCTCGGCGCCGGCTGGCCGGACCGAGGGGACGGTCGAGCACGCCGGCCGGGCGCCCGAGCCGCCGCGGCCGTCCGCCGGAAAACCCCGGTCGCCTGCGGTGGCTGCGGTGCCCGACGCTCCTTCGGTGCGCCGGGATCTAAAGGCTGCGGCCGAGCCGGAGCGGGAGCGTACTCAGGGATCGGCCGAGGCGGCGCCGGTCTTCTCTCTGCGTTCGCGCGTTCCGGCCGCTGTGGCGGTTCCGCGGACGGAGCCGCGGGCGGTCGCGCAGAGCCCTCACCCCCTGGCCCCCTCTCCCGAGGGGAGAGGGGGAAATACAGAAAAGAAGAGGTCGTCGGGCGGTGGCGCCCCTCTCCC
>DASVEF010000306.1:0-6815 GCA_036380715.1 Thermoanaerobaculia bacterium | reverse complement strand
ATCCGCGCCCCCGCGCGGGGGGCGACTGGGGCGAGGAGGCGCCGGTAGCGCCCGCGCCAGTTTCAATCCGCGCCCCCGCGCGGGGGGCGACATGGGAACAGCGCCCGCAACTCGGAAGCGACGGGTTTCAATCCGCGCCCCCGCGCGGGGGGCGACGTTTCCTTCTTCGGCATCCTGGTGCTCCTTTCTAGTTTCAATCCGCGCCCCCGCGCGGGGGGCGACTGTGCCGGATAGTCGTACTCCTGCGCGTCGGTGTTTCAATCCGCGCCCCCGCGCGGGGGGCGACACTCCGGACCGCGTGTTGCCCTGCTTCGAATCCGGTTTCAATCCGCGCCCCCGCGCGGGGGGCGACCTGAAAGAGGGTCTGTGGAAGATCATGGGGATTGTTTCAATCCGCGCCCCCGCGCGGGGGGCGACCGCACCCGTTGGAAGCTCAACGAGTGCAGGAACTTAGGAGGCCGGATGCGCGAACCTCCGAGCGATCCGGCCTGCGTCCGATGGTTGGCGGCGGCCGTGCCCCGCCAAGTGGTTCAGTTTTCAAAGAATACACCGGGCGCGAACCTTTCCTGGGGATCCATGATGGCTTGAGGTTCGCGCCGCGGTCTCGGGCCTTCAGGCGATGAGGGGCTCGTCGAGATCGAGGACGGTCTTGATCCCGAAATGCTCGATTCTTCCTTTCCAGTGGCGGCCGAGGAAATAGAAGCGGAGGCTGTCTTCGGTCTCGTCGTACGCCTGGAGCAGACGGTGACGGAGCTGTGTCCATTCGGTGGGATCGACGACGCATTCGAACACGGAGTTCTGGACCCTCTGTCCGTAGTCGAGGCAGACCTTGGCCACCCGTCGCAGGCGGCGCTTTCCCGCCGGCTTGATCGTCGAGACGTCGTAGCTGACTACCACCATCATGGCTGGTTCCTTTCCCGAAGCCGGTGTTGCCGCGGCTTACTTCCAGAAGAAGGCCGGATAGTCGTCCAGGTCCTTTCGGAGATGGCGGGCCAGGAGGGCCGCTTGCACGTGGGGCAGCAGGCCGATCGCTGTCCGTTCTCCGAGGAAGGGGTGGAGGATCTCTTCCTGTTTCTTTTTCTGGTAAGCCGTCAGGAGCGTTTTGCGGGTGTCCGCGTCCATTTCGACGCCGCCGGTTTCGTGGCGGACGAAGCCGGAGGGCCGGATCTGCTGCAGGTTGATCAAGGAGAGGGCAAGGCGGTCGGCGAGATAGGCCCGCAGCTCTTCCATCAGGTCGAGCGCCAGGCCCGGCCGGCCAGGGCGGTCGCGATGGAGGAAGCCGACGGCGGGGTCGAGCCCCACGGCTTCCAGGGCGGCCACGCAGTCATGCCGGACAAGGGTGTAGAGGAAGGAGAGGAGGGCGTTGACGTTGTCGAGGGGTGGCCGCCGGCTGCGCTCGCGAAAGGAGAAGTCTTTCTTCTGCTGGACGATCAGGTGGTCGAAGACCTCGAAATAGGCTCTCGCCGCGTTTCCCTCGATGCCTCGCAGCCCATCGACAGGGAGGTCCTGGCGCAGCGATTCAAGACACCGGGCGAGCTGGGCTGCGGCATTGCGGATCAGCTCTGAGCCGGCTGCCTCAGGACGGTCGCGCAGCGCCCGCAGAAGGACGGCCCGGCAGTTGGCGATCTTGGCGGCCACCAGGGAACGGACGATGCGGGTACAGGAAGCCTCGTCGTCGGCGGACCGGTACTGCTCGCGCCGCAGGAGGACGTTGCCCGTAGTGGGTCCCTGCACCCGCGCCAGGAAGCGGCCGTTTTGAGTCAAGAAGGAGAGAGCGACGCCGCGCTCTCCGCAGAATCCGAGGAGATAGGGACTGCAACCGATCTGGCCGAAGCAGACGATGCCGCCCAGGGAGTGGATGGGAATCCTCATCCGGGTCTCTTTTTCAACGCGCACGGCCACGGCCTCGCCGTCCTTGGCCAGGTAAGAGCCCTGGGTGGTGACGTAGAGCGTGTTGAGCAGGCGTTTCATGGGGAATCTCCCGGACCGTCGCTCGCGACGGCCTGGCGGAGGGCTCGTTCGAGGTATTTCCGTGCGGAACGCGCCGGAGCGCCGGGCATGCAGACTTCCAGGAGCGAGCACCGGTCGCACTTCGGCTCGCGCACCGGCGCCGGAGTGATTCCGGAGCCGATGAGCTGGTGGAGCCGGACCGCGGTGCGCTCGGTGAGATCCCGCAGGGGAGGATCGAAGGCCACCTCCAGCCGCCGGCGGGTCTGGCCGTAGAAGAGGGCGCCGGCGGGCACGTCCGCGCCGAGCATCTCTTCGAGGCAGAGCCCCTGGGCGCAGAGCTGGACTTCGTCGGCGCGATGGGCTTTCGGCCGCCCGCGCTTGTACTCCACGGGAAACGGGCGCCACGAGCCCGCCAGGCCGGGGAGGACGGCGCCCGGCTCTCCCGCCGGCCGGCGGTGGAATTCCACCAGGTCGGCCTTGCCCGAAAGCCCCAGGCGCAGGTTGCGCAAGGGGATGCCGCGTGCGATGTGGAGGTCGCCACGCGACTCCGCCTGTCCGGCGTCAACCCGTTCGTGAAGGTGCCGGCCTTCGACGGTGAGCGGGTTTTCCACCCAGATCCGCTCGAGGTGGATCAGCGCGCACTGCCGCTCGCAGAACAGCAGGTGTTGGAGCGCCGACAGGGGCATGAGGTCGTCGTCGGAGAACACCTCAGGTCACCTCGAGGAGCTTCACCCCCGCGGGCACTCGTTCGCGATGGACGGTCACCTCGTAATCTGCGAAGCGGCGCGGCGCCTCGACGCCGTCCCGCTTCTTCACTTCAATCAGCCCGAACAGCTCGTGGGCCGGGGCGCAGCCGAGCATGGCTTGGCGTCGCCGCTGCTCCGGGTCGGAGTCGGTGCCCTCATGCTGGAAGACGTAGAGGGGACGCTGGACGGTCATCAACCCTTTGCTGGACGAGCGGTCGTGCTCGTACATGTTGAGGAGGGCTTCCCAGAGCAGAGCGAGATCGTCTTCGGAGAAGCCGGTCTCCTGGGCGAGATGGGCGCTGATGAAGCCTCTGCCGACGAAAAGACCGTAAGGGATGAGCGCCTTGCGGCCCATGGTGCGGAGCTGGTCCTCGGGCTGATCGGCTTCCCAGCGCGCGATCTCTTCGCTGGAGGAGGCGCCCTTGACGTTCTCGGCTACGGCCATGCGGGTGATGGAGACGTCGAGCGCCAGGACGGGATCGAGGGAACGGGCGAAGGCGATCTGGACGGGGCCGCGCACCTGGCCTGCGTTGGCGCCGGTGCTCATCACGGCGCCGAACGCCCGGACGTCGAAGAAGCTCTGGCACATCCACCGCTTGGCCGCTTCCACCTTGCCTTTGGAAGCTCCGCCCTTCTTGCCGTCGGGCAGGCCGCCCGTCTCCTCATGGGCGCGGGCGATGGCGCGGTTCAGGTTGGTGGCGTGCTCGACGAAGACGGCGTACGGCATCTGGTTGCCGCGGGCGATCTGCACGTAATTGCGGATGCGGCGCTTCTGGGCGACGTCCGAGACGAGCCCGAGCATGGTCTCCGGATCGAGGCGCGGCGCGTTGCCGGCATCGGGATCGCCGTTGGGATTGCCGTTCTCGCAATCGAAAAGGAAGAGGAATTCGTAGCGGTTCCGAATGGGCTCACTCATGACCGGTCTCCTGGGCGTCGGAAGAGGTTTCGGGGGCTTCGGCAACGTCCGCGGTTTTGGTCCGGGAGCGGTCGAAGGCGATCTGCTGGTAGTAGCCGAGAGCGAAGAGGCTCTGCCGCTCGAGGCTGAGGGTCGGAGGGATGTCCTGCCGGATGCGACCGAAGACGTCGGCGATCCGCCCTTCGTGCCAGCGGGCGAGACCCCGGTCCAGCTTGTCGAGGTGAAACTGGGCGGTGCGGACGAGGCGCCCGAGCACCAGAGCGGGCGTGGTGCTGGCCGCCGCGTAGTAGCGCTGGACGACTCCGGCCCCCACGTCTCCCAGGGCGCGGTACTGGAGGGCGGCGAGCATCGCCATCAGCCGCCCGCAGTGGTAGGCCGGGTCGGGATGGCTCTCGTTGAGGTGAGGCTCCATGAGATGGTCTCCTTTCCGGATGTGAAAGGCTTTGAGCAGGCCCACGCGGGCGTGGTTGAACGGCTGGTTTCCGAGGACGTCGACCTTGAGCCGGGCGAGCGCCCGCGCCATGGCCTGCTGCGGGATCGGCTCTTTGCGGACGGCGGCGTGCCACATCCGGGCTTCCAACGCAGGCGGAAGGTTGTCGAGATCGCGCACGAGGGCGGCGAGGATGGAAATCATCCGCGGCGGCGGAGCGAGGCCGATCCCGTTGCGGTTGGCGATCGCGAGGTCGGCGAACCAGCGATCGACGTTGCGGACAAGCTCCCTGAATTCGCCCTCCATCCAGTCGCGCACCATGACGCGGCCGGAAGCTCCGGAGAGGGTGAGGGCGTAGTAACGGTTGTCGAGGAGGTCGGGACGGCGGCCGGACTCGATGGCCGTCAACAGATCCCGGGCTCGCCGCTGGGCGTCCGCCTCTTCCGTGGACTCGTCGATCAGCAGGTCGAAAGGGTCTTCCTCTCGCGGAATCCGGTCCTTGAACCAGTGGACGACCTTGGCGCCGGCGAGCCGTCGTCCGGTCTCCTTGATGAGATGGTTGAGCGCCGCCCGGTATTCGGCGGCGATCTTTTCGGAGACCGGAGCATTGGCGGACTGGACTAGGCCATAGGAGCAGAAGGACTCCTGCTTGAAGGAGGCCAGGGCGTCGCCCATGGGGAGGCCGCCGACGTCGGACAGGCCGGCGATCTTGGGATGGGTCGGGACGGGCTCGACGAGCTCGCCGCTGGCGAGGCAGCGGACCCGGGCCGCGGCCGTCTCCCGGCTGGCCGGCTTTCCAGGCTTCTCTTCGCCCAGCGCTTTCCGAAACCGCCGCCACCAGTCGTGCCAGACATCGGAATCCACCGGGTAGGCCGGCGAGGCGCCGAGGATGGAGAAAGTCACCTTGTCGTTGGGCTTGGCCTTGCGGGCGCGCAGCCCGGCCTGGATTTCGGCCAGGCTCTCCGGGCTGTCCAGAGTGTCGGCCACGCCGGCGAGGACGGGCAGGGCCTCCGCGGCCTGGCGGAGAAGGCGGGTGAAGTAGGTGTGCTTGGCCAGGAGCTTGGCGTCCAGATCGCCGTCGGCGAGGAGGGCCACCACGTCGGCCGAATCGATGAGAAAGTGGCGGCAGCCGGGACCGCCGCGCTTGATCTCGGGCTGGGAGAGCTCCGGGCAGCGGGGGAAAGTCCGGCCGGGGCTCTTGGGATCGTCCGCGAGGTCCAGGACCTCCAGGAACTTTCCTTGCGAGTCGCAGACGAGGGCCCAGCGGACCGTCTTGGGAGCGAAGCCCGGTTCGGTGACCAGGCCGTGGCCGCGGGCGTAGGAGACGAGCGGCTGGAGCATCAGGAGCCCTCCGAGGTTTTCAGCACCTCGTCGCTTGCATAGTCGGGGACGGAGAGCACACCGCCGCGGAGCCGCGCCCGGAAGAGGCTGACGGCGGGGGCGTCGTGCGGCGTTCCGGGGCGGGAGAGATCGAACACGTCGTAGAGCATCAGGCCGAGGTCCTGATTCAGAGCGAGAGGGCGCTTGCCGTCCGCGGGCTCCACCAGCACGAAGAACGCCGGGAACTCGCGGCAGCCGAAGTAGGGCTGCTGGAAGCACTTGCCGCGCTCGGCCCGGCGGCGGAACTGGGCTTCGAGAGCTGCCTGTCTGGCTTCATGGCCGGGCCATGGGCGGATCTCGGCATGGAGGCGATAGCGCACGTCCTTGAGCGCCATGGTCTGGCGTTGGGTGCGGCCCTTCTCGTCCGTGCCCAGCAACTCGCGGTCGCCGTCGGCCCAGATCGGCTCCGGCTCCCGCTTGCCGCTCATCCAGTCGGCGACGGCGCTGACGTTGGCCTTCTCCTTCACCTCGTTGCGCCGCAGGGCGATGTAGGCAGGGGGCGAAAACACTTCGATCGTGCGGATCGTCCAGCGGAACTCGACCGGCTTGGCATAGATCGCGTCGAAGATCCCGCGCGCCGCGGAAGGGGTGATGACCGGGTAGCTGAAGCGTTCCACCTTCAGCTCCGGCCGGCTGAAGCAGGCGAATTCGCCCCAGACCTCGAGGACCTGTCGCGTCGGCTGCATTCGTGCTCCTTTCCGGAAAGATGCCGATATTGTAGACACTTCTTTAGAGAATCTGGGTATAGGCCCAAGGCGGAAGGAGCAGGCCTCCCACCCTGGACATACCTCTTCCCTGGCTTAGTGCGAACGAGGCCACCCCATGCGAAGGAGCCCTCTTAGGAAACGGATGGTGAACGGGAGCTTGAAGGGACGCCGCACAGACACTTCTCCTTGTAAAGAGGAGCTTCGGCGGCTAGACTGGTGGGTGGTGAACGCCAGCCGAGTCGCTTCGACTCGCTTGGTTGTACCCAGAGGCCCCGTTTCGAAGGTGCGAACTTCGATTCGGGGTCTCGCCTTATACGCGACAGTCTGTGATCAGCATCGGCGTTCTCTCCCTCTCTGGTAGCGGACGCTAGCACGCCGACTAGCCAGTGCGCAATACTCATCTTAGTGGAAAACCTTATCTTTTGTTTCCCTCATATAAGCGGTGACACTAGCCTGAACCTAAGTCGTGCTAGGATACTCTCCGTCCCCATGTGCCGCGGTCGGTAAGAAGCCTTCTCGGCGCGTGGGGTGGATTGAAACAGGCTTGGTTCGCCGCTTTTCATGGAGGGGAAGCGTTTTCCCCTCATTTTAGTTTAGGGGTCGGCGTTTCAGGCCGCGTTGCATAGTTTTGCTTTGCCAGATTGAGCCCGCGGAGCGGGCGGCAGCGCGTAGCCCGGGGCGTCAGC
>DASVEF010000305.1:0-4078 GCA_036380715.1 Thermoanaerobaculia bacterium | reverse complement strand
CTAGAGTCCTTGATCCGGCGAAGTTGGTGTAGTTGGGTCAAGTTTCATGCCGCGAGTTTCGCCTGTTGGCAGAGCTCGTGGATGGATTTGTCGACTTTGGCGAAAGCAGGGTGAAGCGGAGGCCTGGCAGTAGGTGTTCGGCTGTGGATCCGGGAGAGGCCAGGACGCAGGATGCGGGCATGGACACGGGAGAAAAAGATCGCTGTGCGGAGGCCTCGCTCAGTGAGGCGATAGCGGTGAGTGTGGGGGATGCGCTCGATAATGCCGTGCAGGCGCAGGCGCCGTAGGTCGTAGGTCATGCGCCCCTGGGTGAGTTTGGCTGGGGGAATGCCCAGCAGGTGAGCCAAGGGCTCGCGAAGGTCTTTGTTGGCAAAACCCTGGGGTAGCAAGGCAAACAACACGATGACGCTGAGCAGTGCCTGGACGCGAGGGTCATCGAAGCGCAGGGCTGAGGCCCGCTGACCGGCAACGGTGACAGGCTGTACGACCTGCTGAAAGGCATCTTCGCCGATCGCACAATCATGGCTGATGCATTGGACGTGCAGAAGGCGTCGGTTGGCTTGGAAGCCGATCTCCCGCAAGGCCGGGAGGTTAGGCAGTCGCTTGCCGATGGCGAAGTCGCGAGTGTTGTTGATGGTCGTCTCAACCCGAAGAGCGCGCCCCTCCTTATAATACTGTTTGATCCTGGAGCTCTTGTAGTTGATGTGCAGAGAAGGGATGACGCCCTCGGTGATGACGCGCGTGCGGAAGGTCCCTGGCGTCTTACGGTTGACGCGCCGGTCGAAGATGAGCTGCACTTGATCGGGACGCCCGAGATCGAGATTCTCGCGAATGACCTCTTCGAAGAAGACCCGACCCTGGACGGGGCGATCGAGCACTTGGGTCAGAGAAAACTCGGCCTGGAGGATCGACAGATCGTAGCGATAGCCAGCCTGACGGTCGCGGCCGGTAAAGGGATGCGGTAGAAGGCGAAGCCACTTCCGTAGCAGCCGATCGATCTTCGCCGGCGACAAACCGTCACAGATCTTCTGCAGGCGCTTCGGCTCCGCGCATGAGAGGACCCCGTTATCGAGCGGCTCGAAGTCGATTCCTTGGTGGCGCATCTGCTGCTTGGCGTATTCGTGCCCGTTCAGGCAGAGCTTGGCATTGTAGGGAAAGTAGGAGCAGAACTTCAGGAAGAACGGCCCAAAGTCGCGGTCGAGGCAGTAGAAGTAGTAGTGGTTGACCATGGCCGTCGAGGAGACGATCCAAGGGTAGCTCTGGCCTGTCTTCGGATCGCGACGCTTCTGGGTGCGAAACACCCGCGCCTTCTCCTGCGCCTTGCCGATCAGGTACACCCCCTCCTCACCTTGAAACTCAGCCCGGTACTGCGCTGCCACATCCTCCTTGCGCTCACCCTTCTCGAATGCAATCAAGGCAATGCCCTGCCTCTCGGCGAGCTCCTCGATCGCGCCCACAAACGCCCGGCTGATCGGTGCCATCAGCACCGAGGAGGCAAACGTGTGGCCCCGATGATGCCGGAAGAACGAGGCGATACCCGCATCCGTCTGGAGACGCGGCACATAGACGTTGAGGTACATCCGGTCGATCCCTTCAACGCTCAAGGTTACGTGCTCCCTGAGGACCTCTGCGACGCTCTGTGCTACGCTCATCGCTGGCTCCGGTTGACGAGGTCCCTCGGGACCACCTGCCGCCTGGCGCGGCCAATGCGGACCGGGTTCCTCGGAGCCTGATCCTATGCTCAGCCGGAGCCACTTACGCCCACGCCAACCAACTTAGGCCCGCCTCTACAACTCGGCGGTCTGAGGCGAAGCCTCGCTAGGAATAGGAGCTCGTCGGGGACGACCAACTCCTCCGCGGGCGTCTGCAGCGCGAGCAGCTCGCGCGTGCGAACGTAGACCTCATAGTCGAGCTCGCCGCGCCCGACCTCTTTGTGCAGGACCTTGTTGTAGATCGGCTTTTCCAGTGACTTTCGCAAGGCTGCCGCCGTCATGCTCATGATCGCTCCTTCGAGTGAAGTCTGAGCCGTGCAGGCTCGAGAGATCGAACGTTCGGCCGGAGAGCTTCCCCTCACCCTCGCGGCAGGGCCGGGGAGCACATGGATGGGAGCGAAGCCGAGCGCGGCGGGTTGCTCACAACCTGTTCAGAAGCGCGGAGTCGAATTCCAGGAGGGAACCGAGGATGGCGTCCGCCCTGGCAAGCCGCGGATCATTCCGCAGGACCGGCTCGGGGATCGCGATACATTTCATCCCGGCCGCCTTGGCCGCGAGCACGCCGTTCGGCGAATCTTCCAGGGCCACGCAGGCCGCGGGATCGATGCCCAGCTTGCGCGCCGCCGTCAGATAGACGTCCGGCTCCGGCTTGCCGCGCGCTTCCTCTTCCGCCGAATGGATCACCTCGAACGCGGAGCGCAGACCGAACGTGTCGAGCACCGCATCGATGATTACATAGGGGGAGGACGAGGCCAGCGCGATCCGCCCCCCGGACGCACGGGCGCAATCGAGGGCCTGGACGACACCGGGCTTGAGGACGCCCTTCGCATGCACGAGCCCCACCAGCCGCTCGACGATGGCCGCCGTGATCGTTTTCCGATCCGGAGACGCCCAGGGCTGTTGTGCATAACGGAATTGCACCACCTCGTCCACGCGCAACCCGGTCGTCTCCAGGCATTGTTCCGGCGACAGGCAGAGGCCGGCGAGGCCGAAGCCATAGATCTCGGCCTCATGCCAGAGCGGCTCGGAGTCGATCAGCAGGCCGTCCATGTCGAAGAAGATCGCGCGCATGGCTCGTCAGATCCCCTCTTTTCTCCTCCTCTGCCTCGAGGCGAGCTGCGCGCCGCCTCTACAACAGAGAGATCTCCTCGTTGAGCCGACCCTCCGCGAAACGGGAGGGGCGCAGGGGTCGGACGTCGAGGCTCCGGGCTTCACCGTCGAGGATGATCTCGGCGAGAAGGTGGCCGAGGGCGGGGGAGTGCATGACGCCGTGGCCGGAGGAGCCGTTCGCGAGATAGAGGCCCCGGACTCCGGGCGCTTCGCCGAGGATGGCGTGCTTGTCCGGCGACATCTCGTAGAGGCCGGCCCAGCAGCGGGCGCGGTCGATGCGGGTCTCGGTGAGGACGGGAATGTGGGCGTGGGCGCGGGGGAGGAGGCCGGCGAGCCAGCGCTCGTCGAAGGTGGTGTCGAAAGGATCGGGGTGCGGCTCTTCCGTGGGCCAGAGGAGGAGGACCCGGCTGTCGCGCACCCGGAGGTGGAAGCCGTCTTCCAGGAAGATGGTCAGCGGCATGTCTTCCGGGAGCCCGGCGAAGGGTTCGGTCGGCGCGATCTGCCGGCGGGCGGGCTCGACCGGGAGATCGACGCCCGCCATCCGCGCCACGGCAGCCGCCCAGGCCCCGGCGGCGTTCACGACCGTCCGCGTCGCGATCGTGCCGCGGGACGTGCGCACGCCCGCGATCCGGCGCGATCCTCCGGATTCTTCGATCTCCAGCCCGATGACCTCGGTCCCGAACTCGGCCTGGACCCCCATCCTGCGGGCGGCGCTCAGATAGCCGTTCAGGATGTCCAGCGGGCGGATGAAGCCGTCGGTGGGGCAGAAGGCGCCGCCCGGGATGCCGTCGAGGCGAACCGCGGGGTTGATGCGCCGGATGTCCTCCGGTCCCACCTCCTGGACTTCGGTCAGGCCGAGCGCGCGCTGGAGCGGCTGGAGCGAGCGGAGGGCGGCGAGCTGGCCTTTGTCCCCGGCGAGGAAGAGGTAGCCGCAGGGGCGGTATCCGGGGTCGCCGCCGACCTCGTCGCGGAAGCGGCGGAGCTTCTCCCGGCTCAGCAGGGAGAGGCGGATATTGACCTCGGTGCCGAACTGCGCCCGGAAGCCGCCGGTCGCCCGCCCCGTGCTGCCCACTCCCGGCTCCGGCCCGCGCTCCAGGACCAGGACGTTGCGGCACCCGCGCGAGGCCAGGTGCCAGGCGACGCTCGCGCCGATCACGCCGGCGCCGAGGATGACGGCGTCGGGATTCACTTGGCCAGCCGGATGCCGGTGAACTGGAACCGGGTGTCCGGCGCCCAGAAGTTGCGGTAGCTGGGGC
>DASVEF010000304.1:0-20814 GCA_036380715.1 Thermoanaerobaculia bacterium | reverse complement strand
CGTCCAGCCACTCCCAGAAGGCCGGCTCCGGCTCGGCCCGGATCGGCAGCTCGGCGAGGGGGATTTCGAGGCGGCCGAGCAGCTTGACCCGGTCCTTGGCCGTGGCGAGGACGGCCTCGGCGCCGCTCGCGCGCCACGCGGTCTCGATCCGTTCCAGGCTCTCCGGCGGGTAGGCGTGGTGGTCCGGGAAGCGGAGCTCGCCGGCGATCTCCAGGTCCGTTTCGCGCGCCGCGCGGGTGAAGCCCTCCGGCCGGGCGATGGCGGAGACCAGGAAGACCCGGGTCCCGGGCTCCAGCTCCCGGCCGTCGAGCCTCCGCGGCCGGCCGGGCCGGGTGAGGCTCGCGAAGCCGGGGCCGGCGAAGCCGTGCGGGCGGAGTGCCTCGGCCAGCTCGTCCCCCTCTTGTTCCGCGCCGGCGCCGGTCAGCAGGACGGCGTCGGCCCGCGCGATCGAAGACAGAGGCTCGCGCAAGCGCCCGGAGGGGAAGAGGCGGCCTCCGGCGAACGGGTCGGCGGCGGGGAAGGCGACGAGGTCGAGGTCGCGGTGGAGCGCCAGGTGCGAGAAGCCGTCGTCGAGCAGGAACAGGTCGGGGGGCCGCTGCAGCCGCCGCATCGCCTGATGGCCGGCCTGCCAGCGGTCCGGCCCCACGACCACGGCGACGCCCGGCAGCTCGCCCGCGAGCAGCACCGGCTCGTCGCCCGCGACCGTCGGTCCGAGCAGCGGCCCCTCGCCCGAGCTGACCACCCGCACCCCCCGTCCCCGGCTGGCGTAGCCGCGCGACAGCACGCACACGGCCAGGCCGGAGTCCCGCAGGTGCGTCGCCACCGCCGCCGTCAGAGGCGTCTTGCCCGTCCCGCCCCAATGGAGATTGCCGATGCTCACCACGGGCCGGGGGAGCCGGCGCGACCGGTTCCGGTACCAGCGCTGGCGCAGCCGGTGAGCCGCGCCGTAGAAGAGCTGCCAGGGAGAGGACGGAGGAGAGGGTGATCTCACAACTTTTCTCTCCCCCTCTCCCGGTCGGGGGGAGGGCGATGGGAGAGGGGGTCGGGGGGTGAGGGGCCCGGGGGGAGGGGGCCCAGCAGCGCCACCGTCCGTTCCAGCGCCCCGCGGTTCTCGGCGACGAGCCGCTCGGCCCGGGTCCCCACCTCGCGGGCGGCCTCCGGGTCGTCCAGCCATCCCTTCCAGATCTCGCCCAACTCGCGGGCGTCCGCGGCCCGTTGCCAGGCCCCGGCCCTGTCGAAGCGCTCGGCCATGTCGCGGAAGTTCTCCATTGAGGGGCCGGCCACGACCGGCACGCCGAAGCGGGCCGGCTCCAGCGGGTTGTGCCCCCCTTTCGGCACCAGGGTACCGCCGATGAACGCTCCGGCGGCCAGCCGGTAGAGGCCGGCCAGCTCCCCGAGGCTGTCGAGCAGCACCACGGCCGGCCGGGCGTCTCCAGCCGGTAGACCGCTACGCCGGACGTGCCCGGCTCCCCGGGCGCGCAGCAGCGCGTCCACCTCGTCCCAGCGCTCCGGGTGGCGGGGCGCGAGGACCAGTAGGGCGCGGTCGGCGCCGCCGGCCGTCTGGAAGGCGTCGAGGACCTGCTCCTCCTCGCCCGGCATGGTCGAGCCGGCGAGCAGGATCGGCCGGCCGCCGGCCAGTCCCCGGAGGGCCTCTTCGAGCTCGGGCCTGCGCGGCGGCTCCGGCGTCTCGTACTTGAGGTTCCCGGTCACCGTGATCCGTTCCGCGGGCACGCCCAGCTCGATCAGCCGCGCCCGGTCGTCCTCGCTCTGCACCCCGAAGCGGTCGACCCCCGCGAAGAGCGGCCCGAGCAGGGGCCGCAGCCTCCGCATCCTCCCGAAGCTCCGGTCGCCCACCCGGCCGTTGACGACCACGACCGGCAGCTCCCGGCGGCGCGCCTCGCGCAGCAGGAGCGGCCAGTAGTCCCCCTCGACGAGGACCAGGGCGCGCGGCGCGAAGCGGTCGAAGAAGCGCGCCACGGCGAAGCCCAGGTCGAACGGCAGGTAGGCCACCTCGGCCGGGCGGGGGGAGCCCTCGGCGAAGAGCGTCCGCGCTCTCTCCTGCCCGGTCGGGGTGACGGTCGTGATCAGGAGGGGGATGTCCGGCGGCAGGGCGCGGGCCAGGGTGGCCGCCACGCCGGCCTCGCCCACGGAGACGGCGTGCAGCCAGAGGGCTCCTTTCCGGGGCGAAGGGTCCGGATGGCGCCCCAGCCGGCCGGGCAGAGTGGGCAGGTAGTGGCTCCCCCGGCGGGCGAGCAGGAACGGCCCGGCGGCGAGGAGGACAGCCCCCGCCGCCACCTGATAGAGTCCCCAGAGAACGGATCTCATCCGGAGCGGCAGTATAATCGGTCGGATCGGCCGGAAGCCGGGGCGGAGAAGCCGCTCTAAACGCTCCGCGTCCCTCCGCCGTATAACCAGATGAATATGCTCGAGCTCGTCTACTCCCACACCCGCACCCGCTTCTCCTGGTCCGAGAAGTCAGACCGCGACCTGCTGCTGGCCATCCGTGACGGGGAGGAAGCGGCGTTCGACGAGCTGATCGGCCGCAAGACCAAGCCGCTGATCCAGCTCGTCCAGCGCATCCTCGGCGACCTCGAAGAGGCCCGCGACGTCGTGCAGGTGACCTTCTTCAAGGTCTGGGAGAACCGTCACAAGTTCGACGAGCGGTGGAGCCCCAACACCTGGATCTACCGCATCGCGAACAACCTCGCCATCGACCATCTGCGGTCGCGCAAGAGCCGCGAGCGCAGCAACGAGCCGGTGCGCCAGCACCTCCTGCACGTGGCCGAGGGCTCCTCGCACGGCGACCTCTCGCAGCTCCACCAGGGCGAGGTCATGACCATCTTCCGCAGGCTGGCCGAGGGACTGTCGGAGAAGCAGCGGACGGTCTTCCTGCTGCGCGAGGTCGAAGGCCTCTCGTCCCAGGAGGTGGCCGAGGTCCTCGACTGCCGCGAGTCGACCGTGCGCAACCATCTGTTCAACGCGCGGCAGTACCTCCGCCGCGAGCTGATCCGGCGCTACCCCGAGTACGCCGGCGGTTTCGTTCTGGAGGACGAGGGGGTGTCGCGATGAGCTGCCCGGACTGGCGAGCTCTCGCCGCGCACCGCCTGGGCTCCGGCGCCCAGGACGAGCCCGCCGGCTGGGGCGAGGCCCTCGACCACTTCGACGGCGGCTGCAAGCTCTGCCGGCGCGACGCCCTCAAGGCCGATCCGACGCTGGTGTTCCGCCGCCTGCCGGCCCTGGAGATGACCCCGGCGCGCGAGGCTTCCGAGGTCGACGCCGTGCGCCAGGCGGTCGCCGCCATGCGCACCGCGAGCCGCGTCGAGGCGCTGGAGCGCCGCCGATCCCGGATCAGTCGCTCCGGCGGCTGGAAGCGCTGGGTGGCCGCCGCGGTTCTCACCCTGGCGGCGCTGTCGATCCCGTCGGACGACGGCGGACACGGCTCGCGGCCGGATTTCACCCTCGGTCCGGCGGAGCGCGTCGTCGCTCTGCCCGCGGCGCTCGGCGACGCTTACGACCTGCCGACGATCGAGGGGGTGAACCGCCCCGACGCCCGGGTCTATCACATGGACGACGGCGACGGCCTGTCGTTGACCATGATCATCGATGAGAGCCTGGAAATCTGACCTCCCGCGTCCCGTCGACCACTCCGCTTGAGAGCCTGATGTCATCCTTGCGCCGCATCGCCGCGAGCTTCGTTTCGGTCATCCTGCTGGCCTCGGCCGTGGCCGCCCAGACCGTGGACCCCAACGAGCTGTACCTGCACGCCTACGCCTTGAAGCACCGGCGCGCCGCCGAGGCGCTCTCGCTGGTGTCACCGCTGCTGTCGCCGCGCGGCACGATCGAGCTGCAGCCGTCGACCAACACCCTGGTGATCCGCGACACCATGGGAGCGCTCAACCGGATCATTCCCCGGCTGCGGAGCTTCGACCATCCGGCGCGGCCGCTCGCCCTGGAGGTCTACATCGTGCGCGCCAGCCGGTCCGTGGTGTCGCCGCCGGTGATGCGCTCCGACCTGCCGGAGCCGCTGACCCGGCGCCTGCGCGCCCTGCTCGCCTACGACGTCTACGAGGTGCAGGCACAGGCCCTGCTCTCCTCGGTGGAGGGGCAGGCGGTCACCTATGCTCTGGCCTCGGACTACGAAGTGAGCTTCCGGCTGGGCACGATCCTCCAGGACCGGCGGGTCCGCCTGTCCGACTTCCGCATCCTGCGGCGGTCGGACGGCCGCAACAGCCGGCCGATGATCCACACCAACCTGAACCTGCGGCTCGACCAGACGACGAGCCTCGGGCTCGCCCGCAGCGAGTCGAGCCCGGAGGCCCTGATGGTCGTGCTGACCCTGCGCAACGGCGATCCCGCCCGCCGGCAGCAGCGGGCGGAGCAGTAGGAGGGGCGCGAAGGAATGCAGTTCCTCTGCCGATTGGGGACCCCGGACGGCCGTGTGGTCGAAGAGGTCATGAACGCCAGCGACGAGGTGGCGCTGCGCAACGAGCTGACCAAGCGCGGCCTCCATATCTTCGAGGTCCGGCGGCGGGGCGTGGCGCGCAAGCTCTCCGTCCCGGGCATGCGCCGCCGCAAGCGCATCCCGGTTCAGGAGTTCGTGGTCTTCAACCAGGAGATGGCGGCCCTGCTCAAGGCGGGCCTCCCCCTGCTCCAGGCGCTCGACCTGATGCTCGAGCGGATGCACAACCAGCACTTCCGGGCCGTGCTGACCGAGATCCGCGACCGGGTCAAGAGCGGCGAGGACATGTCCGAGGCGTTCGCCGCCTTCGGCGAGCTGTTCCCCCGGCTCTATCCGTCGTCGCTCAAGGCCGGCGAGCGCAGCGGCGAGCTGGAGCTGGTCATCCGCCGCTTCGTCCGCTACATGAAGCTGGTGCTCGACGCGCGGCGGCGGGTCGTCTCCGCCCTGGTCTATCCGGCGGTGCTGGTCGGGCTGTCCATCGCCATGATGACCATCATGGCGATCTACGTCGTGCCCAAGTTCATGGTCTTCTTCGAGAACCTGGAGGCCGATCTCCCTCTGATCACCCGCATCGTGCTGTCGATCTCCTCGGCCGCCAGCGACAACTGGCTGCTGCTGCTCCTGGGGGTCGTCGCCGGGGTGCTCTTCTACCGCTCCTGGTCGCGCACCGAGAGCGGGCAACTGGCCATGGACCGGACCAAGATGCGGCTTCCTTTCATCGGGCCGGTGCTCCACCGCTTCGCGCTCTCCGAGTTCACCCGCTCGCTGTCGACGCTGCTCGCGGGGGGCATCCCGCTCGTTCCGGCGTTCGAGATCGCCGTCTCGTCGGTGGGCAACACGCACGTGCGCAGCCGGCTGGAGCCGACGATCCAGATGGTGCGCGAGGGCAAGCCGTTCCACGGCGCCCTGGAAGAGAGCCGCGTGTTCACGGACATGGCCGTCGACATGGTCAAGGTCGGTGAGGCGACCGGATCGCTCGACGAGATGCTGAGCAACGTCTCGGACTTCCTCGACGAGCAGATCGAGACCCGCATGCAGCGGCTGCTGTCCCTGGTCGAGCCCTTGCTGCTGGTTTTCATGGGCATCATGATCGCGATCCTGCTGATCGCGATCTACCTCCCCCTGTTCAGCGCCCTGGGGGAGACCAACATGTAAGCGCGGAGCGGGCGGCTCAGGAATCCGTCCGCTCCGCACTCTGTTTAGATGCACCCGGCGGAGGCCGTCCCGGAGGAAGGATTTTTCCCGGGACGCTCCGCTCCATTTCAAGAGGTTGCGAGGAGTTTTTCGATGGCGGTCATCAACGGCAAGACGGCGGCGCAGGTCCGGGAGATCGAGCCCGAGACCGTGGAGCAGGCGCGCGAGCGCGTCGCCCGGGAGCGGCGCGCGGCGGAGCAGTTCGCCGACCGCTACGGGCTCGAATTCGTGGACGTGACCCATTTCCGCATCGACAACGACCTCTTCCGCCGCATCCCCTTCGACCTGATGCTGCGCTACGGCTTCATCCCCGAGCGGCAGCTCGACGGGCGCCTGGCGGTGGTCATGGCCGATCCGTCCGACGTGGTCAAGATCGACGAGATGGAGATGCTCCTCGGCCAGCCGGTCGAGGTCAAGGTCGGCGTGCGCTCGGCGATCGACGAGATCCTGCAGAAGTCGGAGAGCGCCCAGCGGGTGCTCGACGAGGCATCGGAGGACTTCCGCATCCAGCTCGTCCAGGAGGACGAGGACGGCGAAGAGATCCTGTCGATCGACCGCATCACCGCCGACACCAGCCCGATCATCAAGCTGGTCGACTCGACGATGTTCAACGCCATCCAGCGGCGGGCGAGCGACATCCACATCGAGACGCGGGACACCGAGGTCATCATCAAGTACCGCATCGACGGCGTGCTCTACCAGGCCATGGAGCCGATCGACAAGCGGCACCACCAGACGATCATCAGCCGCATCAAGGTCATGTCGGAGCTCGACATCGCCGAGAAGCGAGTCCCGCAGGACGGCCGCTTCAAGCTGCGCCTCAAGGGGCGGACGATCGATTTCCGCGTCTCCATCATGCCGTCGGTCCACGGCGAGGATTGCGTCATCCGCATCCTCGACAAGGAGTCGATGAACGAGGAGTTCAAGAACCTGCGCCTCGACATTCTCGGCTTCGACGAGGAGACGCTGAAGAAGCTGCGCAAGTTCATCCGCGAGCCCTACGGCATGGTGCTGGTGACCGGCCCCACCGGCTCGGGCAAGACGACCACGCTCTATGCCTGCCTGTCGGAGATCCAGTCCTCGGAGGACAAGATCATCACCATCGAGGACCCGGTCGAGTACCAGCTCAAGGGGATCACCCAGATCCCGGTCAACGAGAAGAAGGGGCTGACCTTCGCGCGCGGCCTGCGCTCCATCCTGCGGCACGACCCCGACAAGGTCATGGTCGGCGAGATCCGCGACCAGGAGACGGCGCAGATCGCCATCCAGTCGGCGCTGACCGGCCACCTGGTGTTCACCACCGTCCACGCCAACAACGTGGTCGACGTGCTGGGGCGGTTCCTCAACATGAACGTCGACCTGTACAACTTCGTCTCGGCGCTCAACTGCGTCCTGGCGCAGCGGCTGGTGCGCAAGATCTGCCGCCACTGCAAGCAGCCGGTGCAGGCGTCGCGGCAGACGCTGGAGGAGAGCGCGCTCGATCCGGCGGTCTACTCCGACTTCACCTTCTACGAGGGCAAGGGCTGCATCGAGTGCAACGGCACGGGCTTCCACGGCCGCCTCGCCGTCTCCGAGCTGCTCGACCTGTCCGACCACATCCGCGAGCTGATCCTGGACCGGCGTCCGGCGTCCGAGATCAAGCGCGCCGCCAAGGAAGAGGGGATGACCTTCTTGCGCGAGTCGGCGCTCGAGATGGCTCTCCGGGGAGTGACGACTCTGCGTGAGATCAATAAAGTTACCTTCGTCGATTAGCGGCCTGCTGGGGTTCGCCCCCGTGCCGGCGCCGCCGCACGTCTTCGCGCTCGACGCCTCGCGCCTGCGCTATGGCCAGTTCCTGCGCGACCGGCACGGCTACCGCTTCCGCTCCTGGCGCGAGGCGGCGCTGGCGCACGACGCCTTCCACTCCGGCATGCTCGGCGGCCCGCTGCGCGATCCCGCGGCCTTCCGGGAGCTGGTGGGCGGGCTGGTGCGCGGCGTCCAGGGCGGGGTTCGCGAGGCCTCCCTGGTGGTCCCCGACGCCTGGCTGCGGGTGGCCTTCGCCGAGAGCGGCGACCTGCCGAAAGGGGGCCAGGCGCGCGACGAGGTGCTGCGCTGGAAGCTCCGCCGGCTGGTCCCCTTCCGCATCGATGAGCTGCGGGTGAACGCCGCCGAGGTGGAGCCGCTGCCCAACCAGGAAGAGCCGCGGCGCCTGCTGCTGGGCTTCGCCGTCGAGCAGCTCCTCGCCCAGATCGAGGAGGCCTTCGCCGCCCACGGCGTGCGGCTCGGCGCGATCTCCAACACCAGCCTGGCGCTGCTGGGCGCTCTCTCGGAAGGCTCGGGAGGCCGCGAGAGCCGCGACGGCCTGACCGCCCTCGCCCTGGTCGAGGACGGGGGGTACACCCTGGTCTTCGCGCGCGGCGCCGAGCCGGTCCTCCACCGCTACAAGGGGTTCACCGGCTCGCTGCCCGACACGGCGCGCTCCGGCCTCGTCATGCGCGACCTGCGGCTGACCCGCAACTTCCTGGAGGAGAACCTGCCAGGGGCGCCGCTGTCGCAGGTGCTGCTCGTCTCCCCGCCGGAGCACGAGCCGGTCTGGGTCGACATCCTTTCGGAAGGGCTGGGGGCGGCGGCGGCGGCCCTGGACGGGCGGCACCTGCCGCCGCTGCGCGCCGAGGACCCGGTGGTCCCCCCCTCCTGGCGCGACCTGGCCCCGATGCTGGGCGCCGCCCGCAGGGAGGTGGCATGAGCGTGCCCGCGGAGAGGCCTGCGCCTCCGACACCCCCGGCGGCGGCCCGTCCGCTGGCTCCCTCGGAGCGGCGGGAGCCGCTCAACCTGGCCCGGCGGCCGTTCACCAACTCCCGGCCGGTGGTGCGCGCGGCGGTCCTGCTCTGGCTGCTCGGCCTGCTGCTGCTGCTCGGCAACGTCGCCCTGTTCTGGGGCTATCTGTCGGGCTCGGCCGAGAAGCGGGAAGAGCTCGCCCGCCTGGAGCAGCAGGTCGAGCGGGAGCGGCAGACGATCCGCAACCTGGAGTCGCGCGTCGAGGGGCTGGACCTCGAGCAGCAGAACCGGCAGGTGCGCTATCTGAACCGCAAGATCGCCCAGCGGACCTTCTCGTGGAGCCTCCTCTTCGACCGCGTCGCCGAGACCCTGCCCGACCAGGTCCGCCTGGTCCGCCTGACGCCGACCGGCATGGCCGAGGACAGCGAGAAGGCCGTCTTGCGCGACGAAGAGGAGGAGGGCGACGACCAGGTGAGGCTGACCATCAGCGGAGTGGCCAAAAGTGACGAAGCGCTGCTCCAATTCGTAGACAATCTGTTCGCGCATCCGGCTTTCGACGAACCGGACTGGCCCCGCGACACGCGCGAGGAAGATACGAACCAGGTGAGATTCGACTTGACCGTGACCTACCTGCCCGGAGACACGACATCCCAGGACGTCGTGGTGGTGGAGGAGGAGGCGCCGCCGACCCTGCCGGGCGGGCTCGCGCCTCCCCCGCAGCAGCCGCCCGCCGCCGAGACGCCGGAGGGGCGATGAAGAACCCGAGCGAGATCTGGCGGCAGCGTCTCTGGGTCTGGGTTCCGGCCCTGGTCTTCTTCCTGGCCAACGCCACCGCGTTCACGGTCTACCGCTTCGGCTTTTCCGACCGGGTCCATTCGCTGGAAGAGGACCTCGACCGCGAGCAGAAGGAGCTCGCGCCGCTCGCCGCCCGCCGCCAGGAGCTGGAGCGGCTGCTCGCCCTCTCGCGGCGGAACCAGCAGGAGATCGCGCGGCTCTACTCCGAGAGCTTCGCCACGCGCAGCCAGCGCCTCACCGCCGTCACGGCGGAGGTCAAGTCGCTGGCCCGCAAGGCCGGCCTCGATCCGCAGACCCTCACCTATCCGCAGCAGGACATCGAGGAGTACGGGCTGGTCAAGCGGTCGTTCGCCTTCCCGGTCGAGGGCACCTACCTGGAGCTGCGCCGGTTCATCAACCTCCTCGAGCTGTCGAGCTCCTTCCTGACCCTGGAGGAGGTCCAGCTCGCCGGCGGCGGCGGAGACGAGGAGGGCGCGGAGCTGCGCATGACCCTCCGGCTGTCGACCCTGTTCGCCCTGGAGCCGGGCGAGGCGCCGCCGGCAGGCGCGTCGCGGAGGGTGTCCTGATGGAAGGGCGGACCAAGCTCCTCCTCGGCATCCTGGCCGTTCTGCTGGCGATCGCCGCCTGGCGCTACCTCGGCCCGAAGGACGACGCGCCCGCGGCGCCCGGCCGCACCCTGGGGGTGGCGGCCGATCCGGAGTCGCTGTCCGATCCCGTGCCCGGCCAGCGGCCGGCGCGGCGGTCCGGGGAGAAGAAGGTCGACTCCATCGAAGAGCTGCGGGTGGCGGATCTCCGCATCCGGGCCCGCGACTACACTCCGGGCCGCGACCCGTGGCGGTTCGTCGAGCCGCCCCCGCCGCCCCCGCCCCCGCCGCCGCAGCCCCCGCAAGGAGGGCCCTCGCCGGAGGAGCTGGAGCGGATGAGGCAGGCGCAGGAGGAGCTCGCGCGGCAGCGCGCCGCGGAGCTGGCGCGCCAGCAGGCCGAGGAGGCGGCGCGCACGCCGCCGCCGTTCACCATGGCCTACCTGGGCAGCTTCGGCCCTGCGGAGCGCCGCATCGCCGTCTTCTCGGACGGCGCGAGCATCATCAACGCCCAGGAGGGCGAGGTGATCGGCGGCAAATTCATCGTGGCCCACATCGGCTACGAATCGGTGGACATCCAGGCCGTGGGCTATCCCGACGCGCCGCCCCAGAGGCTGGCGGTCGGTCGTCCCAGTCCCAGCCGTTAAAACGGAGAGAACGTGTCAGGGAACGAGTCCAACATGCGCAATTCAATGATCGGGACCCTGGTCCTGCTGCTCGCGCTGGGCCCGCTGGTCGGGTGCTCCAGCCACCGCTCCTACCGCCAGGCCGAGATCGCCACGCAGCGCGGCGAATGGGACGAAGCCGTCCTGCACTATCTGAAGGCAGTCGAGGAGGACCCGGACAACATCACCTACCGGGCCGCCCTCATGCGGACCAAGATCAAAGCCTCCCAGGTCCACTTCGAGAAGGGCCAGGAATTCGAGAAGGCCGGCGTCATCGAGCGCGCCCTGGTCGAATACCAGCAGGCGGTCCAGCTCGATCCGACCAACCAGTACGCCAAGGCGCAGCTCGAACGCGTGCGCCAGGCCTGGGTCGCCCAGCGGCAGAACCGCGACGTGGCCTCCTCCATCGACGAGATGAAGAAGAAGGCCCAGGAGTCGCGGCCGCAGCCGCCGGTGCTCAACCCGCGCTCCAACCAGCCGATCTCGCTGGAGTTCCCGGAGCCGGTGTCGGTCTTCCAGATCTACCGCGCCCTCGGCAAGGCCTTCGGCATCAACGTGCTGTTCGATCCCAACCTCAAGGACCAGGAGATCGCGATCGACCTCAAGGAGGTGACCGCGCAGACGGCGCTGGAGACCCTGATGCGCGCGGTCAACCACTTCTACAAGGTGCTCGACGACCACACCATCCTGGTCGCCGCCGACACGCCGCAGAACCGCCGCACCTACGAGGACCTCGTCATCCAGACCTTCTTCCTCTCCAACTCGGACGTGAAGAACATGATGACGATCCTGCGCAGCCTGGTCGACGCCAAGAAGATCGCCACCAACGAGCAGCTCAACGCGATCATCCTGCGCGACACGGCGGACAAGGTGAGGGTCGCCGAGCGGATCATCGAGGCCAACGACAAGGCCAAGGCCGAGGTGGTGATCGACGTCGAGCTGCTGCAGATCAACAGCTCGCGGCTGCGCGAGCTGGGCGTCAGCCTGTCGCAGTATTCGGTGGGGCAGAGCCTCGACCGCGGCGAGAACAATCCGCTGCGGGTTTCCGATCTGGAATTCCTGAACCAGGGCGACTGGATCCTGACCATCCCCAGCTTCCTCTACAACTTCGTCAAGACCAACACCGACGCCCAGCTCCTCGCCAAGCCGCAGGTGCGGATCACCGAGGGGGAGAAGTCCAAGCTGACGATCGGCGACCGCGTGCCGATCCCGCTGACCACGTTCAACACCCAGAACGTCGGCGGCCAGGGGGGCATCGTGCCGATCACCTCGTTCCAGTACCAGGACGTGGGCATCACGCTGGAGCTGGAGCCGCGCGTGCACCACAACCGGGAGGTCACGCTCAAGGTCAAGGTCGAGGTCAGCAACATCAGCGGCTTCGTCGAGGCCGCGGCCGGGCAGCGGCAGCCGATCATCGGCACGCGCAACTTCGACTCGACGATCCGCCTGCAGGACGGCGAGACCAACTTCCTCGCCGGCCTGATCCGCACCGACGAGAGCGACTCCGAGAACGGCGTCCCCGGCCTGTCGGAGATCCCGATCCTCGGCCGGCTCTTCTCGAACCGGAGCAACAACACCGGCCGGACGGACGTCATCCTGACGCTGACGCCGCACATCATCCGCAGCGCCCAGATCACCGAGGAGGACCTGCAGCCGGTCTGGGTGGGCACCGAGGCGAACATGACGTTCCGCGGCGGCAGCCCGCGGGTCGAGTCGGAAGTCGAGGGGCCGTTCGACGGCGAGGAGGGGACGCCGGAGGAGATCCAGGACGCCATCCGCCGCCGTCTCCAGCGCCTGCCGCGGGGCCTCCAGCCCGGCGAGGTCGAGGGCATGGAAGAGGCCCCGCCGCCGGAAGAGCAGCAGCCGCCCCCGGGCATCGAGCTGGTGCCGGTGGCGCCGCCGACCGACATCTTCCGGGAGCCCGAGCCGGAGCCGCCACCCATGGAGGAGCCGCCGATGGAGGAGCCGCCGCCCGGCGATGCTGCGGGAGGGGGCGGGGCGGGGCTCGTCTCCACCCGCAACGCCTCGCCCTCGGCCGCGATCCTGGACAACCCGCGGGCCCTGCTCGCCAGCTTCCGCACCGAGCGCTCCGCGGAGAGCGGCGGCGGCGAGCGGCCGCGGGGCGAGAGGGCTCCGGCGGCCGTGCGGCTCTGGCTGGAGCCGGGGCGGCGCGAGGCCGCGCCCGGGGAGGTCTTCGAGGTGAGCGTGCAGGCCGCGGCCGGCCGGCCGGTGTCGCACCTGCCGGTCACCCTGACCTACGATCCGGCGCTGCTCGCCGTGCAGGAGGTCCGGCCCGGCGCCTTCCTCGGCGGGGCGGGGCAGGCCCAGGTGCTGGCGGACGCCTCCCGCCCCGGCGAGATCGTCCTCGGCGCCAGCCGCATGGGCGAGGTCCCGGCGGTCTCGGGACAGGGCGAGCTGGCGCGGATCACCTTCCGCGCGGTGGCGCGGGGGACCGCCCGCATCCGCTTCAGCCGCAGCCAGGCGCTCGACGCCGCGCTCCGCCCCGTGCTGCCGCTGCGCTCCTCCCCGGCCACCATCGAGGTCCGCGGCCGGAACACCGGGCCCGGCGATCCTGTTGAGGATTCATGAGATGATCGAGATCAGACCCCCTCGCCGCCGCCGCTGGGAAGCGGGTTTCACCATGGCCGAGATGGTCATGGTGGCCGCGGTGATGGCCCTGCTCGCCACCGCCGTCCTCCCGGTCGCCAAGTTCACCTCGCGGCGGACCAAGGAGATGGAGCTGCGGTCCGCCCTCCGCGAGATGCGCGCCGCCATCGACGAGCACAAGCGGATCAGCGACGGCGGCCACATCCAGATCGACCTCGGCGCGGACGGCTATCCGGCCGAGCTGGAGGTCCTGGTCGAGGGGGTCGAGATCCTCGGGAAGATAGACTACAAGCACAAGTTCCTGCGCCGCATCCCGCTCGATCCCATGACCGGCGAGCGCGAGTGGGGGCTGCGCAGCTACCAGGACGACCATGATTCCGATTCCTGGGGCGGCGAGAACGTCTACGACGTCTACTCCCTGTCCAACGGCATCGGCCTCAACGGAGTGCCCTACCATGAGTGGTGAGAGGCGCACGGGGAAGGCCGCGGCGCGCGAGCGGGGCTTCACCCTGCTCGAGCTGATCATCGTCATCGCCATCGTGGGCATCCTGGCGACGATCGCCATGCCCGCCCTCCGGGACGTCCCGCGCCGGGCCGCCGAGGCGGTCCTCAAGAACAACCTGCACGCGATGCGCGACGTCATCGACCAGCACTACGGCGACAAGGGCAAATACCCCACCAGCCTGGAGCAACTGGTCGAGAAGGGCTACCTGCGCAAGATTCCGGTCGATCCCATCACCAAGCGGAACGACACCTGGGTGCCTGTCTACGAAGAGGTGGACCCCGAAGCGCCTCCTCCGGAATCCGAGGAGAACGAAGAAGGGCTGCCCGGCATCGTCGACGTCCACTCCGGCTCGCCCCTGCTCTCCCTCGACGGGACCCCCTACAGCGAATGGTGAGCCCTCACACCCGTCAGGCCGGCTACAACCTGGTGATGCTGATGGTCATCATCACCGTGGTCAACGTGCTGCTCGCCGCCTCGCTGCCGATGTGGAGCCACGTGATCCGGCGGGACAAGGAAGAGGAGCTGATCTTCCGCGGCCTCCAGTACGCCGAGGCGATCCGTCTCTTCCAGCTCCGCTTCCAGCGCAACCCCGTCCGCCTGGAGGAGCTGATGGAGGTCAAGCCGCGTTCCATCCGCCGGCTCTGGAAAGACCCGATGACCGAAAACGGCAAGTGGGCCGTGATCTTCGAAGGGATGGGGCAGAACCTCACGCCGCAGCCGCAAGACCCGGACGGGCGGTCCGGACCGGGGGCCAAGGAGCCCCGGGAAGAGGAGCCCGGCGAGGAGGAAGAGGACGACGACTCGGGGTTCGGCGGACCCACCAAAGGCGACGAGGTCGCCGTGGGACCGATCAAGGGGGTCCACAGCCGCAGCGACGAGACCTCCATCCTGATCTTCAACGGCAAAGAGCGCTACGACGAGTGGCACTTCACCAACAATTTGCTGGTGCAGGCGGTGCAACCTACGGGTGGACCGGGAAGGGACGCTGGAGTGCCCGGTGCAGGGATCACGGTGAGCACCCGCTGGATTGGCCGCCCATGGCCCAGGTTCCTCGAAGCTCCCCAGCCCCAGGACGGCAGCTTGCCTGGCGGCAGCCTGCCTGGCGGCGGGCTGCCCGGCGGTCAGCCGAACCCGCAGAACCGCCGGAACCCGCAGAACCCGCAGAGACGATGAGGGTGAGGGTCCGGCGGCTCCCGGCCGCGCGCGACTTGCCCCTGCCGGCCGCCGCGTCGCCCGGCAGCTCGGGCACCGACCTCCGCGCCGCGGTCGAAGAGGAGGTCGTGATCCGGCCCGGCGAGCGGCTGCTCGTGCCCACCGGGCTGGTGCTGGAGATCCCCCGGGGATGGGAGGGCCAGGTCCGCCCCCGCAGCGGGCTCGCCCTCCGTCACGGCATCGGCGTGCTCAACGCCCCCGGCACGATCGACAGCGACTACCGCGGCGAGGTCGCGGTGATCCTGATCAACCTCGGCGAGGCCCCGTTTCCCGTCAAGCGCGGCGACCGCATCGCCCAGCTCGTCTTCGCCCGCGTCGAGCCCGTCGAGTGGGAAGAGGCCGAATCGCTGGACGAGAGCGGACGCGGCGCGGGCGGGTTCGGCTCGACCGGGGTCGGCTAGGTGGCCCGCCTCTTCTTCCTCCTCTTCCTCTTCGCCCTGCTCGTCCGCGGGGTGTACGCCTGGCAGGTCCGCGACCTGCCGACCCAGCATCACCTGGTGATGGACGCCCGGCGGTACGACGACCTGGCGCGCCAGATCGCCGGCGGCGACTGGATGCCCCGCGAGGCCTTCTACCAGGCGCCGCTCTACCCCTACTTCCTCGCCGCCGTGTACCAGGCGACCGGCGGCTCGCGGCCGGCCGTGCGCCTCCTCCAGGTCCTGCTCGGGGCCGCCACCGTGGTGCTGCTCGCCCTGGCCGCGCGGCGGCTTTTCGGAGGTGTCTCAGGAGAAGCGGCGGGCGTGATCGCGGGCGTGCTGGCGGCCCTCTACGGCCCCGCGGTGTTCCAGACCCCGCTGCTGCTCAAGACCACCCTGACCCTGTTCTTCGAGGCCGCCTTCCTCCTGCTGCTGATCCTGCGCGAGAAGCCCGGGCAGGGGCGGCCCTTCCTGGCGGGGCTCTGCCTGGGCCTGTGCGCGCTCCTCCAGGAGAACCTGATCCTCCTGCTGCCGGTCGCCCTGCTCTGGCTCGCGGTGGGAAGGAGCGGGGAGGCCGGAGCGCCGCGCCAGCGGCTCGCCTCCGCCCTGGCCCTCCTGATCGGCCTGGGGCTCGCCATGGCGCCGGCCGCCCTGCTCAACTACCTCGCCGGCGGCGAGCTGGTCCTCACCAGCTCCCAGGGAGGGATGAACTTCTTCATCGGCAACGCGCGCGGCGCGACCGGCACCTACGTGGGCCTGACCGGAGGCGGCCAGAACCCGGAGCAGCAGCGCGAGGACGCCCGCGAGCTCGCCGCCCTGCTCGCCTCGCGCGGCTCGGGCCGGCCGGTCGCGGCCGCGAACCTGTCGCCCGCCGAAGTCTCCGCGGTCTTCTGGCGCGAGAGCCTGCGCGAGATCCGCGAAGACCCGGCCGCCTGGTCCCGCCTCCTCCTCTGGAAGCTCCGCCTCTTCTGGAACGCCTACGAGATCCCGGACGCCGAAGGCTACCGCGTCTACCGGCGCGAGGCCGGCCCGGTCGCCTGGCCGTGGATCGGCTTCGGCCTGCTCGCGCCCCTGGGACTCACCGGGCTGCTCATGGCCTGGAGAGACCGCCGGCCGGGAACCCTCCTCCTGATCCTGCTCACCGCCGGCGTCTGCCTCTCGGTCGTCCTCTTCTTCGTCTTCGGCCGCTACCGCCTTCCAATCGCGCCGCTGCTGATCCCGCCCGCCGCGTACGCCGCCGTCTCCCTCGCCGGGCTCCTGCGCCAGGGCGAGATCCGCCGGCTGGCAGCCTGGGGAGCGGTCCTGGCGATCGCTCTCCTGGCGGTGAACGTCCCGGCCTACTCCCAGGCGCAGAAGAGCGGGCAGGACGCCGCCATCTACGTCAACCTGGGCACCGCGGCGCTGCGCTGGGGCGAGGAGGAGCACGCGGCCTTCCTCCTCGAGATGGAGAGATCGGGCCGGCGGCTGACCCCGGAGGCCCGCCTCCGCCTGGAGCAGGCGGCCCGGCACACCTCCGAGGCCGTGCACCACTTCAGCAAGGCCGTCGCCGCGAGCCCGGACTTCTTCATCGCCCGGGTCCAGCTCGCCGTGGCCCTCCACCGCCGCGGCGTCTACCTGCGCAGCGTGGGAGCCCTGCAGCCGGCCCAGGCCTCCTTCGCGGAGGCCCGGCGGCAGCTCGTCCGTGCGCTCGACAGCGACGCGGCCCGAAAACAGCCGGACGCCGAGAAGCAGGCGCGCGAGCTGCTGGAGGTGATCGAAGCCAATCTGGCGCGGGTGCGCCGGTGAGCCCTCACCCCCGTCCCCTCTCCCCAAGGGAGAGGGGCGCCTCCTCCCCTGATCCGGAATTTTCCCCCTCTCCCTCTGGGAGAGGGGGCCAGGGGGTGAGGGCCTGGTTCGCCGCCCGCAACTGGACCCCCTTCGACTTCCAGCGCGAAGTCTGGGACGCCTACCGGGCCGGCGAGAGCGGCCTGATCCACGCCGCGACCGGCACGGGCAAGACCTACGCCGCCTGGATGGCGCCAATTCTCGAATGGATGGAGGAGCATCCGGAGAAGATCGGGAAGCGGACCGCCGCGCCTCCCCTGCGCGTCCTCTGGATCACCCCCCTGCGCGCCCTCGCCGCCGACACCGAGGCCTCCCTCCGCGCGCCGCTGCGCGAGCTCGGCGTGCCGTGGACCCTGGAGCGGCGGACCGGCGACACGTCGTCCACCGTGCGCAACCGGCAGCGCGAGCGCCTGCCCACGGCCCTGGTGACCACGCCCGAGAGCGTCTCCCTGCTGCTCTCCCGGCCGGACGCCCGCGAGCTGCTCGGCGGCCTGCGGATGGTCGTCGTGGACGAGTGGCACGAGCTGATGGGCGGCAAACGGGGCGTGCAGACCGAGCTGGCCCTCGCCCGGCTGCGCCGCTGGAACCCCGACCTGCGCACCTGGGGGCTGTCGGCCACCCTCGGCAACCTGGACACCGCGCTCGCCGCCCTTCTCGGGGGCCGGGCCGGCCGTCTCGTGCGCGGCGCGGGGCCGAAGCCCATCCGCGTCGACGCCGTGCTGCCCGAGAGCATGGAGCGCTTCCCCTGGGCCGGACATCTGGGCCTGAAGCTCCTCCCCCAGGTCGTGGCCGCGATCGAGGAGGGACGGAGCGCCCTGGTCTTCACCAACACCCGCTCGCAGGCCGAGATCTGGTACCAGGCGATCCTCGACGCGCACCCCGGCTGGGCGGGCGAAATCGCGCTCCACCACGGCTCGCTCGACCGCAAAGTCCGCGACTGGGTGGAGGACGGCCTGCGCCAGGGGGGCCTGCGCTGCGTGGTCTGCACCTCCAGCCTCGACCTCGGCGTCGACTTCGCGCCGGTCGACCGCGTGCTCCAGATCGGCAGCCCGAAGGGAATCGCCCGCCTGGCCCAGCGCGCCGGCCGCAGCGGCCACCAGCCCGGCGCCGAGAGCCGGGTCACCTGCGTGCCGACGCACGCCTTCGAGCTGATCGAAGTGGCCGCCGCGCGCACGGCCCTGGAGTCCGGCCGCATCGAGCCGCGCGCCCCCCGCCGCAAGCCGCTCGACGTGCTCGCCCAGCACCTGGTCACCGTGGCCCTCGGCGGCGGCTTCCGCTCCGCCGGCCTGCTCGACGAGGTCCGCTCCACCTGGGCCTACCACGACCTCACGGACGCCGAATGGGACTGGGTCCTCGACTTCGTGACCCGCGGCGGCCCGGCCCTGCGCGCCTATCCGGAGTACCGGCGGGTCGCGGAGAAGGACGGCCTCCACGTCGTCCCCGACGCGGCGGTGGCGCGGCGGCACCGGATGTCCATCGGCACCATCACCAGCGACGCCGAGGTGCAGGTCCAGTACAAGGGCGGGGCGCGGCTCGGGACCGTCGAAGAGTCGTTCGTCGCCCGCCTGCGCCCCGGCGACCGCTTCGTCCTCGCCGGCCGCCTGCTGGAGCTGGATTCCGTGCGCGACATGACCGCCTGGGTGCGCAAGGCCAAGGGGAAGAGCGGCGCCATCCCGCGCTGGATGGGGGGCCGCATGCCCCTCTCGACCGAGCTGGGCGCCGCCGTGCGCGACCGCCTGGAAGAGGCCCGGCGCGGCGTCTTCGACAGTCCGGAGATGGACGCGGTGCGGCCGATCCTGGAGCTCCAGGCCCGCTGGTCCGAGATCCCGGAGGCCGGCGATCTCCTGATCGAGCGCCTGCGCTCGCGCGAGGGGCACCACCTCTTCCTCTACCCCTTCGAGGGCCGGCTGGTGCACGAAGGGCTCGCGGCCCTGTTCGCCTGGCGGATCTCGCGCCTGCGGCCGATCACCTTCACCTTCGCGGTGAACGACTATGGCATCGAGCTCCTCTCGCCCGATCCGGCCCCGCTGGACGAGGCGCTGGCCGCCGGGCTCCTCTCGCCCGCGGGCCTGGTGGACGACATCCCGGCCAGCCTGAACGCCGTGGAGATGGCCAAGCGGCGGTTCCGCGAGATCGCCCGTGTCGCCGGCCTCCTCTTCCAGGGCTTTCCCGGCAGCCGCAAGCCGGCCCGCCACCTCCAGGCGTCGAGCGGCCTCTTCTACGAAGTCTTCGCCCAGTATGACCCGGACAACCTCCTCCTCCGGCAGGCGCACCGGGAGGTCCTGGAGCAGCAGCTCGAGAGCAGCCGCCTCGGCCGCGCCCTCGCCCGCCTGGCGGAGTCGCGCGTCCGCATCGTCGGCGTCGCGCGCCCGAGCCCCCTCGCCTTCCCCCTGATGGTCGACCGCATGCGCGAGAAGCTCAGCTCCGAGAAGCTCGCCGACCGCGTGCGGCGCATGCAGGCCCAACTGGAGAAGGCGGCCCTCACCCCCCGGCCCCCTCTCCCGTCGCCGGGAGAGGGGGAGAAAGAGACGAGAAGGCGTAGAAAGGCGTGAGGGAGATGGATCTCAGGATCGACCTGGCCGGCGAGGCCGTGGCCCTGCTGCCCGAGCGCGCCCTGCTCTGGGAGAGGACGGGGACGCTCGTCGTGGCCGACGTCCACCTGGGCAAGGCCGCGGCGTTCCGCGCGGCGGCGATCCCGATGCCGGGCGGCACGACCAGCGAAGCGCTCCGCCGGCTGAGCGCGGCGCTCGAACGCACCTGCGCCCGGCGGCTTCTCCTCCTCGGCGACTTCTTCCACGCCCGCTCCGGCCGGGCCTCCCGTACCCTGGCCGCCATCGCGGCTTGGCGGGACCGCCACGCCGGCCTGGAGATCCTGCTGGTGCGCGGCAACCACGACCGCGGCGCGGGAGATCCGCCGGACGAGTGGCGGTTCCGCTGCGTGGACGAGCCTCACCTGGAGCCTCCGTTCGCCTTCCGGCACCATCCCGGAGAGGAAGACGGCGGCTACGTCCTTGCCGGCCACCTGCACCCGGTCGTCCCGCTCGCCGGCGCCGGCCGCCAGAGCGAGACCCTGCCGGCCTTCCTCTTCGGAGAGAGACAGGCCCTCCTCCCCGCCTTCGGAGGCTTCACCGGCGGCGCCCGCGTCCGGCCACGGGCCGGAGACCGGGTCTACGTCCTCGCCGGAGACGAGGTCGTCGCGATCGAAGTCGGCTGAGACCAGCTTCCGTTAGAATCACAGTCAGCTCTCCATGCCTGACGTCGCGGGAGGCAGTCGTGCTGCTGCGCTTTCTCTTTGGGAACGACATCTTCATCTCCTACTCGCGCAAGGACGGGAACCTCTACGCCACGCGTCTGGCCGAGGAGCTGGCCAGCCGGGGGTTCACCTGCATCATCGACGTCTACGAAGGGATCCCGGAGGCCGAGATCCCGCGGGCCGTGATGCGGGCTCTCCGGCGTTCATACCAACTCGTCGTGGTCGGGACGCGAGAGGCGGCGGCGTCCCCGAACGTGGCCCGCGAGATCCGGGACTTTCCGAGGATTGGACGGAGCCGGGTGGTGGTCGGCTTTGACGGGAGCGTCGAGGGCGCGGCCTGGCAGAAGGACATCCAGGGGCTCGCGGTCCAGAATGAGGACTCCGACGCGCTGCGGACCGGCCCGTCGCAAGGAATCGTCGATCTCGTCCAGGCCTCCTTCCGGTTCAAGAGACAGAAGCAGCGGCTGGCGATCTCCTTCTGGACGACGCTCGCCACGATCGCGCTGATGCTCGCCGGCGGCGGGACCTGGCTATGGTCCATGGGGA
>DASVEF010000303.1:0-29940 GCA_036380715.1 Thermoanaerobaculia bacterium | reverse complement strand
CTGTTGCCGAGTTCATAGTATCGGGCGAAGTGTTCGCCGATGCGATAATCCTTTGCTTTTGTTCCATTCGGTGATAGATTAGCTATGAGAATGTCGATCGTCGCCCCTGTCTCACCTTTGATTTCCTTCGGCGGTCGCGGCGGGCCCGGAGTGTACCGTACGGAGCTGAACGTCACACTATTTCCTGGCACCTCCACAGTGACCAGCACGACGTCTGCGAGGGCACGCTCCGGAAGTGAGGTGCAATCGTTCCATGAGGTACAGAAGCGAAAGGGTCTGATCTTCTCAGAGATCTTGGAAAATGCAAAGGTCGCTATCGCTGAGGCCTTGAGGCGCATACGAGCAACTAGCTTCTTCGGTACCGTCCCGATCGGCACAACACACGACCCATCGATCTTGGCCGCCCCCGGATGGACATCACTCATTCTGGGTACCCAGTAGAACTCCTTATCGTTGGTACCGTCTGGAAATGTGACTCCGGGAGGAAACGTCGGAATGGAGTAACCACCAACCAGAGGTTCCGGATCCATAATTATGTCCTCTGAATCGAGCAGCCATGCCTCTCCAAACTTATCCTCTTTGAGCTTTAATTTCTTTTTAATATCGGTCCACCCTATCTCCTTTGATGTGTCTCCGAAGACAACAACGGGATGATGTTCCGGCAAAGTTGTAGCAACTCGCGCATCAGGGAGTAAAATCCAAAGATATTCGCCGTCAGGTACGAACGCCATAAGATCTAGTAGGAAGAAGCGAATTATCATGTTGTGTCTCCAAAATAGATCACCATTCTGATATCTACATTCACTGCGACTGAAATTCCCCCGTCGTGCAGATGGGACGGTTGTACCCCCCATCGTTTGATTCACACTTCTCGTCCAGGACAGTGACGAAATTCGGATGGCTGGTCAGATCCCGATGCGCAAAGCTCACCGCCCTGATTACTCGTGGAATCTCATTCTCAGGCGCCTCAACCTTAGAGGCCTCAATGCGAGGACCATTTTCATTCCAATAGGGAGACGGTCGACGCGTTCTGCCCCATCTACGCTCCGCGATTTCATAATACCGTTCGAAGTGCTGCACGATTCTGTCAGGGTCATTGCCGAATTCGGTTGACAGATTCCCGAGTAGAACATCCACTTGCCTTGGCGGTCCAGAGCAGAATCGCGGTCCGAGCCGGACCCTACCGGTTGGGCGTCCCTGGAAGTCAGATGTCGAAATCGTGATCGAGCAACCGGCGACAGGAATTTCCACGAGCACGATATCTGCAACCGCCTGTTGCAACAAAACAGGTCGCGGTATTGCCTTTCTTGCGGGCTTAAAACGGAAGGCCCGTACGAATCCACAGGTGTCTACCAAGCTGAACGTCTGGAATAGTCCTTGGTCGAGCTCGAGATACGCCTTGAGGAATCGTTCACTCGGCCGCGTGAGGATATCCCGCTCCAGGTCCGCAGAGCGATCCGAGATCCTCGGCATAGCCGGAACCCAGGAGAAGTCAAGCCCCTCTTGACGGTTCTCGGGCAATGCAGCAGGCAGGCCGAACGGCCCGTTGCGGCGTCCTGATAGTTTCTCAGGCCCCCTGGGCGAAGCGCCGCCATTCTCCACCGTAATCTTTTCACCTCGGAGATCCCAAACCCTGACAGCACATAGGATGTCGCGATCCCGAACATCTTTGCTACTACAGTCGGGGCCCGTACCTCTCGCTTGCACGCGGAGGCGCCGACTCTCGATTACCTCCAGGCGATCCAGTCCGAGCAGCTTCCAGATATCAAACGGCGAAAGTAGCGAGCGGCGCCAATGGTCCTGACGCACGCGCACATTCCTCCTCTCAAACACGAGCACCGGCAGGTGGGAATGGATCTCGCTCCCATCTGATGCAAAGATATGGTCCGTTGCATTCTGCAATAAGATTGTCATGATCCTACCGTCGTCACTCGGCAGGAAGGTAACTAAACCCATGATGAACAGTCGAAGTGTGAATGTCATATGCCTTTCTCGCTCACGGAGCTTAAGATTTCTAAGTAAGAATGAACCCAAGGTAGCCCTTGTCCTACATCCCAAACAACTGGAAGGCGGCCCAAGCAGCTGGAGGTCGTTCTTCTCCCTTGGTACCGATCATCGCGAGCTGAGTACGCTGCAATGCGACCAGAGCATTGTGACTGTTCACGAACTCTTCATGAAATCGGCTCGAGAACTCCGCTGTGTCCCGGTCGTCCACTCTCCAGAGCGAACCCACGACAGCCGAAGCCCCACCTGCGAGGAAAGGACGAGCGAGACTCGCAACTCCCTCTGTGTCGGAGATCGATCCTCCAGCCGTGCCACAGCCGGCTAAGACGACCAGCAGGGTCTTCGGAAAATGTAGATCGTAGAGCTCATGAGCGAACAGTACACCCTGATCACCAGACTCCGGAGCAAGGAGTAGTCTAGAAAAGAGAGGCAAGCGTCCGTTGATTTCCGCATGCACGCCGAAATGAATTACCTCATACTTGTTCAATTCTCCAAGAACTCGCTTCCTGGTCGCATCTCGACCGACGAGAAGGGTCGAATCAGGACCGTACAGCGCCTCTACCCCGGCAGCTTCGGCCGCCGCGGCCGGCAGCTCCGGCAAGCTCGGAGCCAGGGTGCGATCAAACGCGGGATTTCCAGTCGCGAGAACTGAAAGCACTCCTGTGGGACGGGAGCGGCGACGAAGTAGAGCCTTGAGGAAGATCGTGCCGCTCGGCGCTAGCGCAATCGGGTGATCCTCAACCAAGAATCTCCGAGTCACCGGATCACGAAGGGCGGCGAACGGCAGCGCATGCAGAGCCTTATCAGGCACGAAGACGAGGGCCGTCGACTTCGGCAGTTTGACACGAAGAGCTCCGACAAGCACCCGGTAAAGCAATTCGGCGCTCTTCTCGAAACCTTCCATATCTTTTCGCGCGATGGATTGGCGAAAGTTGGCGACGAGATCCCGAAGTTGGCTTGCTCCGACAGGCACGGCCGCAAAAGCAACCCTGTCTCGCTGGATTATCCATGCAAGCAGATGCTTCTCTAGAACCGCGTACTCGATCAGTGCTATACCAGAAGGTATTTCATGGCGAATCTGCTGAAGAGACGCCGTGGCGCCCGATGACATCAGATCGCGAAGCACTCGGCTCCGCGCCTGCTCGGCAAAGATGTATGCGTCCTCCCACTTACCGTCCGCGACCTGTAGCTCGATCATCCCATCGAATAGGGGTGAGTAGCGGTCCAAAAGCGGGGCACGCAGCTCCCAATCGAGGCTGGAGCGCAAGAGCTCAATTTTATTGATCCCGACCCGGAAATCGGCTTCCGCTGTCACGCGACGGCCACGCTCGGCATAGATGCGCCCGCGCTCCAGATAGAAAGGGATTATTCTGGCTTCGTACTCCGAGCGCTGTAGGATCGGCAGGGCCGCGGCGAGCAATTTTAGAGCCGCTTCGGGATTATTTTGTCGTAACGCCTCCGCCTCAGCGAGAAGTACTTCCGCCTTAAGCTCTTCGTCTCTAAGATTTGATGTAATATCGTACGCCGTTCGGAGGTCGCGGATTGCTTCCCTTGAGCGCCCCATCCGATGGAGGATCACCGCTCTCTCGCGAAGGGTGAGCACGTACTGGACAGAGTTTCCCGAGCGGAGCGCTTCCTCGATTGCCTGATTCTCGAAGCGGAGAGCAACCCGCAACTCTCCTCGTCTCAGTGCAGCCTCGGCGGCACCCTGAAAGATGGACTGCTTCCTTCTGGAATCGGATAGCCAGACAACTCCGGAGAGAGCTCTGTACGAGTGATTCCAGGCCGCCTCGTCCTCGCCCATGAAGTCGTAGGCCTCAAAGAGGAGATGGTGCACCGCCGCTTCGTGCTCCACCTCGCCGCTTCGTCGGAAGCAGGCCAACGCTGACTGATATTCTTTCAGCGCAACTGCGGGCTCTGCTACGACGAAAGCGAGTAGGCCTCGCAGCCAATGGATACGGCCCTTAAGATTCGGGTACTGCTTCCCCACGATCTCGCGCGTTAGGCGGTCCAGCAGAAGATGGGCACCCGAATAATCCCCTGCTCTGAATCGACAGGCTGCCCGGAAAAAGGTGGCCCATAGCGCGAGCGAGCTCCCGCCTCGCTCCAAAGCCTGTTCGGCGATCTCGAATTGCTGGACGGCTGGTTCGGTAGGGTCTTGGGAATAGAGTTTTTGCCCCGTCCGGTACGCTAAGTGCCCTTCCGCTAGAGAGGCTAGGCGAAAACCGTCTTCTTGCGCGTATGCCTGCCCAATCGCTCTCACGCTATCGCGCAGCATCCAGTCTCCAGCGAGTTCCTGATACGCCACCCCGATCTCGTGAGCCTTACGGAGCGCTTTGCTGGCCTCCGTATCCCGGCCCTGGAGCCGTTCCTCGGCCCAGTATCCAAGCAATTTCTCTTCGCCATAGAGTCGAGCGCGTTGACGAAAAGAGTCAACAATCCGATACACTGAGGTGTGATCACCATGTAGGGCTGCATTCTCCAGCTTAGGTACATGGGAGCGCCAAAGCTCCTCTTGCGAAACCTGGAGCGCCCTAAGGTGGCGGCGAGCTTCGCTTGCCCATCCGGAGTCCCGGTCTAGCCGGAGATATTCTGTCCAGACCTTAATGGCATCTTTGACGAGGAACAACCGTTCCAGCGCCAATGCTAGGTTGTACTGCGCCTCCGCCAATGAGGGATCGAGTTCGACGGCTTGCAGACCGGCTGAGAGGGACAAAAGTAAGTCGTAAGAGTTCTTTTTTGACACCGAGCGCTCGAGGCGGACGGCCGCTAGATCACTGAGCAACTGAGGCTCAGGATTGCGAGAGCTTGCGTGTTCCAGTAAAGTGATGGCGGCTTCAAGCTTTCCACTCGCAAGTCTTGCAAGCGCTAAATCTGCGAAAGAACTATTTAGCTTTGCTCTCCCTTCAATTTCCCGAACGGCGGAGATTACCCTCGCTCGCTCTCTCAAACTAGTTTTCTCGGAAAATCTCTTCAGGAGGGGTGCATGTGAGAACCCCGAAAGGCGAGCCACACAGAGCCGCGTCTGACCAAGAGCCTCGATTAGTTGCACACGTTCCTTCGAGATCCCGGCCTTTGGATCTTGGTGCTCGGTGAACCGGGCAGCTACGGCAAGGGCGGCAAGATACAGGACTATCACCCTCGTTCCAAAATTTACCACTGCCAAACGGCTAAAGCGTCTGGAAAAGCCAAGTGGCTTCGACCCCGGATTAGCGGATCGAACATTCCGTGACGAATCTCCGGATTGTTCTTGGAATCCTAGCATGTTTGCCGTACTTGGGGGTCTGGATGTTCTTGCGGTGAAATTTGTCAAATGGCAATGAGCTAACTCTCTCGCCCACCGTGCTAGAGCTCCGAGTGCGACTCACCCATTCCTTTTGGACAAAACTTGGGTCGGATTCCCGAGCCATCCCTTCGGCTTCCGATACAATCTCCGTAGCTTAGCGCCTGGACTCATCGAGCTTATGGCCACCTTCCACCCCCCAGAGCTGCCCCCCGAGCAACTCTTCCTCGACAACCTGAAGCTCATCGAGCAGGTGGCCGTGCATGCCTGTAAGCGGGCTCATTTCAGTCCGCAGGAGACAGAGGAGTTCGTATCCACAGTCAAGTGCAAAATCATCGAGGATGATTACGGGATCATCCGGAAGTTCCAGGGAAAGAGCTCTTTCCGCACTTATCTGACGATTGTGGTGCAGCACCTGTTCCTCGATTACCAGAACCACCGCTGGGGGAAGTGGCGGCCTTCGGAGGAGGCGAAGCGGCTCGGGCCCGTGGCGGTCCAGCTCGAACGGCTGCTGTCCCGGGACGGATACTCCCTCGGCGAGGCGTCCGAGATCCTCCGGACGAACCACCACGTGGGCATGTCCCCACAGGAGTTGACGGACCTGGCGACGAAATTACCGCCGCGGAACCCTCATCGACGGATGGAGGGGGAGGAGGTGCTCCAGAGCCAGCCCTCTCTGGAGAAGACGCCGGCCGAGGTCGTGATGGCCCGAGAGGCCATGGAGAAGCGGGGGAGGATCCGGGGGCTGCTGCGGGAGGCTCTTGACTCTCTCGTGCCGGAGGACCGGCTGATCGTCAAGATGCTGGAGCGGTTCTCGGTCGCGGAGATCGCGCGGACTCTCAACCTGGAGCAGAAGCCCCTCTACCGGCGGCTGAAGGGGATCTATGCGACCCTGCGGAAGTATCTGGAGAGTAAGGGGGTTCGCGCCGAGGACATAGGGGACATTCTTGGGAACGACTAATTCGATGCATGGTGGAAGTAAAGGAAGCGTAAACCCCGGTCCCGGTCCGTCTCTTAGGTCGGCGGAACTCATTCGTGCGAAAACGGGCGCATACTCTGGGATGGATCGATGATGGTTTCTTCTACAGATACGCGCTTGACTAAGAACGGCTGTCCGCCCCTCGAAGACCTCGCGGCCTTCCTTGACGGCAGGCTCTCGGGAGAGGAGCGCGCCCGGATGACCGCTCATCTCGCCGACTGCGAGCGCTGCTACGAGGTCTTCGCCGGGGCCACGCGCTTCCAGGAAGACTCCGCTCCAAGGGGGAGGGTGTTTCTGTTCCCTTTTCGCAAACGTAAGCCGGCCGATCCGGGGAAGACCGCCGATCGCGATCGGTGGAAGACCGCTGCCCTGGCGGCCTCGGCCCTGCTGGTCGTCGGCCTTGGGTCGTTCATCGTCTACCAGGCCTTCCTGGCGCAGCCGGAGATGGTCGTGGCCGACCTGATCGAGCCGCTGCAGGGTCAGGAGGCGGCCAGAAACCTTTACCAGTACGATGTTCACCGAGGCCCTGGCGACGAAGAAGGCTCCTTCTCGGACCGGCCGTCCTTCATGGTGGGTGTCTTTCTGGTGGACCTGCGGCTGAGCCTGAAGGCCGGAGATGTGGAGCCCTTGGACGGCTTGCTTCATGAGATCGCAAGCGAGCTCGAAGCGGTCGGCTACATGGATGAAGAGGTTGCCCATTACCGGGCTCTGCGAGACCAGATCAGGGACAAGAGCCGGTCGGCCGCCCTCCTTCGTCAGCTCCAGGCGGAGGCTCTCGAGATGGAGGCAAAGCTGAGCGGCGATGAATCCATGCTTCGTCCCGAGGCTCTCGCCTTCGGCAAGTGGACCGAAGCAGCGCGGCTTGCGGCCGTGACTCGGACGCCTGATTTCTTCGAGAAGCGGGCCAACCGGCGGTTCCTCGACCGGGAGATAGAGGAAAAGGAGAAGGCCAAGAAGGAGAGGGACGCAAGCACGCCTCACGACCAGGGGGGGTCTCTGGGCTCGGAGTTGGAGTTGGATCTGGAATGGGAGATGGGGTGGGACGAGGACGAGGTTCTGAATCTCCTCCATAAAGTCCGGGGGCTCTGGAAGGACGAGAACCTGACGGAAGAGGACTACACGGCGCTGGCGGAGACTCTAGAGCAAATCATCGATCGGTACGATCGTTCCTCTGCCTGAGGCGCCCTCTTCCCGCCAGAGGTCTTCAAGCTCGGCGACCCGATTCAGGATCTCCTGCCGCTTCGATCTTAGCTCCTCGGCGACTTTTTTTCTCGTCCGCAGAAGGAGATAGGCCCACGCTTCACGCCAGAAGCTTGTGTGGGTCTCGTGAAAGCGTAGCGCAATCCACGCGGTCAGAGGTGCGAGGAGGAGCGTCAGGGGAGCAGCCCAGCCGGTGTCCAGCCAGCGGGCGGCGAGGATGGCTTCGGCGATCCAGGTGAGGGGGAAGAAGATCACGGCTCCGAAGAGCTTGTAGGTGGCGGTCTGGTCGGGAATCCAGCGGGCAATTCGTGGCGCCAGGAAGGCGATGAGGTGGTAGGTGGGCCAGTTGAGGATGGTCCCTACAATGGCCAAGGGGAGGTGGATGAGGAGGCGTAGGAGAGTCCTCGCGACAAAGCGGAAGACCGGCGAGGGAGGGTAGGCGGCGGCGACCTGGTCGTCTCTCAGGCGGAAGGCGGCGAGGAGGCGGTCGTAGGTGCGGACGGCTTCGGTCAGGGCTTCGACTTTGTCGGGGAAGCGCTGGTGGAGGTCTTCGTAGCCTTCGAGGAAGGCCCTCTGGATCGGGAAGGATTCGGCGAGCCTCCTGCGGCCGGGGAGGGCCACGGCGGAACGGCCGTAGAGCTCGGCGGCGCGGACGATCAGGCGGGCCTCTTCCCAGGAGTCGTAGTTGAGGGTGACCTCTTCGAGGGCCCGGCTCACCCGGGCGGTCAGAGAGCGGACGGCCGCGGGGTTGTCTTCCCGGTCGAGGGCGACCTCGGGGGAGGGGTCGATCGGCTCTCCGATCTGAATGAGGGCCCGCGAGCGGAAGGTCTCTTTGGCGTCGAAGGTCAGGCCGACCGGAACGATGCGGACGGAGGAGCCCTCACCCCCCGGCCCCATAGGCGCATCCCCCACTGTAGAGACGCCCCGTGGGGCGTCTCCTTCTCCAGGGGTGCCCGCGGCATCGCGCGGATTTCTGCTGGAAATGAATGGCGCCGCCGCAGGAGACGCCCCACGGGGCGTCTCTACAGTGGGGAGGATCTCCAGCGGGCCGAAGGGCGCTTTGGGGTCGAAGTTAGCGCCGGGAGAGGGGGAGGAAAGACGCTTGCGCTCGTACCCCAAGACGATCCTCGCCAGGCCGGTCTTGAGCGGCTGGAGGGCGGGCTCGCTGTGGCTCTTGCCTTCCGGGAAGAGGGCGATCGCTCCTCCTTCGGCGAGCACTTCGTGGCAGCGCGCGAAGCTCTCTTCGTTCTGGGCGGTGTCGACCTGGTCCTGGTGGCGGTAGATCGGGATGGCTCCGGCGAGCTCGGCGAAGGGGCGGACGAGGGGGTTTTTCCACAGGGTGCTCTTGGCCAGCAGGCGCGGCCGGACCGGCAGCGGCCCCAGGATCAGCACCGGGTCGATCAGCCCGTTGACGTGGTTGGCGACCAGGACCATGGGCCGGCCGAGCGGCAGGCGCTCGGCCCCCACGACTTCGACGCTGCGGAAGAAGACGCGGAGGATGAGCCGGAGGAAGGCCGCCAGCTCGTCAAGCCGTGGCCGCACCCGGCGTCTCCTCCCGGAGTTTCTCTTCGTGCCAGGCCTGGGCCGCCGCGAGCCCGCGCTTCTCGTTGACGAAGCGGATGCCGATCAGGCCGACGATGAAGAAGGCCGCGGTCGACAGCATGGCCACCCGCTGGGAGCCGGACTGCGAGGCGATGGCCCCGAAGATCAGCGGCCCGACCATGTAGCCGGCCTTACCCGCCAGTCCCCAGAAGCCGAAGAACTCGGCGCTCTTCTCCGGCGGCGCGAACAGCCCCACCAGGGCCCGCGAGGCCGACTGGAGCGATCCGATCCCCAGGCCCGCGAACAGGCCGATCCCCCAGAAGAGCTGCTTGGTCTCGCAGAAGTAGGTGGCAACGCAGACCAGGATCCAGAGGACCAGGGTCATCTCGATGGTCCGGGTGGCGCCGATGTGGTCCTGGATCCAGCCGAAGAGGAGGGCGCCGCCCGCCGAGGAGAGCTGGAGGAGGATGAAGAGCAGTGTCAGCTCCCGGAAGGTGAAGCCCAGGGTGTCCACGGCGTAGATCCCGGCGAAGGCGACGACGGACGCCAGCCCCGCGTAGTAGAAGAAGTAGACGGTGAGGAAGCGGACCATTTCGCGGAAGAGCCGCACCGAGCGGGCGGTCTCGGCGAGCCGGCCGAAGCCGTCGCGGACGTACTGGAGGACCGTGCCCGTGCCGCGCGGCGCCCGCTCGCGCAGGAAGAGGAAGGTCGGGAGCGCCGCGAGCAGGAAGAAGACGGCGGTCACCAGCCAGGCGCGGCGGAGGCTGGGGAGGTTGGACGCGGCGAAGCCGCCGGCCAGCAGGGGCTGGACGAGGAGCAGGCAGGCGAGGCCGCCGAAGTAGCCGAGCCCCCAGCCGAGCCCGGAGATCTTGCCGATGTTCTCCGGCGTCGAGATCTCGGGCAGGAAGGCGCCGGCCAGGTTCTCCCCGAAGGAGAAGCCGACGAAGGAGACGACGAGCAGGACGAGCCCGAGCCAGATCCGCCCGGGCGTGACGAGCCAGAGCGCCGCGGTGCCGGCCACGCAGGTGGCGTAGGTGAAGAAGAGGATGAGCTTCTTGCGTCCCGAGTCGTCCGCGATGGCGCCGAGGACCGGCGACAGCGTCAGGACGATCAGGTTGCCGATCGCGATGCCGACGCCCCAGAGGAAGTCACCCCTGCCCTGCGGGGCCACCAGCCGCGTGAAGTAGACGCTGAAGGCGACGGTGACGATGACGGTCGTGTAGCTGCTGTTGGCGAAGTCGAACATCGCCCAGCCGAAGATCTCGCGGCGGCGGACCGGCGGCGGGGGCGCGGGAGGTGAGGTCATAGAAGGTCCTCGGGTTCGTGCGTACGCTGACCGATCCGCCGGGCGGCTGTCAAATGGCGGCCGCTCCACCCACCCGATCCTCACCCCCGACCCCCTCTCCCATCGCACTCCCACCCCGCCGGGAGAGGGGGCGCCACCGCCCGCCCTGAATTTGCTTTTCTTCCCCCTCTCCCGGTCGGAGGGAGGGCGATGGGAGAGGGGGACCGAGGGGGTGAGGACTGTGCTACCCTCCTTTACCGGCTCTCATGGAGCCATTTGATTAAGACTTCGTTCAGGAGATTAATATGGCCGAGAAATCCAAGCTGGACACCATTGCCAATATCGCCATCATCCTGGTGTGCCTCATCGCCGCCACCATCCTGATCCGCAACACCTTCTTCCCGCCGGAGCCGCCGAGGCCTCCCGGCGCTCCCGAGGAGGCCAAGGTAGGCGAACGCTTCGAAGCGCTCCAGAAGGTGGTTCCGGCGGGATCGGAGCGGGCGCTGGTGGTGGCGCTCTCTCCCACCTGTCACTTCTGCACCGAGAGCATGCCTTTCTACAAGAAGCTCGTGGACCAGCGGAACCAGGCCGGCTCGCCGGTCAAGGTGATCGCCGCGGTGCCGTCCCAGGCCGCCCAGGCCGAGGAGAGCAAGACCCTCTCCAGCGCCGGGGTGCAGCCGGACGCGGTCGTCACCGTCAACTTCCGCGACATCAAGGTGCCGGGCACGCCGACCATCCTGCTGGTCGACAACAAGGGCGAGGTCCTGAACGTCTGGGTCGGCAAGCTCGACGAGGGCCGCGAGGAAGAGGTTCTCGAGACGCTGTAGCCCGGGCCCTCACTGGCACCGCTCTTGCTCCATCGATCTCCCTTGGAGGGCAATGAAGCCTTTCTTTTGGAGAAAAAGGAGCCGAGATGGAGATCGATTCGCTGCGGAAACTCTACGTGGAACAGCTCAAGGATCTACACAGCGCGGAGAGGCAGATCATCCAGGCTCTCCCCAGGATGGCGAAGAACTCCTCCAACCAGCAGCTCAGGGCCGCTTTCGAGGAGCACCTCGAGGTCACGAAGAAGCAGGTCGAGCGCCTCGACCAGATCTTCGAGATGCTCGGCAAGAGCTCCCGGGGCAAGAAGTGCAAGGGGATGGAGGGGCTGATCGAGGAGGGCAAGGAGGTCCTGGAGGAGGATATGGAGCCGGAGGTGCGCGACGCGGCCCTGATCGCGGCCGCCCAGAAGGTCGAGCACTATGAGATCGCCGGCTACGGCACGGTCCGCACCTACGCCCAGCTCCTGGGCGAGGACAGGCACGTGAAGCTGCTCCAGCAGACGCTCGACGAGGAAGGGAACACGGACAAGAAGCTGACGGCGCTCGCGGAGAGCTCGGTCAACATCGAAGCCGCCGAGCCCGTCGAGGCCTGATTCGACGCGCGGGGGGGGCGGAAGCGGCGATGGCGAAGGCACGGGAAGGGGACGAGCGCTCGTACGCGCGTTCCCTGCGCGAATACGCCCGCGGCGTCGTCGGCGGTCTCCTCTTCAGTCTCCCTCTGCTCTACACCATGGAGGTCTGGTGGGCCGGGTTCATCGCCCGGCCCTTCAACCTTCTCCTCTATCTCTCCGTCGGTTTTCTCCTGCTCTTCGGGTACAACCGCTACGCCGGGCTCCACAAGGACGCGAGCTGGCTGGAGGTAGGATTCGAAGCGGTCGAAGAGATGGGCCTCGGCATTCTCGTGGCCGCGGGCATCCTCTGGCTGCTGGGGCAGATCGACGGGACCATGCCGGTCAACGAGATCATGGGCAAGACCGTGGTCGAGGCGGTGACGGTGGCGATCGGGGTGTCGGTCGGCTCGGCCCAGCTCGCCACCGGTGGCGAGGGGAAGGACGAAGGAGGGATGGAGGGGGACGATTCGCCGACTCAGGGGGTCATCAGCCAGGTGGTCCTCGGGGCGTGCGGCGCGGTGCTGTTCGCGAGCAACGTCGCTCCGACCGAGGAGATCGTCCTGATCGCCATCGAGTCCTCGCCGTGGAAGATCCTGGGCCTGGCCCTGCTCTCTCTCGCCATGGCGGCGGTCATCCTCTTCTACAGCGACTTCACCGGCTCGGACCGGCTCCGGAGAGGCGACGGCGACGGTCCGGGGACCATGGTCCTGCGCACCGCGGTCAACTATGCGGTCGCTCTGGCGGCCTCCGCGTTCATCCTCTGGTTCTTCGGCCGCTTCGACGGGATGTCGTTCAGCGTCTGCATGGCGCAGACGGTGGCTTTGGGGGTGGCTGCCTCGCTGGGGGCTTCAGCAGGTAGACTCTTGCTCCAGGCATGAGCAAGAAAGTCGAGAAGAACCCGCTGGAGTGGACCGTCTTCGCCGTGAGCCTCGCCGTGGTGCTCGCCACGCTCGGCTATCTCGTCTACGACGCGGCCACGGTCCGCGATGCCAAGCCCGACCTCCGGGTCGAGCTCGGCAGGCCCGAGCCCCGCTCCGGCGGCTTCGCCGTGCCGGTCACGGTGCACAACCGCGGCGACGAGACCGCCGAGGGGGTCCACGTCGAGGTCACCCTGGAGACTCCGGGCGCGGAGCCGGAGCGGGCCGAGTACAACGTCGTGTTCATTCCGCGGCAGTCCAAGCGCGAGGGGTGGGTCACGTTCCGGAGCGATCCCTCCAGGGGGCGGCTGACCGGCCGGGCCATGGGGTATGAGAAGCCGTAGCGGCCTTGTGATAGGGTCCGGCTCTTGCACGACCGGAGACGTGGACTGACGTCTCTCTGGGCTATGCAGACCAACAACGACGAAACTCCTGATCTCCGCTATGTCTCCACTCTCGCGCTCGGCGCGCTGGGGGTGGTCTATGGAGACATCGGCACCAGCCCGCTCTACGCGATGCGCGAGTGTTTCCACGGGCCGCACGCGGTGCCGCCGACCGAGACCAACGTGCTGGGGGTCCTGTCCCTCATCTTCTGGTCGCTGATCATCGTCATCTCGATCAAGTATCTGGCCCTCATCGTGCGCGCCGACAACCGCGGCGAGGGGGGTATCCTGGCCCTGATGGCGCTCGTCCGGACCGAGCGGCGCCGCCGGTGGATGCTGGTCGCCCTCGGCATCTTCGGAGCGTCGCTGCTGTACGGCGACGGAATGATCCAGCCTTCGATCTCGGTGCTCAGCGCGGTCGAGGGGCTCGGGGTGGCGACCTCGTTCTTCGATCCCTACGTCGTCCCGATCACGATCGCCATCCTCGTCGGGCTGTTCATGATCCAGCGCCGGGGGACCGCGGGCCTCGGCGCCCTGTTCGGCCCGATCATGGTGGTCTGGTTCCTCACCATGGCGGTCCTCGGGGTGCGCTGGATCGTCACCGAGCCGCGCGTGCTGGTGGCGTTGAACCCCTGGCACGCCGCGGTCTTCTTCGCGCACAACGGCGGGATGGGCTTCCTCGTGCTCGGCTCCGTGTTCCTGGTCGTCACCGGCGGCGAGTCGCTCTACGCGGACATGGGGCACTTCGGACGGACCCCCATCCGGATCGCCTGGTTTTCCCTGGTGCTCCCCGCGCTGCTGCTCAACTATTTCGGGCAGGGCGCTCTCCTCCTGCGCGAGCCGGAGGCGGCCGAGCACGTCTTCTACCGTCTGGCGCCGTCTTCGCCCTGGCTCCTCTATCCGCTGGTCGCGCTGGCGACCACGGCGACGGTGATCGCCTCGCAGGCGGTGATCTCCGGCGCCTTCTCGCTGACCCGCCAGGCCGTCCAGCTCGGCTACAGCCCGCGGCTGAAGATCGTCCACACCTCGGAGGAGGAGATCGGACAGATCTACGTCCCGGCCGTCAACTGGGTCCTGATGATCGCGACCATCGGCCTGGTGCTCGGCTTCCGCAGCTCGAGCAATGTGGCCGCGGCCTACGGCGTGGCGGTGACGACGACGATGGTGATCACCACCCTCCTGGCCTACGTCGTGGCCCGCGAGCTCTGGGGATGGAGCGCGCTGCGGGCGGGCCTGACCATGGGGGCCTTCCTGATCCTCGATCTCTCCTTCTTCGGAGCCAACATCATCAAGGTCCCGCAGGGGGGCTGGTTCCCGCTGGTGGTCGCCAGCCTGGTCTATCTGCTGATGGTGACCTGGAAGCAGGGCCGGCGGCTGCTGTCCGAGCGTCTCGGCGAGGGGCTCCTGCCGGTCGAGGACTTCCTCCGCAACCTCCAGCCGGGCTCGCCGCCCCGGGTGCCCGGCACCGCCGTCTTCCTGGTCACCAGCCTCGAAGGCACGCCGACCACTCTGCTGCACAACCTCAAGCACAACAAGGTGCTCCACGAGCAGGTGGTGCTGATGTCGGTGGTCACCGAGGAGGTTCCCCACGTCCCCCGCCGGGAGCGGGTCGACCTCGAGACGCTGGACAAGGGGTTCTACCGCGTCACGGCTCACTATGGGTTCGTCCAGGACCCCCGCGCGGCCGACGTCCTGGAAGCGTTGCGCGACAAGGGGATGAACCTCGACCTGATGAAGACGACCTTCTTCCTGGGCCGTGACACGCTGATCCCCACCGCGCGCGAGGGCATGTCGACCTGGCGCAAGCGCCTGTTCGGGGTCATGTCGCGCAACGCGGTCCGCTTCAACGACTTCTTCCGGATTCCGCCGAACCGGGTGGTCGAGCTGGGGATGCAGGTGCGGCTGTAGAAGCCCCCTCCCCGACCCTCACCCCCTGACCCCCTCTCCCACCCGCACTCACGCCCACCCGGGAGAGGGGGAAGAACGACGCCCCCAAAAACGTAGAGACGCCCCGTGGGGCGTCTCCTGATTTCCCCCCCTCTCCCGCACCGCGGGGGAGGGGGCTTACACCCCCGGCATCGCCTTCTTCAGCGGCCTGAGCAGCAGCGCCAGCACCACGGCCATGAAGAGCGACAGGGCGCCGAGCATGGCGAAGAAGGTGGAGTGCGGCATGTCGTCCCAGAGGACTCCAACGCCGGTCAGCTTGTTGCCGATCGCCGTGGCCAGGAACCAGCCTCCCATCATCAGCCCGCGCAGCCGGATCGGAGCGACCTTGGAGACGAGGGAGAGCCCCATGGGCGAGAGCATCAGCTCGCCCAGGGTGATCACCCCGTACGCGCTGACCAGCCACCAGGGCGAGACCCTGCCGACGTCGCCGCCCGCCTTGCCGGCGAAGTACATGACGAAGTAGGCGAGGCCCGTGAAGCACATGCCGATCGCCATCTTGGTCGGCGTCGACGGCTCCCTTCCCTTGCGGTCGAGCCATTGCCAGAACCACACCAGCGGGAAGGTCAGGAGGATCACCCAGGCCGGGTTGATCGCGTTGGAGATGATGCCGCTCACCTCCCAGTCGGTGTTGTCGTTGGCCCAGTAGGTCCACGTCGTCTGATTCTGGTGGAAGACCATCCAGAAGACGATGACGATGATGAAGATGACGATGAGAGCCAGGATCCGCCGCGAGTCGGGGATCAGGTCGATCGGGTTCTGGTGGCTCACACCCTTGGGCGGGGCGTCGACCGCGGTGGCGGCGGTCGAGGACGGCGCCTTCAACCCCGGACGGTCGGCTTCCAGCACGTGGCGCTTGTAGAACCAGAGGACCGCCACAGAGATCACCATGCCGAGAGCGCCCATGAAGAAGGCGGGGTGGAAGCCGAAGTTCTGCACCATGAACTCGGCCACCACGGGCGCCAGGAAGGCGCCGATGTTGATGCCCATGTAGAAGATGTTGTAGGCGCGGTCCTTGAGATGGCTCCCCTCCGGATAGAGGTTGCCCACCATGGCCGAGACGTTCGGTTTGAAGAAGCCGTTGCCGATGACCAGGCAGGCGAGCGCCAGGAGCATGACCCACTCGATCTTCGGGACGGCGAGCAGGGCGTGGCCGGCCATGAAGAAGAAGCCGCCGAGCATGACGGACTTCCGGTAGCCCAGCTTGCGGTCGGCGATCAGGCCGCCGATCAAGGGGCTGGCATAGACGAAAGCCAGATACCAGGACCAGACGCTGGTGGCGCGGTCCTGGGGCCATCCGAAGCCCTGCTCGGAGTTCTGGACGTAGAGGGCCCACATGCCTCCTACCGTGTAGAAGCTGAAGCGCTCCCACATCTCCGTAAAGAACAGGACGTACAGCCCCTTCGGGTGCCTGTCGACTCCGCTGACCGCCCGGGCCGTGTCTACGGCCTGGAGGGGTTCGGTCGTCATACGTGTGGCCATACGAGATCTCCTCCGCTCTTGCTCGAAATGGTCCAACTGCGCGGCGGGAGCTTACCACGCAGCCAGTGCGTTGGTGGAAAAGGCAGCAAGCATGGTGCCATGGACCCTCACCCCCAGCCCCTCTCCCGGAGGGAGAGGGGGAAATTCAGCGAGACTTCGTTTTCCCCCTCTCCCGGGGACGGGAGAGGGGCTGGGGGTGAGGGCACTCTGTCTACGGCGGAGGACACCGGTGTTCAGGAAACCGTCCACTTCCGAGGAGCCTGGCCCTGGAAACTCCTTTGTTTATGGGGACTTCCGGGGTGGCATCCACCTTGCTCTATGGGAATGGTGCCCATCCGTCCCACGGTGAGCGATCACCGCGCGGCAACCCTGAGGGAAGTCGGGCGGACTCGTCCGGCTTCCCTCCCTTCCCGATCCCTCCTAGAATCGCGGGCACTATGAGCGAATCCGATCCTCTGTCACCGCTGCGGGATTCTCTGGCCGAGATCGACCGCACCCTGCTCGAGCTGCTCCGCCGCCGTATGGAGCTCGCCGCCGAAATCGGCCGCGTCAAGGCCGAAACCGAGAGGCCGGTCGTGGCCCGCGACGTCGAGGACCGCGTGCTCACGCGCGCCCGCCAGCACGCCGAGGCGTGCGGCGTCTCCGAGGACGTCATGGAGGCGATCTTCCAGGCGATCATCCGCGGCTCGGTCGAGCGCCAGTACCGGGTCGGCATCTCCCGGCGGCAGCGGCGCGGCGGCCGCATGCTGATCGTCGGCGGCGCCGGCGGCATGGGCACCTGGTTCCGCGGCTTCTTCGGCCTTGGCGGGCATGAGGTCGACGTCATGGACCCCGCTCTCGCGAGCATGCCGGACTCTCCGGGCCGCTATGGCTCTCTCGAGGAGATCGAGGACCTGAACCGCTACAACGCCATCGTCCTCTCGGTGCCGCTCAGCCGGACCGCCGAGGTGCTGGAGCAGGTGGTGGAGCGCGGGCCCAGGGTCCCGGTCATCGAGCTCGCTTCGATCAAGGCCCCGCTCGCCGGCGCTCTGGAGAAGGCCCGGGAACGCGGCGTGCGCGTCTTCACGCTCCACCCGATGTTCGGGCCCGGCAAGTCCTACTACGAGCCGCTCACTTTCGTCCTCGCCGCGCAGGGCGACCTGGCGGAGGAGAAGCGGAAGGTGGCCGCGTTCCTCACGCATCCCTACACGAAGCTCATCGTGGTTCCCTTCCCTGAGCACGACCGCCTGATGGGCTGGCTGCTCGGATTGGCCCACCTGAACAACATCCTCTTCGGCGCCACCCTGATCCACGCCGGCGTGGACGCGTCGGAGCTCCACGCCTGCGCCTCGGTGACCTTCACCCGCCAGGTGACGACCGCGTTGCTCGTGCTGGGGCAGAACCCCGACCTCTATCTCGACATCCAGCACCTGAACCCGCACCGGCACGAGGTCTACGCCGCCACCCGCGAGGCCCTCGACCGCATCCAGGGGCTGGTCGACCAACACGACCGCGAGGGCTTCCGCCAGGTCATGACCAACGCGCGCGAGATCCTGCTCGGGGAATAACCTCAGAGGACCCGGGCGTTCCCGGAGACGCCAAGCAATTCTCGGAAGTCCTCGAGAGCCTCGTTGTTGGGTGCCCTCCAGGTTCCGCAGTAACCCTACGCCGTAGGAGGTTTCCTTCTCCATGAGAAAGCCTGTTGTCCTGGGCTTCCTGGCGCTTCTCGCGTCCTTCGTGCCGGCGTTCGCGGGCACGGTCTATGTCCCGCTCGCCACGCAGCAGCAGATCGGCGACGTCCTCTACAGGACGGAGGTCGTGGTCAGCAATCCGGGCAATGTCTCGCGCCGCTTCACGACCGCTTTCATCCCCACGGGGCGGAACGGCGTCCAGGCGGGCCGGACGTCGCAAGCCATTTCGGTGCTCCCCAACGGCACCTTCCTCCTCACCAACGTGGCCCCGGCCGGACAGGAGGGGATCCTGGAGATCTCCGGCGCGCCGCAGCTCGCGATCTCCGCGCGCGTCGAGGCGGTGTCGCGCTCGGGTCAAATCCTCGCCAGCACGCCGGTGCCGGTCATCGGGTCGGAGAACCTGATCCCCAAGAACGAGATCGTCCAGATCCAGGGGATCGAGCGCACGGCGCGCGGCACGGTCCAGAGGTTCGGCCTCCTCAACCTGGGCGCGCGGGACGCGCAGTGCTCGGCCTTGGCGTTCCAGGTGAGCGGCGCTCCGGTCGGAAACGCCGCCCGGTTCACCGTGCAGGCGCGCTCGCACGCTGCGTTCGCGGCTCCGCTGGCGGCGCTCGGCTCGGCTCTCTTCACCGACGTCCGCGTCGAGGTGACCTGCAATCAGCCCTTCTACGCCTACGCTCTGCAGGTCGCGGCGGACGGCGGCGCGCTGTCGTTCCTCGCCCCCTCCGGCTCGCTGGAGTCCAGGCTCGGCGCGGCGGCCGACCTCCGAGGCGACGACGACACGCCCACGGGTGGCGATCAGGGTGGCGACGACAACGGCGGGAACGGCAACGGCGGCGGGAGTGACGACACGAACCCGCCGGCCGGCTCCGGTCCGGTCGCCGGTCAGGACTCTCTCTCGTATCCCGGCCTGTTCCTGGCCGCCAAGAGGGGGGACTCGTACCGCGCCTTCGACCTGCCGCTGCGGCCGGGCGTGCGCTACAAGCGGATCACGGTGGACTTCGACCTCTACCTCAACAAGTGGCAGACGCCTCTGTTCCATGGGATCACCGCGCTGCGGCGCAACGACCGGACCCTCTACTACGGCCTGATCGTCCGGGGCGACCGGAACAAGACGGTGCTGGACCTGGGGAGGGATCAGCTCGAGCGCGTGGAGGGGCCGTGGAGGCAGCGGAGCCAATACCACATCCGCATGGAGGCCGACGCCCAGACGCGGACGGTGACGTTCCAGATGTTCCAGGGCGGAAGGGTGGTGCACAGGCTGAGCGGCCGCATGACCACGCCTGACCTCAGCGTCACGGGTCAGCAGAAGATCCGGGTGGATTTCGGCGGGACCAAGGTCGCCGACGGGGCCTATTTCCCGCCGTACGGCTGGAGGTACTCGAACCTGACCGTCCGCGCCGAGCCTTTCTGAGCCCAGGCGCGGACCATCACCTGGCTACCAGAGCGGGCCGGTTTTCCGGCCCGCTCCCGTTCAGCCTCCCACTCCGACCTTCTTGACCGACCGCTTCTTGCCGCCGCCGGATTCGCCGCCGCCCCCGGTCTCACCGCCACCGCCGGTGTACGGCTCGGACCCCGATCCCGTGCCTCCGGCCGTGGACTTCTTGGCGGACTTCTTCCCCGGTGTGTTTCCGACGCCGCTGCTGCCCCCGCCCGCGGCGGCGGCCTTCTTGCGCGACGACTTCACGGCCGCGACCACGCCGGCCGCGGCAGCCGCGGCGGCCACTCCGGCGGCGGAGGCGATCGCGATCTTCTTCTTGGTGGAGGTCTTCTTGGTGGCCTTGGTCCCGCTGCTCTTCGTGGAGCTCGTGGACTTGCTGGCCGTCGTGGACCCGCTGCTCGACGCCTTCTTCCCGCCCGTCCCCTTGGACGCCTTCTTTCCTTGCGCCATCTGCCTCTCCTTTCTGGCTCTCGACAGCAAAAAGCTCAACGCCAACGCGTAAGGCGATTCCTGCACCTGCTCGTGCTCGGAAAGACAGCAAAAAAGGTGCCACAAAATGGCAACGCGTCAGCCGGCGAGCGCCTGCGCCAGATCCGCGATCAGGTCGTCCGGGTGCTCGAGGCCGATCGACAGCCGGATCAGGTCCTGCGGGGTCTGCGACTGCGGCCCTTCGCTGGTGGCGCGGTGCTCGATCAGGCTCTCCACCCCGCCGAGCGACGTGGCCCGGGTGAAGAGGCGGACCCGCGAGAGCGCCCGCAACGCGGCATCCCGCCCGCCGTCCACCTGGAACGAGATCATCGCTCCGAAACCCGACATCTGGCGCTTGGCGATCTCGTGTCCGGGGTGCGATTCCAGGCCGGGATAATGGATCCGGGCGATCCCCGGCATCCCCTCGAGCGCCCTCGCCACAGCCAGCGCGGTGGCGTTCTGCATGGCCACCCGGCAGGCCAGGGTGCGCAGGCCGCGCAGGACGAGCCAGGAATTGAAGGGGGAGCCGACCGCGCCGAGGATGTGCTGCAGGTGGGCCGTCCGCTCGTAGAGCTCGCCGCGGCGGGCGAAGATCAGCGCCCCTCCCTGCACGTCGCTGTGCCCGCCGAAATACTTGGTCGTCGAGTGGAGCACGACGTCGACGCCGAGCTCGATGGGCCGCTGGTTCACCGGCGTCGCGAAGGTGTTGTCCAGGATGCTCAGGGCCCCGGCCTCGCGGGCGAGGCGGGCCGCGCCCGCGACGTCGATCACCTTGAGGAGAGGGTTCGACGGCGTCTCGAGCCAGACCAGCCGCGTCTCCGGACGGATGGCGGCTTCCAGGGTCCTCAGGTCCGCCATGTCGATCCCCTCCGCGCGGATCCCCCAGTTGGGCAGGAACTCCTGTCCGGCGATCCGGACGCCGTAGTAGACGTCGTCGGGCAGGAGGACGTGCGAGCCCGGCTCCAGGGTCTGGAGCACGGCGGTCCCGGCCGCCATGCCGGAGGCGAAGACCAGCGCAGCCTCGCCGCCTTCCAGCGGAGCCAGGGCCGCCTCGAGCTGCGCCTGGTTCGGGTTCGAATCACGGATGTAGGTGTGGCCGCCGAGCGGAGTCCCCTGGGGATCGCGGGCGAACGTCGTCGAGAGGTAGATGGGGGGAGCCACCGACCCGGTCGCGGGGTCGACGTCGTGGCCGGCGTGGACGGCGAGGGTCTCGAATTTCATCTCAGTCCAATCTCTCCGCGACATACCCCTCGCGGCGCAGGGTGCGGTGCAGCTCTTCGATGTGGTCGGCGTTGCGGGTCTCCAGGGTGACCTCGACCTCGGCTTCCCAGAAACCGGCGTGCTTGAAGACGCGGTCGTGCTGGATGCGCACCACGTTGCCGCCGCCCGTGGCGATCACCCGCAGCAGATCCGAGAGAGCGCCGGGGCGGTCCGTCACCTCGGTGCGGAAGCGCACCAGCCGGTGGTTCTCGACCAGGGAGCGGTCGATGATCCGGCTCAGTAGGTGGATGTCGATGTTGGCGCCGGACAGGACCATGACCACGTTCTTGCCTTCGCAGAAGGGGAACCGGTGGTCGCTCATGGCGGCCAGGGTCGCGGCCGCGGCCCCTTCCGTCAAAGTCTTTCCCACCTCCAGCATGCGGACGATGGCGGCGCGGATCTGGTCCTCGCTGACCGTCTCCACGTCGTCGACGTAGCGGCGGACGTATTCGAAGGTGATCTCGCCCGGCCGCTTGACCGCGATGCCGTCGGCCACCGACCGCTCGGTGGGGCAGTCGACGATGTGGCCGGCCCGGAAGCTCTCGGCCATGCAAGGCGCGGCTTTGGTCTGGACGCCGTAGACGCGGACGGTCGGGCTCGTCTCCTTGATCGCTGTGGCGATCCCAGAGATCAGGCCGCCGCCGCCGATGGGGACGATCACGGCTTCGACCTCCGGCACCTGCTCCAGGATCTCCAGCCCGATCGTCCCCTGGCCGGCGATCACCTGCTCGTCGTCGAACGGGGGGACGAAGGCGAGATCCTGCTCGCACGCCATCCGCCGGGCTTCGGCGTAAGCCTCGTCGAACGTCTCGCCGAAGAGGATCACCCGGCCGCCGAGCCGCTCGGTGTTCTCGATCTTGATCAGCGGCGTCGTGAGCGGCATCAGGATGGTCGCCGGGGCGCCGGCCTGCGCCGCGCTGAAGGCCACCCCCTGCGCGTGGTTGCCCGCCGAAGCGGTGATCACCCCCTGTTTGATCTCGGCCGGGGAGAGCGAGCAGATCTTGTTGCAAGCCCCCCGCGCCTTGAACGAGCCGGTGAGCTGCAGGGTCTCGTACTTGAAATAGGCGTTCGCCCGCAGCTCGTTGGAGAAAGTCCGCGACATCAGGCACGGAGTAGTCTTGACCACCCCGCGGATGCGCTCGCGCGCCTCCTCGATCTCCCGTAAACCGATCATGGAGGCTCACTTTATCAGCACCGCGGCCCAAACTTTAGGGGTTCCTGGCACGTAGTAGGAGCACGGCCCACCGGGCCGATTCATCATTCATTCCGTCAAGGAGGCACCGTGACGTCGATCCATTCCATCCGAACCTTCCGCCGCGCTCTGGGAGCTCTGGCCCTGGCGGCGCTGCTGACCGCGCCCGCTTTCGCCGCGACCCCGGCGTGGGTCGAGCGCAGCGACCGCAACGCTCAGGTGCTGCTCGACGTGCTCGCCCGCCAGAGCCCCGAGGGCGCGGGGCAGCTCGGCATCCCCGGGCTGGACGCGGAGATTTTCGACCTCAAGCCGGGGTTCGTCGAGCGCGGCCGCGAGGCCACCCGCAAGGCGGTCGCGGAGCTCCAGGGCCGCTTGGCCCAGGAGAAGGATCCCGCGGTCCGCCAGGATCTGCAGATCCTCATCCGCTCCGCCGAAGACAACCTGCGCGGCGGCGAGCTGTTCGAGAAGTACCAGATCCCCTACTTCAACCTCACCGCGACAGTCTTCCAGGGCATCCGCGCCCTGCTCGACGACCAGGTGGAGGCCGCGCGGCGGCCGGCGGCACTGGCGCGCCTGCGAAAGTACGCGGGCGTCGAGCCCGGCTACTCCCCGATCGCCCGCCTGGCCGAGGACTTCATCCGCTCACGGATGAGCGCGCCCGGCCTGGTCGGCCCGTTCAAGGGGGAGATCGAGCGCGACCTGCAGACCAACAAGTCCTACATCGATGGGCTGGCCGAGCTGTTCAAGAAGTATCAGATCGCGGGCTATGAGGAGTCCTACGGCAAGCTCAAGGAGCAGCTCGCGGCCTACGACGAATTCGTGCGCCGGGAGATCCTGCCGCGCGCCCGCACCGACTTCAAGCTGCCGCCCGAGCTCTACGCCTACAGCCTCGAGCAGGTGGGCGTCGACATGCCGGTCGAGGAGCTGGTGAGCCGCGCCGAGGTGTCTTTCAAGGAGATCCAGAACCAGATGCAGGCGCTGGCGCCGCTGGTGGCGAAGCAGCACGGCATCCAGGCGACCGACTACCGGGACGTCTTGCGCGAGCTCAAGAAGAAACAGCTCACCGGCGAGGCGATCCTCCCCCACTACCAGGAGCGCATCAAGGCGCTGGAGGAGATCATCCGGCGCGAGAAGATCGTCAGCCTGCCTGATCGCCCGATGCGGATCCGCTTGGCGAGCGAGGCCGAGAGCGTCGCCACCCCTGCCCCGAACATGCGCCCGCCGCGCCTGATCGGCAACACGGGCGAGATCGGCGAGTTCGTCCTCCCGCTGCGCATTCCCGGCCAGAAGGGAGGCAACGCGCTGGCGCTCGACGACTTCACCTATGAGGCCCTCTCCTGGACGCTGACCGCGCACGAGGGACGGCCCGGACACGAGCTGCAGTTCGCGTCGCTGATCGAGAAGGGGGTGTCCAAGGCGCGGGCGATCTTCGCCTTCAACAGCGCGAACGTGGAAGGGTGGGCGCTCTACGCCGAGGCCGAGATCCAGCCCTACCTGCCGCTCGAAGGGCAGCTTGGAGCGCTCCAGAGCCGGCTGATGCGGGCGGCGCGGGCGATCCTCGATCCCGGCCTGCAGATGGGCAAGATCACGCCGGAGGAGGCCACCCGTATCCTGCGCGAGGAGGTGGTGCTCTCCGAGGGCATGGCGCTGCAGGAGGTCCAGCGCTACACCTTCCGCAGCCCGGGGCAGGCCACGGCCTACTTCTGCGGCTACACCCGGCTGATGGAGCTGCGCGCCGAGGTGGAGCGCATCCTTGGTCCCCGGTTCGACCGCCAGAAGTATCACGACTTCCTCCTTGCCCAGGGGATCCTCCCTCCCTCGCTGCTGCGGCAGGCGGTCTACGAGGAGCTCATCCCGAAGCAGAAGGGGTGAGCCGCCAGTCTCGGACGTTTCGGCCTGGGGTTCGACCCCAGGCCGGGAGGCGCCCCGGAGCCGCCGCCGGTTACAATCCCGGCGCCATGACCGAGACCTCTCTGGACCGCCTCCCCCGTACCCGTCAGGCCGTCGAAGAAGGGATCCGCGAGGGCCTGCACCTCGGCGCGCAGATCTACGTCTCGCTGCGCGGCGAGGCCGTGGCGGACGCGGCCATGGGCGAGGACCGCCTCGGCGAGCCGCTCACTCGCGACCACTTGATGCTCTGGCTCTCCTCCACCAAGCCGGTCGGCGCCGTGGCCGCCGGGCAGCTCTGGGAGCGCGGGCGCCTGGAGCTGGACGACCCGGTCGCCCAGCACATCCCCGAGTTCGGCGCCAAAGGCAAGGAGGGGATCACCGTCCGCCACCTGCTCACCCACACGGCCGGCATCCGCATGCTCGACACGGGGTGGCCCAGAGCCTCCTGGGACGAGATCGTCGCCCGCATCTGCGCCATGAAGCCGGAGCCCCGCTGGGTGCCCGGGGAGAAGGCGGGCTACCACAACGCCTCGAGCTGGTTCATCCTCGCCGAGGTGATCCGCCGCGTCGACGGCCGGCCGTTCGACCGCTACGTCCGCGAGGAGATCTTCGGGCCGCTCGACATGCGCGACTCGTGGGTGGGCATGCCGCCGGACCGCTATCTTTCTTACAAGGAGACGGGGCGGATCGGAGTCCTGTGGAACACCGAGAAGCCCGACCGGCCGGAGCACGGCTGGGACACGGAAGAGCGCTGCACGAGCGTCAACCCCGGAGGCAACGGCTACGGTCCCATGCGCGAGCTCGGGCGCTTCTACGAGATGCTGCTGGGGCGCGGAGCGTTCCAGGGGCGGCGGGTCCTCCTGCCGCAGACGGTGGAGGCCCTGACCTCGCGCCAGCGGGAGGGGATGTTCGACCACACCTTCCGTCACATGCTGGATTGGGGGCTCGGCTTCATTCCCAACTCCAACCGCTACGGTGCCGACACCGTCCCCTACGGCTACGGGCACCACGCCTCGCCGCGCGCCTTCGGGCACAGCGGCTACCGCTCCTCGGTCGCCTTCGCCGACCCCGCGCACGGGCTCGCCGCGGCCCTGGTCTTCAACGGCACCCCCGCCAACGAGGCGCACGAACGGCGCGTCCGCTCCGTGCTCGACGCGCTCTACGAGGAGCTGGGGCTGGCGTCAGCCTAGGAAGTACGTCAGCCCCTGCCAGATCCACCAGATCCCGACCAGGCGAAAGATCCACAGGAGGTTCCGCACGCCGAGCAGGAAGAAGTTGTGGACCGGGAAGGGGACCGCCGGCGAGGGGACCTCCCGGCCGAGCAGGGATCCGAGCGCCGCCAGGTTCACGGTGATCCCGACCGCCAGCTTGAACAGGGCCGTGGTGCCCGGCAGGAGAGCGCCGCGACCCAGGGCAGCCGCGGCCAGTGCGGCGAGCAGCAGCAGGAGCGGGACGAAGATGCCCAGGCGGAGCGGCCAGCGCCAGGCCTGGAGCCAGGCGAATAATCTGGCCGCGGGAGCGCAGTGCCCAGGGCAGCAGCGGGCCTGAAGGGTTTCCTTCCCGGCGCGCAGATCCAGCGTTCCAGCCCCCTCCGGCGGCAGCACCCGGTTGCACCAGACGCACTTCCAGAGGAGCACCCGGCGCATGTAGGGCCGCGCGAGCCGGCGGTGGCCGATCATCAAGATGACGCCCACGGCGAGGCTCGCCGCGACCGGTTCCGGGTGCCGCACGAAGAGGAACAGCACCAGGGGGATGAACAGGAAGAGGAGCAGGCCGGTCAGGGAGACGCGGACGGGGCTCGGCGGGTTTTCCATGCTCGGTCTCGGAAGACCGGCGCATTATTGCACGCGAGCTCGAGTCTATCTCTGAAGGAAGAGGAGACGCACAGGTACTTACATTGGCTCGCGGCTTGCATTTCGAGAACTCCGGACAGACAACGAGGAGGAGGTGTCCGATTTCTCACCTGGGGATTGTCTTTCGGGGGGGCTTTCGGGGTGGCGCGGAGGGCGACGGACACACTTTTACGCTACCACCCGGTCTGAGCACGATCACCGCGGAGTTCCCGACTTTGCACCTCTTTCCCGGAGGGCCGAACGGCCTTCCGTGGCCCCGCACCATGCTCTGGGCCGCGGAGTGGGACAAGCCTCGTTTCGATTTCTGGGCTTTCGACACCCGCATGGACGAGCTGGCCGAGCAGGCGGGAGGCGGCCCCTTCCTTCTGTACATCGGCTCGGATATGGAGCGCATGCCGGGACTGGTGCTGGAGGTCCTCACCCGCTGCCAGCGCCTCGCCGGCCGCCGGAACGCCGCCTCGGCCTGTGCGGCCTTCGACTGGGTCCTGGAACGGCACCGGGCCCTGCACGACCTGGACAAGCCGCTGGTCCGCGCCGATTACCGGCATGCCCTGGATGTCTGGCAGTGGGTGCTCCGTCTGGAGCCGCAGGCGGGACTGGCGGTCCAGCTCGCCGCGCTCTTCCACGACGTCGAGCGCCTCGCTTCGGAAGCCGAGGAGAGGATCGAGCAACGGGCCTCCGACTACCGGGCCTTCAAAGGGGAGCATGCGCGAAACGGCGCCGCCATGACGGAGGAGATCCTGGCCAATCTCGAAATTGACGCGGAGACGCGTCAGCAGGCCGCGCGTCTCGTGGCCGCGCACGAGCGGCCTCCGTCCTCCGGGGATCCGGACGCCGCGGACCTCGCCCTGCTCAACGAGGCGGACGCGCTGTCGTTCTTCTCCTTGAACAGCTCGGGCTACTGGGACTACTACGGCCCCGAGGCGACCCGCCGCAAGGTGGCCTACACGCTCGAGCGGCTCCGTCCGGAAGGGCGCCGGCGTCTGCGGCAGATGCGTCTCCGTCCCCAGGTGGAGCGGATCCTGGCCTCATGAAGCTGGTCATCTTCGGCCTGACGCTCAGCTCGTCCTGGGGGAACGGTCACGCCACTCTCTGGCGGGGGCTCTGCCGCGCGCTGCACCGCCTGGGTCACCGGGTGGTCTTCTTCGAGAAAGACGTCCCCTATTACGCTTCGCAGAGAGACCTCTACGAGCTGCCGGGCACCGACCTCGTCCTCTATCCGAGTTGGGAAGAGGCGCTGCCGCGCGCACGGCAGGAGGTTGCGGACGCGGACGCCGCCATGGTCACCTCCTACTGCCCGGACGGCATCGCGGCGACCGACCTCGTGCTCGGCGCCGAGGGACCCCTGAAGGTCTTCTACGACCTCGACACCCCGGTCACCCTGGCGCGCCTGGAGGCCGGCCAGCAGCTCTCCTACATCGGCCCGCGCGGCCTCTCCGGCTTCGACCGGGTACTGAGCTACACCGGCGGAAGCGCCCTGACCGCCCTGCGCGAGCGGCTCGGCGCCCGCCATGCCGTGCCCCTGTACGGCAGCGTGGACCCCGAGGTCCACCGTCCCGCCGATCCGCTGCCGCAGTACCAGGGGGACTTCTCCTATCTCGGCACTTACGCCGCCGACCGGCAGGAGGCGCTCGACCGCCTCTTCCTGGAGCCGGCGCGCCGGCTGCCCGACCGCCGTTTCATCCTCGCCGGCGCCCAATATCCCGAGGACTTCCCCTGGGCGCCCAACGTCTGGTTCGTCCGCCACCTGCCGCCGCCCGATCACCCCGCCTTCTTCGCCTCCTCGCCGCTCACCCTCAACGTCACCCGGGCGGACATGGCGCGGATGGGCTACTGCCCTTCGGGCCGGCTGTTCGAAGCCGCGGCCTGCGACACGGCCGTGCTCTCCGACACCTGGGAGGGGCTGGCCGAGTTCTTCGAGCCCGGCCGGGAGATCCTCCTGGCCGGGACCACGGAGGAGGCGGCCACGGCCCTGGCCCTGCCGCGGGAGGAGGTCCGCAAGATCGGCCGGGCGGCGCGCGAGAGGACACTCGCCGAGCACACGGCGGACCAGCGGGCGCGGCAGATGCTGGAGATCTTCGAGACGAGCGCAGACCCTCACCCCCCGGCTCCCTCTCCCCTGACGGGAGAGGGAGAGAGAGGAGCACATCCGTGAGCGTCTGGGGGATCGTGCCGGCCGCGGGGATCGGGAGCCGCATCCAGCCGCTCGCCTTTTCCAAGGAGCTGCTGCCGGTCGGCAGCCGGATCGACGGCGGGACCGAGCGGCCCAAGGCGGTCAGCGAGTACCTGATCGAGCGGATGATCCTCGCCGGGGCCGAAAAGATCTGCGTCACGATCTCGCCCGGCAAGTCGGACATCATCGAGTACTACGGCGGCAACGTCGGGCCTGCCCACGTCTGCTACGTGGTGCAGCAGCATCCGCATGGCCTGTGCGACGCGCTGTTCCGCGCCGCGCCGCTGATCGCGCCGGGCGACCAGGTGCTGATTGGGCTCCCGGACACGGTCTGGTTCCCCGAGGACGGCTTCCGCCGCCTGCCCGCGGACGCGCTCTCGTTCCTCCTCTTTCCGGTCGAGCACCCCGAGCTGTTCGACGCCGTGGTGACCGACGCGGACGGGCATGTCCTTGAGATCCAGGTCAAGACCCGGAACGCGGGCTCCTCCTGGATCTGGGGGGCCTTCCGCATGCCCGCCGAGGTCTTCCAGGATCTGCACGCGCTGTGGCGCGAGCGCGAAGGCAGCGACGTGTACATGGGCACGCTGGTCAACGCCTGGCTGAAGAAAGGCGGCTCGGCGCTCGGCGTCCGCGCCGGCGAGGCCTACGTGGACGTGGGGACCCTCCACGGCTACCGCGAGGCGATCCAGCTCCTGGAAGGGGTAGCCGCGGTCCTGCAAGAGAGGTGAGGCACAAGTGATCGAAGCCGTGATGCTGTGGAACGAGCCGAACAACATGTCCCATTGGGACTTCGAGATCGACCCGGGATGGAAGACCTTCGCGCAGATGGCCAGGCTCGCGGGCGACGCCATCCGCGCCGAGAGCCGCGGCCTGCCGCGGGTTCTGGGCGGGATCTCGCCGATCGATCCCAAGTTCATCCACAACATGGCGGAGCAGGGGGTGCTCGACCACGTCGACGTGATCGCCGTGCACGGCTTTCCTCTCGACTGGAACCACTGGCAGATCCACGAGTGGCCGGACCGTCTGGCCGAGGTCCAGGCGCTCACCCACCTGCCCGTGTGGGTGACCGAGGTGGGGGTTTCGACCTTCGGCGCCGAGGAGGTGCAGGAGTTCGGCCTCCGGCGCACGGCGGAGCTGCTCCTCGGCAAGGCCCCGCGCGTCCACTGGTACAGCCTCTACGACCTCCCCCGCGCCTGGCCCGCGACCACCCGCCACCGCGAGGCCGAGGGCTCCTCCTACTACCGGCATTTCTACATGGGAATCCTCAAAGAGGACGGCACGCCCAAGCTCGCCCTCCGGCACTTCCGCGACTTCACGCCCGAGCTCGGCATCTGCCAGTGGTTCCATTTCGAGGACCACCGGCTGGACGACGCCGTGCGCTGGCTCCGCCAGCTCGGGGTCACGAAGCTGCGCACCGGCCTCTCCTGGGCCGACAGCTTCCGTCCCAACGCGCTCGACTGGTTCGACCGTCAAATGGAGGCCCTGGCCGATTTCGACGTCACCGTGACCTTCTGCTTCACGCCCGAGCACCGCGGGATC
>DASVEF010000302.1:0-2373 GCA_036380715.1 Thermoanaerobaculia bacterium | reverse complement strand
CCCCCGACCCCTCTCCCGGAGGGAGAGGGGCGCCACCACCCTGCCCGCTCGAGAATTCCCCCTCTCCCGGTGACGGGAGAGGGGGCCAGGGGGTGAGGGCTCAGAGCAGCCGTGGCAATATAGAAAGCCCCATGGCCACTCTCGAGCAACCGGCCGAGCCGTCCCCGGGCAACGCCGCTCCGGACGCGCCCTCTTCGATCGCCGACGGCGTCGAGCGCTCGCTGGATCCGCGATCGGTCCTGCTCGATCAGCTCGTCGGCTGGATCTTCACCGGCTCGCTCTCGTCCGGCCTGCTCGTCGTGCTCGTCATCGTCTTTTTCGCGGCTTCTCCCGCCGGGTGGGTGACGGCCCTCCTGGCGCTGTTCTGGGCCGCCACGACGCTGGCTGTCGGGTGGTTTTCGCACCGCTGGCCCGAGGTCTATCACCGCCATGTTTCCTACAAGGTCGACGAGCGGGGCATCGAGATCCGCACGGGCGTCTTCTGGCGCAAGGTGATCAACGTGCCGCGTTCGCGCGTGCAGCACACCGACGTCTCGCAGGGCCCCATGGAGCGCAGCCGCGGGCTCGGCACGCTGGCCATCTACACGGCCGGCACCGACTACGCGCAGGTCGGCCTGGGAGGGCTCGACCATGCCACGGCGCTCCGCATCCGCGACCATCTCCTGGCGGGGGAGGGGGAAGATGCCGTCTGACCAGCGGCTCCACCCGCTGTCCTTCCTTTTCAGCGTCGGCAAGGAGCTCCGCGGCTTCGCGCTGCCGGCGATCCTCGTGCTCTTCACCGCCGACCGCGCGGGCTGGGACTGGCAGGTCTGGACGCTGCCGCTCGCCGTTCCCTACACGATCGTCGCCGTCGCCCGGTGCGTCTCATTCCGCTACCGCTACGAGGCGAACGAGATGGTGATCCGCACGGGGCTCGTCTTCCGCAACGAGCGGCACATCCCGTATTCGCGCATCCAGAACCTCGACGCCGCGCAGAACGTGCTCCACCGCCTGTTCGGCGTGGTGGAGGTGCGCGTGGAAACGGGCGGCGGGGAGGAGCCCGAAGCCACGATGCGCGTGCTGCCGGCCGCCGCCTTCGAGGAGATGCGGCGGCGCGTATTCGCGGATCGGGGACGGGCGGAAGCGCCGGCCGATTCCGCCGCCTCGCCGGCGCCGGGCCGGACCCTCCTTCACCTGCCAACGCGCGAGCTGATGCTCTGCGGTCTCATCGAGAACCGCGGCTTCGTGGTCGTCGCCGCGGCTTTCGGCCTGGTCTGGGAGCTGGGGCTGTTGGATGGCTTCGTGGACGAGATGTTCGGCGAGCGGGTCTCCGGGCGCGGCGTCGTGCGCCAGCTCCTGAAGGCGCTGTTCGGCCGCGGCGGGCTGCCCGTGGACCGGATCGCGCTCACCCTCGCGGCGTTCGCCGGCCTCCTGCTGCTCACCCGGCTGATCTCCATGGCCTGGGCGCCTGTCCGGCTGCACGGCTTCCGGCTCACCCCGGAAGGAGAGGACCTGCGCACCGAGCTCGGGCTCCTCACGCGGATCACCGCGACGATCCCCCGGCGCCGGATCCAGACGCTGACGATCCTCGAAGGGCCTCTGCACCGGCTGTTCGGGCGAGCGTCGGTGAGGGTGGAGACGGCCGGCGCCGGAGCCGGCGACGAGGACGGCGCAGCCCAGCGCGAATGGCTCGCCCCGATCGTCCGCCGCGACGATCTGCCGGACCTCCTTCGCGAGACGCTGCCCGAGGCGGACCTCGCGGCCGTGGCCTGGCAGCCGGCTCATCCGCGCGCGTTCGGCCGGGAGCTCAGAGGCTCGATGCTCGTCGCCGTCGCGGTCTCCCTGCCGTTCGTCGCGCTGTTGAAATGGTGGGACCTCGCCCTGCTCGCCGCTCTTCTCGTCTGGGCCTTCGTCAGCGCACGCCTGTATGTCGCTTGCTTCGGGTGGGCGGTGACCGAAGGCGCGGTTCTCTTCCGCAGCGGCTGGCTGTGGCGGGAGGTCAGCGTCGCGCGGTTCGCCAAGATCCAGGCGGTGTCGGTCCATGAATCCCCCTTCGACCGCCGCACCGCGATGGCGCGGGTGCGGGTGGACACGGCCGGCGCGGGGATCTCGTCGCACCGCGTGGACATCCCGTACCTCCCGCGCGAGACCGCGCTCGGCCTGTACGACCTCCTCGCCACGCAGGCCGCCCGGACCGCGTTCCGGTGGTGACGGCCCCCAGGCTTCAAAGAAGAGGTGAAGGGACATCCTGGCTGACATGCACTGGAAGAAAGGCTGACCGATGCGGAGAGCGAGATCCATGGCGGGCAGAGCCCTCGCCGGTGCGCTGGCGCTGGCCGCCGCGGCGTGCGATCCCCAGCCGTTTGACTACGCCCGCCGTACGCCGCCGCGCAT
>DASVEF010000301.1:0-18439 GCA_036380715.1 Thermoanaerobaculia bacterium | reverse complement strand
CACCGTACTGATCTGGGCAATTCGGACAGCCTCGCCTCTTCCTCCCTGGGATGTGGCCCTGCTTCGTCGCAATCCCACCGTACTGATCTGGGCAATTCGGACCCTGCTGGCGCTGGCGGAGGAGATGGGTCACAGGTACGGTCGCAATCCCACCGTACTGATCTGGGCAATTCGGACTGTCTACATCTGGAAAGACGCCGCCAAGCTCCGGGCCAACTGGTCGCAATCCCACCGTACTGATCTGGGCAATTCGGACAAAATGGCTCTTTTGCTGACCGACGACCCATTCACAAAGTCGCAATCCCACCGTACTGATCTGGGCAATTCGGATGTTATACAGGAGGCAAGGAGGCGGGTTCATTCCTGGTCAGTCGCAATCCCACCGTACTGATCTGGGCAATTCGGACTTGTCCCTGCCCATATGACCTCCAGCCTGCCTTGGACTGCTATGGAGCCAGGATGCCGTCGCAATCCCACCGTACTGATCTGGGCAATTCGGACCGTGACCTCGAGGACGCCCGCAGATCGGGTCTCCGGCGTCGCAATCCCACCGTACTGATCTGGGCAATTCGGACGGCGACCTCCGCCCTGAAGAGCAGCGGCAATTCCTCACGAGTCGCAATCCCACCGTACTGATCTGGGCAATTCGGACGGCAGCGTGTGATCCTACCCCCAACCCCAAGACCGCAGAGCAGAAGTCGCAATCCCACCGTACTGATCTGGGCAATTCGGACCGGCGTACCTCTCTCGGTGACCTTCTGCCGTTCGCTTCGAAAAAGTCGCAATCCCACCGTACTGATCTGGGCAATTCGGACGGCCACCCTTCCAGGCCCTTGATTCTACACCACTTAGACCCCCTTCGGCTGTTACCCCCCTTTTTCGGCCTCGGTAGAGACCCTCTTCCAGGCCGTTTTCAGCTCTGCTCATGGCTGCAAGCCTCGTATTTCCAGGGATTTGACCCCTCCGCTGTTACCTCCCCGTCAAAATGGCGTTTTGGCGCTGGCATGATATTTTCCTGGCACGATTTTTTCCCGAGCCGAACGATTACGGAGACCTTCCGCCTCTGGAAGAATAGAGTCGCACTTCCGGCCGAGCCCTGCAAGAGGGGCTCGGCGGAGTTGGCAATCCCGCCTTGCTGCTTCGGGTCGATTCAGATGTCAAAGAGCTTGGCGGCGAGCGCGTCGTCGCCTCAACCAGATAGACACGGACTCTTCCCGGATTGTTGGACCGCGCCGGTCCGCCAAGGAATTTCACCCCTCCGCGCCGGCGTTCCGGTAGCGACGGAGGCTGTTCATGAGCAAGACGCAACGGGTCATCGCAGCACAGGTCCTGGCCGTTCTTCTCCTGCTGGCTTCGGGGCCGGTCGCGCAGGCCGACATGGCTCCCCGCCAAGTCGCGGACCACACGTTCTCAGGGATCCGGCACATCCACGGGGATCGGGCGACTCCCAGGATGTACTTCGGGGTGAGGCCCGGCCGGTACGCGTCGTCGTGCGGCCGGATCACCGGCAGCTCCTACTGCCCCGCGGACCACTCCCTCTTCATCACGACGGACCACATCGCGGTCGCCTACCAGCATGGCGACGCCGCGCTCGCCTATGTGATCGCCCACGAGTACGCGCACGCCATGCAGATGGCTTTCCGGGTCATGCCCCGGCAGACCCGGATCTCGGAGCTCCAGGCGGACTGTCTCGCCGGTGCGTACCTGGGCTCGGTCCCGAATCTGACCTTCGACCGGTCCGACCTGCAAGAGATCGCTTCTCTGGCTTACCGCCTCGGCGATTACACGTGGGGCCGGGGACATCACGGCACGCCCCGGCAACGCATGAACGCCGTCATGCGCGGGATGCAGGCCGCCAGCAGCTCAGGGCTGAAGGGCGTCCGCGCCTGCCTCTCCTGAGGCCCTGAGCCCTCTCCTCCGGGTACGGCATTTGTATCTCTCCTTCGGAATGGTCCCGATTGGACCAGAAGGAGGAGGCCCATGCGGCTCGCAGGCAAGGTGGCGCTGGTCACGGGAGGGGGCTCCGGCATCGGAGCCGCCTCGGCGAAGCTGTTCGCGAAGGAGGGGGCGCGGGTGGCGGTGCTGGGACGGACGCGGGAGAAGCTCGACGAGGTCGTTGAGGAGATTCGTAAGGGTGGCGGCGAGGCCGAGGTTGTCCAGGGGGACGTCTCCGACTACGCCGACATGGAGCGGGCGGTGGGGGAGGTTGTCGAGCGCTGGGGACGGCTCGACGTCGTCTTCGCCAACGCCGGGGTCAACGGCGTCTGGGCTCCCATCGACGAGCTGGCGCCCGAGGAGTGGAACAAGACTCTGGCGATCAATCTGAGCGGCACTTTCTACACGATCAAGGCCGCGGTGCCCCACCTCAAGAGGCAGGAAGGCGGCTCGATCGTCGTCACCTCCTCGGTCAACGGCACGCGCATGTTCAGCAACAGCGGCGCGAGCGCCTACGCCACCACCAAGGCCGGCCAGGTCGCGCTCACCAAGATGCTGGCCCTGGAGCTGGCAAAGCACCGCATCCGCGTCAATGTGATCTGTCCCGGAGCGATCACCACCGAGATCGAGGAGAGCACGGAGAAGCGGGACCTCGCAGAGGCGCGGGAACCGATCGAATATCCGGAAGGGGAGATCCCGCTGACCGACGGCAAGCCCGGCTCAGCCGAGCAGGTGGCGCAGCTCGTCCTCTTCCTGGCCTGCGACGAATCGAGCCACATCACCGGCACTCCGGTCTGGATCGACGGCGGGCAGTCGCTGATGCAGGGGTGAGCCCGGTCAATCCATCTTTCCGAACCAGCCCCGGCGCTCCATCCACTTGGCGAGCTCGAGGACCGGCGCCACCGTGGCGGCCAGGCCGACGACGAGCAGCCAGTCCGCGAGGGTGAATGGAAAGGTATCGAAAGGCTCGCGCAGGACCGGCAGGTAGAGGATCAGGGCGAGGAGCCCGAGCTCCCAGGCGATCGCCAGGTTCAGCCAGCGGTTGGCGAACGGGCGGCGCAGGGCCGAGTGGCGGTCGGACCGGTAGTTGTACGCCTTGAAGAACTGGATCAGCACCAGGGAGACGAAGGTCAGGGCCATCGCCTCCTCCAGGCCGCGGCCCGAGCGCAGCATCCAGGCGAAGAGGCCCAGGTTGACCAGCGCCGACCAGACGCCCCCGATCACCATGAGGGTGACCACCGGCCGGGTGAAGATCCCCCGGTGCGGGTCGCGGGGCGGGCGCTCCATGAGGTCGTCTTCGGGCGGATCGACGGCCAGCGCCAGGGCCGGCAGCCCGTCGGTGGCCAGATTGACGTAGAGGATCTGCACCGCCGTCAACGGCAGCGGCAGGCCCAGCAGGGAGGCGCCCGCCATCAGGCCGATTTCGCCGATGTTCGACGAGAGGAGGAACATCAGGTATTTCTTGATGTTGTCGAAGACGCCGCGCCCCTCTTCCACGGCCGCCACGATGGACGCGAAGTTGTCGTCCGTCAGCGTCATGTCGGCGGCTTCCTTGGTCACGTCCGTGCCGGTGATCCCCATGGCGATCCCGATGTCCGCTTTTTTGAGCGCCGGCGCGTCGTTGACTCCGTCGCCGGTCATGGCCACGGAGTGCCCCCGCTTCTGGAAGGCGGTGACGACCCGCAGCTTGTGGGCGGGGGAGACGCGGGCGTAGACCTCGATGCGCTCGATCTCGCGCTCGAGCTCCTCGTCGCTCATCCCTTCCAAATCGGCCCCGGTGACGGCCCGGCCGTCGCGCAGGATGCCCAGCTCGCGGGCGATGGCCTGCGCCGTGACCGGATGGTCGCCGGTGATCATCAGCGGCTTGATGCCCGCGTGCTCGCAGGTGCGGATGGCCTCTCGCACTTCGGGCCGCGGCGGATCGATCATGCCGGCGAGCCCGAGGAAGGTGAGATCGCGCTCCGCGGCCTTTTCGTTGCCCGGCTCGACTCCGGTCTTGCGGGCCACGGCCAGGACGCGCAGCGCGGCCTCGGCCATGCGCGCGGCTTCGGCGAGGATCGCCTCGCGGCCGTCGTCGTCGAGGGGCTCTTCGCCGGAGCCGGCGAGCCGGCGCGCGCAGGCCTGGAGGATCACCTCGGGAGCTCCCTTGGCGTACGCGACTCCACCTTCGGGCATGCGGTGCAGCGTGGTCATCCGCTTGGACTCGGAGGTGAAGGGAATCTCGCCGACGCGGGGGAAGCGCTCGTCGAGGTCGCGCTTGTCGAGGCCCGCCTTGGCGGCGGCGACGATCAGCGCGCCCTCGGTGGGATCTCCTTGGATGCGCCAGCCCGGCGAATCGCCTTCGCCGCTCTCCGGCTCGCCATGGGCGAGATGGGCGTCCGAAGCCAGGACGGCGCCGCGGAGCAGCTCCAGCAGAGGCTCCGGCGGCTCCACCTCCTGCCCGTCGAGCAGGACCGCGCCCTCCGGGGCGTAGCCGGCGCCGGTGACCTCGAAGGTCTGTCCCGCGGCGTAGAGGCGGCGGACGGTCATCTCGTCCTTGGTGAGAGTGCCGGTTTTATCCGAGCAGACGACCGAGACGCTGCCGAGCGTCTCCACTGCGGGGAGCCGGCGGATCAGGGCGTGCCGCTTGACCATGCGCTGCACGCCGAGAGCGAGGGAGATGGTGACCACGGCCGGCAGGGCCTCGGGCACCACGGCGACGGCGAGCGCGATGCCGAAGACCAGCATCTCCAGGAACGGCTGGCCGCGGAAGAGCCCGAGGAGGACCACGACCGCCACCACCACCAGGCCGGCGCGGGCGAGCGCGCCACCGACCCGGTCGAGGTTGCGCTGCAGCGGAGTCCGCCCCTCTTCGACCGTCGAGAGGAGGCGCGCGATGCGGCCGAACTCGGTCTCCATGCCGGTCCCGGCCACGACCGCCCGGCCGCGGCCGTAGGTGACGGCCGTGCCGGCCCAGATCATGTTGGTGCGGTCTCCGAGGTCGGGATCCCCTTCGAGAGGGGCGACGGACTTGTCTACCGGCAGCGACTCGCCGGTGAGGGCCGACTCCTCGACCTTGAGGTTGATGGCTTCGAGCAGCCGCCCGTCGGCCGGGATGCGGTCGCCGGCCCGGACGAGAAGGACGTCCCCCGGCACGACCTCGCGGGCCGGGACCTCCCGCTCCTCGCCGCCGCGCACCACCTTGGCGAAGGGCGCGGCCATGCGGCGCAACGCCTCGATGGCCCGTTCAGCGCGATATTCCTGGATGAACCCGAGGAGGACCGCGAGGATCACGATCGCGGCGATGACTCCCGCCTCCAGGGCGTGACCCAGGAAGGCGGACAGGCCCACGGCCGCGAGCAAGACCAGGATCAGGACGTTCTTGAATTGGGCCAGGAGGATCGCCCAGGGAGAGATCTTCTTCGCCGCCTGGATCTCGTTGGGCCCATGCTCCTCGAGACGGCGCTTCGCCTCCCGCTCGTCCAATCCGCGGACGGAGTCCGTACCCAGCCGCTCCGCGGCCTCCGATGCCTCCAGCCGGTGCCAGTCGCTCACCCGGTCCTCCCGCTCAAGCCTTCCACCCGGCAACGATAGCAGACGGAAGAGGCGCTGCCCCGCGTGCGTTCCAGTGAGCTTCAGCCGCTCTTTTTCTTGTTCTTCAGCGCCGCGGGCCGCAGCGGTGGGCAGATTTTCATGCCAACGAGGCCAAAGCTGACCGTGAACGCGTAGTAGACCGGCACGGGCTTGCCCTCGAAGAGAGCCGGCTTGAAACGCCAGGCCCTCACCGCCTCGAACGCGGCGACCGTCAGGACAGGACTGTCAGGGGGCTGCAACAGCCCGGGCTCACGGAGAGCTCCGTGCTCCTCGATGACCGCGTCCATCATCAGGGTACCCTCGATGCAGGAGTTGCGGGCCCCGAGAGGGTATCTTGGCAGATCGCCTGCGATCTTTTTGGGTTTCGACACGCCCTTTGGGAGAGACTTGCCGGAGGTGGCATCCAAGGATTGGAGGGTCTCCTTCTGGGTGGCGCTCGTGACCGCCGCTGCCAGCCGTTCGCCGGCGGGTCCGAAGGCGGAGAGTCTGTCCTTGCTGATGCCGGGATCGACCGCGCGGGCTGTATGCCAATCCCAGAGGGCCTTGTCCATATCGCCAAGTCCGGCCTCGCCGAAGGCCCGCAGCAGCAGAGTCGTGCCCAGGCCCGGCCCCGCCCCCGATCCGCCCTCAATGCGGTCGATCATTTCCTTGAGCACCGCATCGGCGACGTCGCGCCCCTGCTCGAAGTCGCTCCGGTTCAAATGTTCCCGCGCAATCTGCAAACGGTTGTCCCAGTCCTGCACCACTCCCGACCGCTTCGGGATCTTGGGAGAACGGCTGGCAGGAGTTGCGCCCGCAGCCCCGGCGAGGAACGCCACCAAGCAGGAGGTGGCAATGTTGCGCAGACGCTTGTGATTTGGCATCAGGAATTCCTCCATGGCTTTCCTTGATTTTAGCAAATCTGGTTTTCCGCAGTTAGATCGGATACGGTAGCCCCATGGCCCTGCTGGCTGGCATCGACGGCTGCAAAGACGGCTGGATCTGCGTGGCCCTCGACACCGTGTCGGGCTCGCTGTCCGGCTCGGTGCTGGCGACGGGCGAGATCCCGCGGCAGCGTTGGGACCTGGCCGGGATCGACATTCCCATCGGGATTCCGGACCACGGACGGCGAGACGCCGACCGGGAGGCCAGGGCCCTCCTCGGTTGGCCTCGCTGCAGCAGCGTGTTTCCCTGCCCGATCCGGCCGGCTCTCGCGGCCTGGTCCTGGGAGGAGGCGTGCGCCATCACCCAGGCGGCGGATGGGAGGAGGGTCCAGCGGCAGACCTTCGCGATCCTTCCGAAGATCCGCGAGATCGACGAGCTGATGCGCGGCGATCCAGCGCTTCGAGAACACCTCTACGAAGTCCATCCCGAAGTCTCCTTCGCCGCCTGGAAGGGTCAGCCCATGGTCTTCCGCAAGAAGGCGAGAGCAGGAAGGGAGGAGCGTCAAGCTTTGATCCATTCCCACTTCGGAAAGGACGCATTCTCGGCGGTGGCCCGACAGCTCGCCGGCCACTGGTTCGGCGCCGATGACTTGGCCGACGCCTTTGCCGCGCTCTGGACCACACAGCGCCTGTATGACCGCCGGGCCGTCTCTCTTCCCGCCGAGCCTCAACACGATTCCTGCGGCTTGCCGATGCACATCTGGTATTGATGGAGGAGGAATCTCCGGATAGTCTTCGGCGTACATGGAGCCGCCTCGCGTCCAGGAACCGTTCACGAAACCGGAGCTCGTTCGCGAGCTCCGATCGTTGCACGAGCAGAGCACCGCGTTCTGGTCTTCCTTCAGCTCGCCCGAGCTCTTCGCACCGATCGGAGAGGCCTGGTCGCCCGCCGACAACATCCGTCATCTCCTTAAAAGCAACCGCCCCGTGGTCCGGGCGCTTTCCCTGCCTCGGCCCGCGCTCCTCCTACGTTTTGGCCTGACGCTGCGCTCCTCACGCTCTTACTCCCAGATGCGGGAGACCTATCTCGCCGCTCTGGCCCGCGGCGTCACCGCCGGCCGCTTTGCGCCGGCCCCCGAGCCCTTTCCCGACGATCCGGAAGCGGCGAGGCGCGCGCTGATGGAGCAGCGCCATGCGATCGCAACCGCTCTCGAATCGGCTCTTCAATCCTGGGGCGAGAGGGCGTTGGACCGGTTCCGCTTGCCGCATCCGGCGCTCGGAAACCTCACGGTTCGCGAGATGCTCTTCTTCACGCTCTACCACAATCTCCATCACGTACAGAACGTGGCTCGGCGGTGGGGTGGAGCAGAATAGAGCAGCTTTCTCACCTCCAGTCCGCGAAACGTCTCTCCCTCCCTGCCTCTTTAGACAGCGGATCGCATCCGAAGGTTCCCCGGCGCGAGTTGACGCGAAGGTGGGGGAGGGGTAGCCTCCCGCCATGCGCCCAGCCCTCTTGTTCGCCAGCGTCCTCCTCTTCGCCATTCTCTCGGGAGCCGGCCTCGCCCAGCCTTCCGATCCTCCTCAGCAATCCTCTTCCTGGAGCGCGGACGAGGCCCAGATCCGTGCGGCCGCGAAGGCGTCCGCGGAGGCCTGGAACCGGGGGGACCTGAAGGGGCATCTCTCGATCTATGTCGAGGATGTGACCTTCATGACCTCCAACGGGCCGCGCCCGGGCATCGCGCCGCTCGAAGAGTCTTTCTCGAAGAAGTACTTCAAGGACGGCCGGCCCAAGCAGACGCTGAGCTTCGAGCAGATCGCCGTGCGGCCTCTCGGATCGGACGCCGCCCTGGCGACCGGCCGCTTCGTGCTGTCCGGAGGGGGCGAGCCGGAGCAGTCCGGATGGTTCTCGCTGGTCTGGATTCGCACTCCTCAGGGCTGGAAAGTCGTTCACGATCACTCCTCATGAGCCGATGTCTCGCAATCTGTCTCGTTTTCGCCTGCGGTCTTCTGTCCGCCTGCATCCCCTTTCCGCACAAAGCGAGTCTCACTCCGGTTGTCACAGGAGAGATCCGCGCCGGCGGCTCCCCGGCCGCGGCTCTCCCTGTGCGGGCCGTCGCGCAGCCGGGAGACGGTCCGTGCGAGGGAAAGCACGCCGAAGCGATCACCGACGGCCAGGGCTCGGCGACTCCGGGCCCTGGTGGATCTCGCGGATCACCTGCGATCTGGGCGACGATCCGGCGTGCAAGGAAGAGCAGGATCTCGACTATACCGAGGAAGAGCTGCGGGACATCCTCGGTCCTGGCTGAAAAGTATCCGGTCTCCCAAGTCCGCCGAAAGTATAGGCTCCCCGGCCTCCCCATGCACCGGCACGCGAATTGCTGCCATCCCTGGATGAGGGAATCAAAGGAGGTGTCTATGGAAATCCAGTGGCAGAGAGACGTCGACGGAGCCCTTCGCCAAGCGAGCCAGAGCGGCCGGCCGTTGCTCCTCGACTTCAGCGCCGCGCCGATGTGAGGGGCATGCGCTCGGCTGGATGCCGAGGTGTACCCCGATCCGACAGTCGCGACGTTCATCACCGAAAACTTCGTTCCTGCCCGTGCTCATGTGAAGGAGCAGCCGGAGGCCTTCGAGCGCTTCGAGGCGCAGTGGACCCCGACCATCCTCATCCTCGACCCGAGCGGCTCGGAGCGCCATCGCTTCGAGGGGTATCTGCCCGCGCCCGACTTCCTGGCCCAGTTGAGGCTCGGCCTGGCCCACGCGGCCAGGGCCCGCAGCGACTGGGGCGATGCGGAGCGCCGGTACCGCGAGCTCGCGGATGACTCCTCGGCCGGCGATGTGGCGCCCGAGGCGCAGTACTGGGCGGGTGTCTCGAAGTACAAGGGGTCCGGTGATCCCGGCGCCTTGGCGGAGACCGCCGAGCGCTTCAAGACCCGCTTCAGCGAAAGCCCGTGGGCGAAGAAGGCCTCGGTGTGGTCAGGTTGAGGATCTCGCTCTCATCGCCCCGGCAGAACCGGGGCCTTCGCCCCGAGATACCCGACGAGTTGTAAAAGATGCGGCAACGCCCCCGCGACGACCGTCATGAGCGAGAGGGTGGTCTTGAGCATCTCCTGCTGTGTGGAGCCGAAGAAGAACACGCACCCCAGCAGCGCCGCCGTGAGCGGCATCCTGAGCTGCCCCCAGGTGCTCTCCTGCTCGCGCCGGGCCTCGATCTGGTGGACTCCTTCCCTCGCCGCTCTCCCGATGACAAAGAGACGGAAAGTCTCGTTCATCGCCTGCGGCGCCGGATCGCGACGGACGAGCCCCCGCGCAATCAATTTTTCCAGAGGCCGGAGGTTCCTGGGGTTCGCGAGCCCCTCCTCGGCGAGCTGCAGAAGCACCAGTTTCTCGTCTTCGGGTAAGAAGCACCAGAGATCAGCATAATATCTTTCGGCTTGAGCCAGAATCTCCTTCCGCAGCTCGCCCCGGCTCGTCTTCCCCAGGTGAAGGCTACGCAGCAGCTCGAGGCCGATCTCCTGCAGGCGCAGTGTCGGGCTGCACTCTTCGTCGATGATCTGCAAGCATCTCTCCACGTGAAGGCACCAGGGAATCCTCTCCAGGCGCAGCCTGCCTCCGCGTGCGCGGAGTCGTTTCCGGATGCGCTGCAGCCTCTCCCTCAGTTTTTTCGCATCGTGGGGACGCCCGTCCAGGTCCACCACGGAGAAGCGGGCCAGGAGCCGGCCCCAGCGCGCGCGTTCCTCCTGTTCCCGGTCCGGGTCGTCTTCTCCACCACAAAGGAAGCCTGAGGCCAGGCAGAGATACGGATCCTGAGTGGAGAGAAGGACGACGCGCCGGCGTCCGTCGCAGACCAGCGCCTCCAGAAGCTCCAGCTTCGCCCAGTTGAAGCTCCGGTCTTCGATCCGGTGCTCGAATCCCTTCACGACAATCAGCCGTCTGCCTGCGAACGCCGGGCTGTCCAGGGCTCGCCCGGCCTCCACCTCTTCCTCCGCTGCGGCCAAGTCGAGGATCGCCGCGTCGGACCGGACCGGAATATGCAGCCGTCCGGGCTTGGAAGAGACGTAGACGAGAGGACCGACGGCGGGGCCCAGGCAGAGCTTGCGGCGATTGAGCCACAGTGGCGAGCTCGCTCCCAGCAGCATCAGGTTGTGCGCCATCAGCCACACCAGCACCAGACTGATGAGCCCCAGCCCGAGAACGCCGGCGCCCAGGCTCAGCCAATCCGGTCCCTTGGGACGCAAAGCGGGGAAGGCGGAGCGCAGATGGAGGCGTTGCGTTCCAGGGCCGGCTTCCCGGTGCAGCCAGAGCAGCTCCTCCTGATGCTCCCAAGACGAGTGCAGCCACTCGAGCGCGCTATCCGGCGACAGCCGGGCGAGAGCCCGGGAGCTCTCGTTGTACACCGGAAAGATATCCTCCAGCCGCTCGAGGAGCCACGGGACGTGAATATCCTTGTCGGGCTTTTCCTCAGGGAGGGCGGGCTTCATGCCGAAGAAGGCATCCGCGAACCTGAATACACCCTCCAGATGCTCCAAGAGTTGTGGGACCTGGAAATGATACTTGTCCGACTCTGGCTTTCTCTCAGGGGGGGGCTCGGCCTTTGTCCCGAAGAAGACCTCCGCGTAGTCCTTCGCGAACCTGTTTTGCGGGCTTTGACGTTGCAACGACGGCATCAGCGTGAGCTGTGCACGCTTGATCATGTTTTCGATGGGCACGTCGCAGGCCAATTTGAAAAATGACGCCGCGGGCAGGACCGTCAGAACCATGAGAAGCAGAGCGGCGGTAGAGAGATAGAGGACACGCAATGGCGCCGTCCGCCACCGGCCCAGGAGCCGGGTGACAGGCGGCAGGAATAGGAAAAGTCCGCCTAAGCTCAGGGAGCCCAGCGCGAAAGTACGCGCCTCCTGATGAAGTTCCTTACCCGCGACCACACACATCGCGAGCAGCATCAGCGTCAGGGCGATCGCCGCCCTCTGCTTGCCGTCGAGGAGCTTTTCGACAGATCGCACCTTGATGTAGGACACGAAGAGCACCAGCAGGGGAATGAGCATGCCGGTGACGAGCAGAAACACCGGATCCCCTTCCCGCAGCAGCTCAATATGGGCGATCAGGCAGCCGACGTAGAAGACCGCGAGTTGGAGATAGGCGCCCCGGCGTGACGCCATGGGCCAGAGCCATCGCGCCCGGGTGGATGACGCCACATACACGGAGCTGAAGAGGAAGAAGAACAGAGCCGCGTAGAAGACCAGACAGACCAGGGCCGTCGTGACGATCTGGACGTTGGTGGCGCGTAGCACGGCCATCTCACGAAAGGCGAGCACCGACCACGACAACTCCGGGACCGGTTCCAGGTACACTTTGTGCCGGTGACCCTTGTAGTGTACCTGGTCCGAGCCGGCCCGCTCCGCCGACGCCAAGGCCCGAAGTTTCTGGCTCTCCACCTCTTCCAGGAAGTTCTCCTGGAGCATCCTCCTGCGGTCCGAATGGAAAAGCACCTTGCCGGCGGCATCGATCACCGCGAAGCCGAAGCCCGGCGGCAGCACGGCTTCGTGAACGGACCTCATGTGGGTCGACAGCGCGGCGACCGCCGAGCGCAGCTCCTGGCCCTTGTCGCCCAGGACTGTTCCTCCCCGGTCCTCCATCGCGATGTTCACCTCGTCCCTGCCGGTCGTCCAGCTCCGGACCGATTCGAGAGCGAACCTGTGGGCGGGACCGGAGAGGGCGGGGCGGAAGGCATATCGACCCGCGAGAGCATCGCGAAAATAGGCGCGGTCGCGGACGCTGATGAGAGGAGTCCCTTCATCCTTCTGCGTCCACTTGAAGATCTGCTCACCGTTTTCATCCGCCCAGAAGAAGTTCGTGTGCTCCGCCATCTCGGCGGGAGCCTCATTGTGCGAGCCATAGGCTTGTTGACTCCGGCGTGCCTCCTTGCTGACCGAAGCGAACGTGGCGAGCGTGGCGTCCAAATCCTTAAGGAAGGATGTGTGGATCTTCGCGGCGATGTTCTTTAGCTGTTCGTCGGCCTTTACCTCCAATTTTTTGAAGACGAAAAGATCCAACAGCAGCACCGTTAGCACGGAGAGGCCGATCAGGGCGCACAGCCCGGCCAGCAAGCCGTCGATCGCCCGCAGTCTCGCTCCCTCGCCGATCGTGAGCAGCTTGACGAAAGGCAGGGCGAGCAAGATGAGCAACGCTACGCCGACGAACAGGATGATCCAGTTGGCTGAAACCTGGAGCGCCCTCAGGTGGAACTGCGGAGATGCCATGAGCGCCCAGACGACCCAGCCCTCCGGCGCACTTCTGCCGGCCGATATCCTGCCGCGGGGAGTCGAACAGGGGCGCACGAACACCTTGTAGCTCTTCCCTGAGACATTGCCCTCCACTAACCCGGTGGAGCGCGACAGCAACGGAATCTTTCCCGGGTCTATGCCGAGGCCGGTCAGCGCCGTCAGTTGAATGTCTTTCCTGCCCTCCTGGTGCAGGATCTGCCCGCCGCTCGTGGCAAGGATCAGCTTGTCGAAGGTCTTCGGATCTTCCTGCTCGAACGCCTGTCGTACCAGATCGTCGACTCGCAGGCGCGCTTTCAAGGTGCCGGCGCGCAGCTCGAACCACCGGTCGTTCGACGTGATTTCGACATCTTCTGCCTCTGCTTTCTCTGGCTTCGGTGTCTTGTCGACGCGCACCAGCGGCGCCGGCATGGCGTAGGGCGGCTTGGTCGCGTTCGCCACGACCTTGCGATAGGTGTCGAGTTGCATGTCAATCCGCTCGGCCATCGCCGTCAGGCGCCGGAAATCAAGCTCGACCAGATAGTCTTGCCGCGGCCCGACATACAAGATGAAGTAAGCGGCGCCAAGAGTTACCAGGGCCGCGAGGACGAGGAGAGGGAGCCGTTTCCGAGCCATATTGCCTCCGGACAGGGGTGGGACCGATCCTGGTCCGGTAACGAACAGGTTCGGTTTCCGGGGTCCTTCTCTTTATAGACGGCGCCGGAGCAGTTTTTCCCATGCCGGGATCTCGCGATCGTGAATATTCATGAATCGCGATATACGAGAGGGGTACAGATATGCTGGAAATCAGATCTCAAACAGTTCAGCCTTCGGGAGCCAGGCTCACGACGGCTTCGTGCTCTCGAACCTCATCGGCCGGTGCCACGCGTGGTGGAAGTAGTGGGCGATGCCGCGGAAGGCCGCGGTTTCCACGGTCGCTTTCATCGCCGCGTGCTCGGCGAGGGACTTATGGAAGAGCATCCACATGGCCTGACCTTCGGCGTGCATGCCCCAACTCGCCAGAACAGGCTGGAAGTCCGCCGCAAGCTTCACCGCGGCGTCGAGCTTGCCCTGGGTGCTGTAGGTCTCGGCGAGGTCGATAGAGACCAAAGTCAACTCATGATGTATGTCTCTCTTTTCAAATTCCGCCGCGACTTTCTGGAAAATTGCCTCGGACTCTATCAGATCTCCGAGTGAGCGGGCGATCCGAGCTTCAAGCCAGTGAAGGCGGAGCTGCGTCCAGGAGTCTGTAAAGACGCAGTAGAGGGGGCGAGTCATTTCCAGAAATGCGAGTGCTTCGTTTGACTGGCCGGCGTCGTTGAGGAACCAGGCAAGGTTGTGACGGGCGCATAGCTCCAGGCGAGGTTCTTGGGCAGCATCGAGCAAGCTTAGGGCATCCTGCAAGAGCTCGATTCCCTTGGCAGGCTCGGCATGGCCAAACGCGTCCGCCTGCTGGATGAGTATCCGCGCATAGCGGTTGTCATCCCCAATTTCTTTATAGATCCGGATAGCACGGTCAAGGAGTGCGGCGGAGCGATCAAACTGACCGAGATCGCGGTGAAGCGTAGCTTCAAGACTGAGGAGGTTGGCCTCTTCGAGAGGGTCACCCGTACCGTCTTCGAGACTTTCCCAGGCTGCCTGGATCGCCGCCTTTGCTTCCTCGAAGAAGCCGCCGAGGCGCTTGGCGTTCCCGAGCGCAGAAAAGGCAGAGGCGCGAAAGTCCTCGATCAACTCCTTCTTATACCTGTCCTGCGGGAGGGTCTCCAGGACGCCCAAGGCCAGGTAGACCAGGTCGATGCCGGCTTGCGGGTCGTTCCTGGAATAGTCGAGGTATTTGACAAGCATCCGGTCGAAGAGACCCCAGTGGTGGAACCGGGGGTCGTCCCGGACGAGGGAGAGCCGTTGCTTGAGCGGATGCTTCTCGAGCTCCGCCAAGAGGCCCATCCCCTGGAGCCGCTCGCGCGCAAGCCGCATCACGTCCCCCTCTCCTCCCCTCAGCAATCCCAGGAACACCTCCGCGTAAGAGGCCGGGTCGTGAGAGGCGCTCGCCGACTGGAATTCCCCCTTACCAGTCGGGATGAAGCCCTCGTATTGGCCCACCTGCAGGGCAACCTCGAGGCATTGGGGACATCGGCTCAGGAGGTGCCGGACGAGCCAGGCCGTGTCTCTGCGCGACAGCTCCAAGCGGAAGAAGCGCTGCATCATGCGCTCCGAGACGTGGCCCGGGCTTTTGTCCATCATCCAATCCCTCCTATTCTCTCCTGGACACACGAATCAACTCGCTTCTACAGAATAGTTGCCGCTGGGCGGAAAAACAGGACAAGAAAGAACGCCGGCAGGTTCGCCGGCGTTGTCCGTTCGGAAGCGGGATCGGGATTTAGCCGTTAGGATCCATCGTTCCCCGGCTATCAGTATCAGGGTCCATCGTCCCGCTATTAGCGGTAAATCCATCCGGATTGCGGGTCGATCCGGCATCGGCCGTGCCGTCGCTCCCGTTCGGGTCCATGGTTCCACGGCTTGCCGCCCACAGGGCTGTGAGCGGCTGGACGAGGGCATTCCAGGCGCGCGCAAGGAGCCCTTCCGGGGTGGTTCGGGGACCCTCCAGGGCTCCGGCGCTGGCTCCCGCCGGGAGGAGCAGGACGAGGAGCAGGGCGAAAACAAGGAAGTTCCTGCTTCGAGGCATGAGGTCACTCCTTGGGTACGTCTGTGGGTTCGTCCTTCATGGATGAACACGACGCCCTACTAGTACAGGTGACCTCGACCTGACATGAGTTGACGAAAAAGGAAATTTCTCGTCAGATTTGTTCCCGGAGAGCCTTCTTTTTTCTTCCGGTGCGTAGCCGCCCCTGCTACGTGATCATGGAGCCGGGGGGGGGACCCCTACCGCTTCCCGCGGCTGTCCTGGCCCGTCTCCAGCACCCACTCGCCCTTGCGCACGTTCCCCACGAGGTCGGCGGTCTCGACCGCCAGGACGATGCCGCCGCTCTCCCGGCGGGTGCGGAAGGTCAGGTGTTCGACCCGCGATTCGGCGTCTTCGGCGCGGATCCGCAGCATGCGGTCTTTTTCGAGGCCCTCGTCCCGGCCGTCCAGGGAGACCGTGGCGTCGGGGGCGTAGAAGAAGACCTGCGCCTGATCGCTGGCGATCCGGACGGTCGCTCCCTCCGAAGGCAGGGGGAACCACTGGGCGCCGCCCGACCAGAGGACCGCGTTGCGCCGCGCATCTTTCCTCTTCTTCAGAGACCGGTCCGCGAGCGCGTCGTCGTCTACGATCTCCGGCGTGAGCGTGGGCGCTTCGGCGTCCACCGTGAAGGCGAGCGGCTCGACGGGGACCAGGTCGCCGCAACGGTTGACGGCCGCGGCGCCCACCTCGTACCGGCCTGCCTTCCAGGCCATGGCGGCGGGGTCGTCCACCTCTTTCCCGTCGATCACCGGCCGCCAGCGGACGACGCCGTCTTCGCCGACGACGGACGCCACCTCGAGCCGGACCTTGGGGGGGACGAACAGCGTGCCGGCCACATACGCGTGGGCTCCGGCGACCGTCATCTTGCCGGCCAGCGTGCCCGGATCGGCGCACGTCGCCCCCGCCCGCGGCTCCTGGGCCAGTGTTTGTGCCGCCGGAATCAGAGCCAGGGTACAGACGAAGATCGAAAGCCTTCGGCCGAGAATCATCAGTCGTCTCCTTGCGTACTTTCCGGCAATGCTAGCGGATTCGGCGCTCTTAGGGTATCCCTCGTTGACGCTCCCGCGGCTTTCCGCCAGACTCCGGGCTCTGACGGAGAGGCCTGGAAGCCGGTCATGAAGAAGATCCTGGTGGTGGATGACGAGCCCGCGGTGCTCTTTGCCCTCTCGGAAGCCTTGACCGACCGGCGGCGGGGGCTGAGGGTGGTCACCGCGCGCGACGGCCAGGAGGCGATGTCGGTCCTGGAGGCGGAGAAGGTCCACCTGGTGGTGACCGACCTGCGCATGCCGGAGGTGGACGGCTTCGAGCTCCTCGCCCACCTGCGCCGCAACTACCCGAGCCTGCCGGTGATCCTGATGACCGCCCTGGGCACGGCCGAGACCTCGGCCCGCCTCGGAGGCGAGGCCCTGGAGTGCCTGAGCAAGCCGTTCGACGTCGGCCTCCTCAAGCAGAAGATCGCGGACATGCTGGCCCAGCGCGTCCGGGGACGGGTGGAGAACATCAGCCTGTCCTCTTTCCTGCAGCTCCTGGAGATCGAGCGGAAGACCTGCACGCTGACCGTGACCTCGATCGAGCGCAGCGGCAAGCTCTACTTCCGCGGCGGCAAGCTGATCGGGGCCGAGACCCGGGACCTCGCGGACCAGGAGGCGGCGCTGGAGATCGTCGCCTGGGAGCACGCGGACATCGAGATCTCGGACGTCTGCCCGGTCAACGCCCCGCCGCTCCCCGGAGGCCTGGCCTTTCTCCTCCTGGAGGCGATGCGGCTGGAGGACGAGCGCTCCCGTGATGGGGCCGGCGACGAGGCGGAGATCGACGCCCTGCTCGCCTCGCCAATCCCGGCCGCGGCGCCGTCCTCCGAGTCCGATCCCACCGGAAAGGTCCGCGACGCCCTGGAGCGCGGGCGGGCCGTCGAAGGGGTGATCGCCACGCTGCTCGCCGATACGGCGTCCGGCGCGGTGATCGCCGCCGCTCTCGGCAGCAAGCCGGTCGATCTGGAGGCGGCCGCCGCGGCGACCGCGGAATTCGCGCGGCGCAAGGGGGACCTGGAGGAGACGACGGGGCTGCGCGAGACCATCGAGGAGCTTCTGCTCACCGCCAGCAAGCGCTGCTATCTGGTGCGCCCCCTGGAAGACAAGCGCTTCCTGCTGATGATCCTCGACCGCCGCAAGACCGACCTCGCCCAGGCCCAGGCCGAGCTGGCGGCGATCGCGCGGGAGCTGACCGCGCAGGCGTAGGCCCTCACCCCCGGCCCCTCTCCCGGAGGGAGAGGGGTGAACCCTCGCAGAACAGCAGAGACTTTCCAAGTCATTCTGAGAGCAGCGAAGGATGACAGCGCGCCTGCCTGCCGAATTTCACCCCTCTCCCTCTGGGAGAGGGGCCGGGGGTGAGGGCCACAAAAAAGAGGGAACGGACCTGGATCCGTCCCCTGTGAAGAGGCGCCGCCGTTTGCGGCGGTCGTTTGTCGCCGTCCTCTCTCCAAGGCAATCCAGGTGCCATGCCGCGGCCAGCGGAACGTCTTGACGGAAACCCTTCGGAATCAGTCCTTTCCACGATTCCGTCCGCTGCGTGCCGGACCGCGGGCGTGAAATGATTCGGGTGTCTCTGCCATAATTAGGGTGGAAACACCATAGAGCGGAGGGAACATGCTCGAACGCCTTCTGGAGCTGGGAAAGTCGGTCCTCGCCGAACGCGACCTGGACCGCCTGCTGACCTCCGCCATCGACGGGGTGATCGAGCTGTGCGGCGCAGAGCGGGGGATGATCCTGCTCTTCGACCCGGAAGCGCCCGAGGAGATTGTTTTCGAGACAGCCCGCAACCTGGCCAAGGAGGACATCGAGCGGCCGGAGTTCGAGGTCAGCCGGACGATCCTGCGCAAGGTGCGCAGCGAGGGGGAGCCGTTCTGGCACCCCAACGTCCTCGATGATCCGTCGCTCGGCCACCGGGCGAGCGTGCTGCGGCTGCTCCTGCTGTCGGTGATCTGCCAGCCGATCCGGGACGGCGGCCAGGTCCTCGGGGTGGTCTACCTGGACACCCGTAGGGCCGGCGGGGTGTTCACCGAGGAGACGGCCCGGCTGGTGGCGAGCTTCTCCGAATTCATCTCGCTCGCGGCGCGCAACGCTCTGGAGCGTCGG
>DASVEF010000300.1:0-7049 GCA_036380715.1 Thermoanaerobaculia bacterium | reverse complement strand
CGGACAAACGGTAGGCCCGGAGGGAAGCTACCGGTCGGGAACACGGCATTCCGGTCCCCTGACTTGAGCCGCTCAGCCGCCTCGCGGAAGGCGCCCACGAACCTAGCGTATAGCTCCCAGAGCTCTTTTCTCGCCCGACGCGTAAAAGCATGGACGAACGGGGCGGGGGATTTCTTGGTCTTCTTGGGCAGGCTCTTCGGATCCTGACGGCGGATAGCCTCCGGGCCGAGAGGCTGAATTCCGGTCCAGGCTCGCTCGGTCGCTGCATCCGTTTCGATCTTCTCGACCAGGCCCGCGATCCTTTCCTGGTAGATCTCGGATGGCAGATGAGCCCAGCAGGGCAAGGGCTCTAAGGTCACAATCTCGGTTTCGGCAAAGCTCCTGGCCTCGAAATCTTCTCCGCGCATCCGAGCGCTGTACTCGCGGGTCCGGTCGAACCAGGTGCCTTCCAGGGATTGGTCTGTCAGCAGTGCTGAGACACAGTGCACGCCGGGCCACTCGACCAGCCGGGAAACCAGGAATTCTTTGACTCCGTGGCTGAGGACGTAGATCATGCGCTCGACCTGAGCCCCTTCCTCGCTACTGATGAGGATCGCGTCGTACCGGCGAGACCAGATCTTATCCGTCCAGCCGGTCAGGCGCGCCACTTCCCGGGCGAGGTTCGAGTTGAAATAACCCATAAAGTCGGAGAGCTGTTCGGCGTCTCGAGCTCGAAGGATTATGTGGTAGTGGTTCGAAAGGAAGGCGAAGCTACAAACCCCGACTTTGTAGAGGCGTTGAGCTCGGCCGAGGACGCCGAGGATGATCTCGTTGAGCCCAGGGCTGGGCCTCAGCAGGAGCCTGCTCTGGATGGTGCGGCAGGTGACCTCGACGAGAGATCCTTCTTCCGGGACGAAACGCAGCCGTCTGGACATGGCGGGCCTCGCTCTGGGCAAGAGCCCTGCCAATCCACGCCTGAGGGTGTAAGCCGCTGATCTCTAATGATTTGTCCGTTCCAGGCCGCGGGAGGTGGGAGCGATTCGTGGAAAGAGATCTTGCATACAGGATGGGCTAAGTGTGCGTAAGTGTTGATTCTGCTGATAGTTGGAAGTGGAAAGAGATCTTGCGGGCCTGCAAGATTTCTTTCCACGAAACCCTGGGAGATCCCCAGTCCCAGAATCAGAGAATCGGGTGGAACCTTACTGGGAACCTTACTGGAACCTTACTGGAACCTTACTGGGAACCTTACTGAGATCTGGGATGGCAGATGAGCCCAGCAGGGCATGGCTCTAAACCAAAAAAAGAGCCTGCGCCCGCGGCCGAACCGCGAGCGCAGGCTGGGGGATACGCAGGCGCTTCAGTTCGCCTTGGTCACCTGGATCGTCACCGTCGCCTGGTTCGACGACACTTCGCCGTCCTGGGCGACGTAGGTGAACGAGGTCACGCCGGAGAAGCCCGGCTTCGGCTCGAAGGTGAACGAGCCGTCGCTGTTGAAGGTGAAGCTCTTGGCGTTCTTCGGAGTGGAGGTCAGGCGCGCCGTGACGGGGGTGCCGTCGGGGTCGGCGTCGTTGGCGAGAACGCCGGGGGCGGCCACCGCCAGCCGGGTGTTCTTCGCCGTGGCGTACCGGTCGTCGCGGGCCTCCGGCGCGAGGTTGCCGGGGCTCCCGCAGTGCGGCGGCACCGTGAAGTCCTCGACCACGTTGCGGTGGTCCTCGCCGCCGGTCGGGTTGAGCGCCCCCACTCCGAGGCCGCGGCGCGCGAACGCCTGCCAGATGGAGCAGTGGTCCTCGGTGTCGCCGTCGGCGGCCTCGGCCACCAGGATGGCGTTGCGGCCGTCGACGAAGCTCGGCCGGCACTTGGTGACGATCAGGCCGTTGTTGACGTAGTGCAGGGCGCGGACGTTGCCGGCGCCCGAGGTGTGGTTGAAGAGGTCGGGCTCGAAGCCGTGGGCGTCGACCAGGTTCCAGTACATGTCCCACACCATGGTGGCCCAGACCGAGCCGACGCCGTGCGGGGCGGCCTGCGCGGGCACGTCGCCGTAGGTGAACGGATTGACCGCCACGTTGCGCGTGTAGGGGTAGAGGCGGATGCCAGGGCCGTTCTCGTTCTGGAACGAGATGTAGGCGCCCACGCCGCGCGGCGTGTTGCCGGTGTCGGTCGGCTGGGCGGTCAGGGCCAGCGCGTAGAAGTCGCTCCACCCCTCGCCCATCTGCTCGCCGATCGGGATCAGCGCTCCCGGGGTGGTCGTGTCGGGCACCTGGCCGTTGATCAGGCAGGCGATCGAGCTCGGTCCGCCGATCAGGCGGTTGCTGATGCCGTGCCCGTACTCGTGGGCGATGACGCCGGCGTCGAGGTCGCTGTCGCGGTTGGGCACCGGCACGACCTGGAGCGTCAGGTTCACCGTTCCGGCGGTCATCGCGCTCTTGAGCCGCTCGCCGTTGGTCTGGCCGATCATCACCGACGGGATGGTCACCTGGGCGCCGACCGCGCCCGGCCCCATCGAGTTCCCCACCTCGCGGCCCAGGTTGTTGGCCAGGACCACCGCCTTGGCGCCGGCGTTCTCGGCGTTGAGCACCTTGACGCCGAACTCGCAGAAGCCGCGCTCGACGAGGGCGATCTTGCCGGGCGTGAAGCCGACCAGGGGCTCGCAGCCGTCGTTGACCGTGCCGGTGCCGTCGCCGGTGCTGCCGTCGTTGCCGAGCTCGAGATCACCCGTGCGGTCGGCCTCGCTCAGCTCGTCGAGCCCGGCGCCGAAGCTGGCGGTGGCCGCGCTGAGCACGTTGTCGCCGTCGTCGAGATCGTCGAAGTCGGCCGGCAGGTTGACCCTGACCACGGCCGGGGGCGACCACTCGAACATCTGCATCGCCGGCGGCAGCAGGATCGGCGTGATGCCGTCGTCCGGCGGAGTGAAGAAGTTGGCGTTGTTGGTGCCCGAGCCGTCCTGGGCCTGGGCGAAGACCGCGTCGAAGTCGCGGAAGGTGCCCTCGGCCGTGAAGTTGGTCTGCTGGAAGTTGCCGGCACCCTCGGTGAAGCCGTAGTGGACCATCACGTCGTGAATGACGTTGTTCCAGTAGAAGAGGTTGACGATCGACGCCTCGAGGTTCGAGTTGTGGTTGAGCGGCTGGTGCGGGTCGCACGCGTCGAGGGTTGCGGGGTTGCTGGCGATGTTGCTGAGCGGCGTCGGCTGCTCGCAGGTGTTGCGCGAGTCGCTGTGCGCGAAGTCGAATACGAGGCTGCCCGGAAGGCCGACCCCCGTCGGCTGGAAGCCGCCGGTGTCGGTGTCGTCGCGGTCCTCCACCGCCACGACGTTGTTGCCGGTGGTCGTCGTGCCCGAGACCCAGCCGATGGGCGAGGCCACGGCGTCCCCGCGCTCGTTCACGAGCTCGTGGCCGCGGTTGGTGGGAGACTCCGTGGAGATCGGGCTCTCGGAGGTGCTCGGATAGACCCGGTAGCGGTTGAGCTCGTTGACCAGGTTGTGCTTGTTCAGCAGCGAGCCGTCGACGGCGTCGACGTGCAGGTACCAGACCTCGTTGGAGGAGGTCATGGCGTAGACCTCCCAGGCCAGGCGCACCGGGCCGTCCGGCCGCTCGACGTAGATGAGCTGCACCGGCACCGGCCGGCGGGTGACCCCGGCGCCGGTGAAGGCGACCCCCTGCCGGGCGAGGTCGAGCGCCCGCAACTGCACGGGAGCGCCGGCGTTCTTGCCCAGGTGCTGGAGGGCGGCGGTGTAAGCCTGCGCCGCCGACAGCACCGGCACGGTGGTGTTCAGCTTGCTGGTGACGTCGGTCACCGCGGTGTTGTTGACCGTCAGGATGGCGCCCGAGTCGAGGACGTGGACGCTGGTGATCCCGTTGAACACCGGAACGCCGTTGATCCGCTGCTGGTAGAAGAAGTTCGTGCCGAGGCCGTCGGTGTGGTAGCGGTGCGCGAGCTGGAGCGTCGTCACGTCGGCCGCGGTGAGCCCGAGAGCCGTGGTATTGGCGGTCAGGTAGCCGGACGCGATCTCGAGCGGATCCGCCGAGCTCGGCGGCGTCAGAAGCTGCACCCGGTGGTCCGGCCCGAGCTTCGGCGGGCTGTCGCCGGCCTCGGCGGAGCCGCCCAGAGTCGCGGTCATAGCGAGGGCCAGGACGAGGGCCCTGGCGAGCCGCGTGCCGCGGGCGGCGCTCGGCCGGGCGGAATGGAGGTCGTGGCAGGAGGTGCAGTCGGCGGTATTCATCAGCGCAGTCCTTTCCATTTTCCATGGGCCCCACGTGGGGACGGGTATTCCAGACCACGCTAGTAGGCCACGTGCGGAGCCCGCAAAACAGAGGGGAAATCCCCCAACTCGCCTGAGGACAATCCCTCAGCGGGTGTCTCAGAAGTTCTCGTACGGTCGCCGTTGCGGGCCCTCACCCCCGGCCCCTCTCCCCAAGGGAGAGGGGTGAAATCCTTGGAAAAGCTCAGAAGATAGCCCTTTTTAGTCTTTTTCCCCCTCTCCCCCCGGGAGAGGGGGTTCAGGGGGTGAGGGACCCTGTCAGCGGCAGCGGCTCATGCTCGCGGCACGGCCGGAAGCTTGGCGCACTGAGCGGGGCCGGCTGTAACGTTTCCCGGCTTCGCCACTCTCTCTAGAGGAAAGGAGGGGCTGCGAATACGGCGTAAGTTTTGCAGTCCCGCTTCGCTGATGGGCCAGCTATCCGAATGCCGCTACGCCCTCCATTCCTGACCATATTTTCGACAGCGTGGGAGGTACAACTCATGCACAGGAAACGGCTTCTCGCCCTTGCAGTGGTTGTGCTCGTCGGTCTTTCCGGGTGCAACTACGTGCGCCTGCTCCGCCCCAGCGTGCTCAAGCAGCTCAACCCGGACGTGGTCCGGCTCCTCAACGAGCTGCCGGCGGTGGACCATCCCAACGAGGACATCATCGCCAGGCTGTTCGCCCACGGCGGCCTCTCCCATGCGCGCGTGGGACCGGACGGCGTGATGCGCGACAAGATCCGGGTGCCCAAGAACGAGTTCATCTGGAAACCGGCCATCATCCGCATGCCGCACGCCGGCGAGCTGGAGCTCGAGTTCTCCAACGAGGACCAGACCCTCCACATGGCGCTGCTGCCGAGCAACGGCCAGCGGCAGCTCCTGCACCTGCCGATGAACCAGGCGGGCCGGGTGAAGATCCGGCTCGACGAGCCGGGCCTCTACTGGTTCGGCTGCCCGGTCTCGAACCACGCCGGGCGGGGCATGCTCGGCCTCGTCATCGTTCCCGGCGAGGTCCCACAGGAGGCGAAGCTCGACCGGCCGAAGCAGAAGCGGCCGCGTGGACATTGAGGAGGGTGCCATGAAGGCGAACGCGCGAAGCACTGCCGCCGTCCTGGCGATGGCGCTGACAGCCGCGGGCCTCTCGGCCTGCGCCGCCCGCCCGGACTACCCGGTCACGCAGGAGGGTAAGACGTTCACGCAGGTCAACGAGCGTGCTCGGGGCACCGCCCCGCCCGTCGCCGCCGGCGTGAGCTCCGAGGACATCGCCCGCGCCCGCTCCGCACGCCCTGACGACTGGCTCACCTACTACGGCGCCTACGACGGGCAGCGCTACAGCCTGCTCGACCAGATCACGACGACGAACGTGAAGCAGCTCAAGCCCGCGTGGGTCTTTCAAGCGGGGGTCATCGGCCTCGTCGCCACTCCCGCCACCTACTCATTCGAGGCGTCGCCGATCGTGGTGGACGGCGTGATGTTCGTCTCCGGCTGGGACGGCTATGTCTGGGCCCTCGACGCCGAGAACGGCGAGATGCTCTGGACCTACAAGCACGCGATCCCGCTGGACACCCCGCTGTGCTGCGGCAACGTCAACCGCGGCGTGGCCGTGGCGGACGGCAAGGTGTTCGTATCCACGGCCAACGGCTACCTGGTGGCGATCGACGCGACCAACGGCCGGCCGCTCTGGCAGAAGCCTTTCGCCGACGTGCGCGCCGGCGAGAGCGCCACGGCCGCGCCCCTGGTGGTGAAGAACCTGGTCCTGGTCGGCAGCTCGGGCGCCGAATACGGAGTCCGCGGGCACCTCGACGCCTTCGACTTCACGGGCCGGCACGTCTGGCGCCGCTACACGATCCCCAAGCCCGGCGAGCCCGGCTCCGAGACCTGGCAGGGGGACGCCTGGGCCACCGGCGGCGGCAGCACCTGGATCACCGGCACGTACGATCCGGAGCTCGACCTCGTCTACTGGGGGACCGGCAACCCGGGACCGGACTTCGACGGCAGCGTCCGCCCCGGCGACAATCTCTACGCCAGCTCGGTGATCGCCATCGATCCGGACGACGGCGCGATCCGCTGGCACTACCAGTGGACGCCGCACGACGTCTGGGACTACGACGGCGTCAACGAGAACATCCTGCTCGACAAGGACGGCCGCAAGCTCCTCGCCCACTTCGACAAGAACGGCTACCTGTTCATCCTCGACCGGACCAACGGCAAGCTGGTGCGCACCGTTCCCTACGGCCGGGTCTCCTGGGGGAGCATCGATTCCGGGACCGGCAAGGTGACGGTCCAGCAGGAGCCGACCCCCGAAGGGGTCGAGATCTGCCCCGGCCCGGCGGGCCTCAAGGAGTGGCCGCACGCCGCCTACAACCAGCGCACCGGGCTCCTCTACACGCCGGTCGTCGAGCAGTGCGCGACGTTCAAGCTCGCCAAGACCGAGTTCCGCGAGGGCATGCCCTACTGGGGCGGCGGAGCCGAGCCGGTCCAGGAGCAGTGGGGGCACGTCAAGGCGATCGACCCCTCGACCGGCAAAGAGGTCTGGTCCTGGAGGAACGACCACCCGATGCTCTCTTCGCTGCTCACCACGGCGGGAGGGCTGGTCTTCGCCGGCAAGCCGACCGGCGAATTCGTGGCCTTCGACGCCCGCAGCGGCGAGCTTCTCTGGCAGTTCCAGACCGGCAGCGGCATCCACAGCAACCCGGTGACCTACACGGTCAACGGCAAGCAGTACATCGCCGTGCCGACCGGCTGGGGCGGCTGGGTGGAAGGCTACGCGCCGGAGCTCTACGGCGCTCCGCGAGGCACGGCGCTGTTCGTCTTCGCCTTGCCTTGAAGAGAGCGGC
>DASVEF010000299.1:0-93803 GCA_036380715.1 Thermoanaerobaculia bacterium | reverse complement strand
CCGGAGCGAGGCCCGGGCTCGCAGCCGCAGGGGACCACGATGCTCGGCAGCATCACCCCCGAAGGACGCATCCACCTGACCTTCATCCAAAGATCGGGCTCCGTCGTGATCGGGCTCGGCGAGCTCGTGCAACGGGACGCCGGATGGGCTTTCGAGATGCAGATGTCTACCACCTCAGGCGCCAAGACGACCGCCCACTGGGCTTACATGGCCCAAGTCCAGCCGGGAGATCCGGCCTGGGACTCCCTGCCAGGCGTCGGGCTCTCGGTCCCTGACATGCTCGACGGGCTGGAGCCTCCGGCCGTGGAACCTCCGCAGACGGCGGACGAGTAGGCGACGCAGGGTGGATTCCAAGTAGCCAAAGGGCAGCTGCGGCTGGAGGGCCGCCCAAGGGTCAGCCTCTTCGCCGGGCGCGGGAAGCTGGCCGGCTGGCGCGAGAGGTTCTGGTCGAGACGATATCAAGTGATCGTCATCAGCAACGAGGAACGAGCTCAGGCTGAACGCCTGGTCTATGTTTTGAGTCACGGGTTAGAGAGGAGCTTGTCGAATCCAGCAGAGATTGGCCAGGCGAGCAGGCGGGGTGGTCGCTCCATGACCTCTGGCTCGATCGGCCCCTGTTCCTGTTCGAGCTCCGCCAACAAGCCGGCGATGCGCGCGCCGACCCTCTCGCGGACTTCGACGAGGAACTCGTCGTCCAGGGTGAGGGAGACCTTCTCAGTAGGCATGGTGGAATCTTACCCAAGTAGATTCTGTGACCACTGAAGGTAGGCGCAGCCGCCCGGCGACCATTATCTCGGCTCAGTACCCCCTTCCCCCCACCCCCGGCCTCGCGGTAGAGTTCCGCCCCAGATCATGAGCCCGGAAGACGACAGGCAGCTCCGGTCGCTGGTGCGGCAGGCGGTGAACGCCTCGTCCCTTGGCGTGCGCCAGTTGGAGCGCGCGATGGGGCTCGGGAGCGGCTATCTGGAGCGGCTGCTCGACGGACGGCTGGAGATCAAGGTCCGCCATCTGGTGGACCTCGCGCGCCTGTTGCGGGTGCCGCCGTCGCATTTCCTGCACTTCGGCTGTCCGGACGCGAACCGGAGCGCGGTCTCCGGCCTCGGCAAGGTCCTCGGCCTGAAAGAACAGCCGGATCCCTTCCTGACCAGCCGGACGGCCGCGCGCGATGGCGTTCCAGCCAGCCGCGAAGAGCTCGTCGAGACGATCCGCGGCGTTGTGCGCGAAATCCTGGGAACGGGGGAGCCCAAGAAGGCCTAGCGGTCCGAATTTTCCGGATCGGGTCCGAGAATTCCGGGGGCTGTCCGGCTTTTCCCTGGTATCGGCCTCCCAAAGGCTTTTGGGTCCGGGTTTTCTCTCTCGCGAACGCCAAGAGACCTTTTGAGCCGGCCTAAAGGGCTTGGCGGTCTGGCAGATTCCTTCTCGTGTCCGCCAATTCCATTTTGTGTCCGGAAATTCCTGAGGTCTGTCCGAGCATTCCCTTGTTGAGGGGGGTACCCGGCTTTCCGGGTCCGAATTTTCCTGTTTCCGACCTTCCTTTGGCCGTTCAGGCCGGCCCAAAAGGCTTTCCGGCACTGCCAATTCCCTTGTGCTGTCCGTAAATTCCCAACGCCTGTCCGGCAATTCCTGAAGTCTGTCCGAGAATTCTCTTATCGAGGGGGGTACCCGACGTTTCCGGTCCGAATTTTCCTCTCTTTGTCCGCCGGTTCCCAGAGAGCGCGGGAAACCGCGGCCAGCGCGCTCTGGAGGTCGGCGAGGTGGAGCGGCTTGCTGAGATAGGTGTTCATGCCGGCTTTCAGGCAGCGTTCCTGGTCTCCGGCCATGGCGTGGGCGGTCATGGCGATCACGTACGGCTGGTGGCTGGCTGAGACCTGGCTGCGGATGCGGCGGGTGGTTTCGAGGCCGTCCAGCTCGGGCATCTGCACGTCCATCAGGATCACGTCGTAGGTCTCGCGCTCCAGCGCTTCCAGGACTTCCAGGCCGTTGCGCGCGAGGTCGGCTTGGTGGCCGAGGCGCTCCAGCAGGGCCTGGATCACCAATTGATTGACTGGGTGATCCTCGGCCAGGAGGATGCGTAGCGGGCGGCCCGCCGGGTCGTCGGCGGGCTGGAACTGGGCCGCGCGCGGGGGGACCGTGGCGGCCTCGCCCACGATCGTGAAGTGGAAGGTCGAGCCCTGGCCGGCCGCGCTTTCCACCCAGATCCTGCCGCCCATCAGCTCCGCGAGCCTCTTGCTGATGGCGAGGCCGAGCCCCGCGCCGCCGTAGCGGCGGGACGGCGAGCCGTCGAGCTGGAGGAACGGCGTGAAGAGGCGGTCCAGGTCCTCGCCGGAGATGCCGATGCCGGTATCCGCGACCGCGAAATGGACCTCGAAGCGATCCTCTTCCAGCGGCCGGGCGGAGAGCTCCACCCGCACCTCTCCCCGCGGCGTGAACTTCACGGCGTTGCTCAGCAGGTTGAGCAGGACCTGGCGGGTGCGGTCGCGGTCGCCGCGCACCGCCTCCGGCGTGCCCGGGGCGATGGAGGAGCGGAGCGCCAGCCCGTGCTTGGCGGCCAGCGGCGCGATCATTTCCAGGCTCTCTTCGACCACCGCGACGAGGCGGAAGGGCTCGTTGCCGACGGCCAGCTTGCGCGAATCCATCCGGGAGAAGTCGAGGATGTCGTTGATCAGCGCCAGGAGGGCCTCGCCGCTGATCCGAAGGGCTTCCACGTAGCCCCTCTGATCGGGCGCGAGGGGCGTGCGGGCCAGCAGGTCGGCCATGCCGATGACGCCGTTCATCGGGGTCCGGATCTCGTGGCTGATGTTGGCGAGGAACTCACTCTTGGCGCGGCTGGCGGCGAGGGCCTGGTCCTTGGCCTCTTCGAGCGCGCGGGTGCGCTCCCGCACCTGCTCTTCCAGGCCGAGGCGCAGGCGGTCGAGCTCGTCGTGGACGCGGCGGAACCGGCTGGAGAGGGCGATGCCCATGGCGACCAGCACCGCCGCAAAGCCGAAGGCCGCCAGGGAAAAGGGGATGGCCCACGGCAGGGGGAGCACGTTCTTCGCCAGCTCCAGTCCCTGGATGGCGATCATGGCCAGCCCGCCCGCGGCGATCGTCCGCGCTTCCGCCCTGCCGCGCCAGGCCTCGCGCGCGATGAACGCGGCCGACAGGACGAGCAGCGGCAGGAGCCACAGCCAGCGGGCCGTCGAGCTGGCGAGGACCGGGCGGACGCTCGGCCACAGGCCGATGAACAGGGCCAGCGCGACGTGGGAGAGCTGGTAGAAGCGGAGCGGGCGTGGGATGGGCCGGGAGAAGAAGGGCCAGAGGAACTGGATGGCCAGCGCGGCGGCGAGATGGCCGGAGAGGTCGCTCAGCCGGACCGCGACGGCGCGGCTGACGGTGATCTCGTAGATCCAGTAGGTGCTGGCGAGCGTGTTGACGGAGAAGGCGAGCGCGAGCAGGCCGAACCAGAGGTATTCGATCTCCTTGCGGCGGCGGCTGAACAGCAGGAGATGGTACAGGGCCGCGGCCAGGAAGAGCGCGGCGAGGACGAGCTGGGGGACCTCGCTCAGCAGGTTGTCCGTCCAGGCGGCGCGGATGCGGTTCCGCAGGGCCGGGTAGGAGCCGAGTGTGAGGACGGCGCCCACCGGAGCGGCTTCAGGGTCGAGGTCCGAGGCCCAGCCCACACGCCGCACCCTGAACGCGAGGCTCACGGCCCCTCCCTCTCCGACCGCGTCGCGCGGAACGCGGAAGACTTCGGGCCGGGCGAAGGGCAGCGCCGAGGACCATCCCCGGGAGCGCCCGAGCAGCCGCCCGCCGGCGTAGGACTCATAGCCACCGGAGACGGGCGGTCCGAGCAGGAGGCCCAACTGGTCTTTGTCTGCGGCGAGGCGGGCCTCTTCGCCGAGACTCGCCGTCCGCCGGAACCAGACCAGGCCGTCATAACCCTGAAGACCTTGCTCGCGCCAGGTGGCGGGCAGGGGTACGGTCCGCCACGCCGAATCGTCGAAGCCGGGCCGCGCCCAGCGTGGATCGTCGCCGGTCCGTGCCTTCCAGGGCTCGGGCGCGGAGTCTGCCCCGGCCTGCGCCGCCACGGCCGCAGGAACCAGGAGGATCGCGAGCAGAATCTTCCGGAGCATCAGGTCCGGCCATGATAGCGCGGAGCGGGCCCTCACCCCCTGGGCCCCTCTCCCACCCCCTCCCTTCCTTCCGGGAGAGGGGGAAGATCCTCACCCCCTCAATCCCCCTCTCCCATCGCCCTCCCTGCCACCGGGAGAGGGGGAAGACGCGGGTGCGCTTCACCCGCCGATCAGCACGGTGGGGCAGCCGGGCGGGAGGACTTTGCCGGTCGGGCCGGGGATGGGAGCCACGCAGCCGGTGTGCGCGGTCATGTCGCCGACGCGGGCGGCGGGGAGGTTCTCGATGAGCACGGTGGCGGAGCCGAGCGCTATCATCCCGGGGCCGTTGGGCACGCAGCTCGGCAGGGTGCAGGGGGTGGTCGTGTCCGTGAGCCGCGCCGCCGGCTGGCCGCCGATCAACACCGTCGCCGCTCCCTTGATGATGGTCAGCGGCAGCGGTGGATGGGGGACCGGAGTCGGCACCGGCGCCGGCGGATGGATCGGCGCGTGGCAGTGCGGAGAGTCCTGGAGCACCATGTCTCCCAGGCGGGCCGCGGGCTTGGACATGGCGCAAGTATAGAGGTTGGGCGAGCAAAAAGGAGCCGCTCGCAGGCTCTGCGAGCGGCTCGTCTAGAGGAGGGCGCTACCCACCGCTGCTGCTGCAGCTCTCTCACTGCCGACGAGACGGTAGCCGCCACCGCCCGCCTGACTGACGGAAAGATTAGCCCGGCGAGGAGGCCGTCCGGCAGGAGGAGAGGTCCTCAAAAGGCGTGGGGGAAATCCCTCAGGGAGGCGTTACGTCAGCAATCCTCGCCGGGCCGCGTAGCGCACCAGCTCGGCGGTGTTGTGGACGCCCAGCTTTTCCATGAGGCGGTAGCGGTGGTTGTCGGCGGTCTTGACGCTGATGCCCAGGGCGTGGGCGATCTCTTTGGTGGTCCGGCCGTCGACCACGAGGTGGAAGACTTCGCGTTCGCGGGGAGAGAGGGCGCCGTAGGGATCCTCCCCGGTACGCTCCGGGCGCTGGTACTGCTCGGCGAGGACCCGCGCCGCCTGCGGGCCGAAGTAGCCGTGGCCGGAGTGGAGCGCGCGCACGGCGGCGAGCAGCTCGGCCACGGCGCTGTCTTTGATGAGATAGCCGGAGGCGCCGGCGCGCACCAGGGGGAGGATGTACTCCTCCTCTTCGTGCACGGTGAGAATGAGGACCCGGGTCTGCGGCAAGGCCTCGTGAATGCGCCGCGCCGCCTCCAGGCCCGACAGGCGGGGCATGGAGAGATCGAGGATCGCCACGTCCGGCCGGGTGGACTGGGCCTTTTCCACGGCTTCGAGCCCGTCCGCGGCCTCGGCCACTACTTCGCACTCGCCGCTTTCAGCCAGCAGGCTCACCAGCCCCTTGCGAACGATGGTGTGGTCGTCCGCGACCAGCACACGCACGCGTCCCATCATGGCTTCTCCAACTCCTCCAGAAGGGGGACGGCGGCCGAGACGAGCGTCCCCTCTCCCGTCGAGGAGATCTCCAGGCGTCCGCCGAACAGCTCGAGCCGGTCGCGCATGCCACGCAGGCCCGAGCCGGTCGCCGCCTCGCGCCCCGTCAGGGCGGCCTGGACGTCGAACCCCCGGCCGTGGTCGGCGACCCGCAGCTCGAGCCGTCCGCCGGCGCGCGACACGGCGACCTGGGCGCGGTCCACGCCGGAGTGGCGGAGCACGTTGGTCAGCGCCTCCTGGATGAGGCGGAAGACCAGCGTCTCCACCTCGGGGTCGAGGCGCTCGTCGAGCCCGCGGAGGTCCAGCTCGACGCGCAGGCCGGTGCGCTGCTCCAGGGTGCGGGTGAGCCAGGAGAGGGCGGCCTTCAGGCCGAGATCGTCGAGGACGGGCGGGCGGAGCAGGCGCGACAGCTCGCGGGTCTCATTGAGGGCCAGTCGCGCCATCTCCACCGAATCGGCGAGGCGGACCGCCAGCTCGCCCGAGTCGGGCTCGCCGAGCTTCTGCTGCAGGCGTTCGAGCTGGTTGGTGAGGGCCGTCAGGGTCTGGCCGAGCCCGTCGTGCAGCTCGCGGGCGAGCCGGCGCCGTTCGTCCTCCTGCACCTTCCAGACCGCCTTGGCGAGGCCGCGGAACCGGCGCTCGCCCTCGATCAGCCGCTGGAAGAGGCGCTCGTTCTCCCGCGTGATCTGGTGTACGCGGTCGACGATGTCGCGCATCGGGTCCGGCGGGCTGGCCCCCGCTGCGGTCAGCGTGCCCGGATCTTCCGCCGCGTCCCGCGGCCGTCCGGCCTCCTCAGCTCGGGTGCGCAAGGTCCCGTACCTCCGCGATGCGGTGGAAGGCTCTCCGTTGCTCGGGCGCGAGGCCGCGGCCGACCCGGGCGATTTCCTGGGCGGCCCGGCGGCGCTCGGCCGTGGCCTCGGTCTGCCGGCCCTCGCGCTCGAGGACGCTCGCCAGCAGCAGGTGCAGTCGATAGGCCCCGGAGTAGCTGCCACAGGCGGCCGCCCGGTCGAGGCCCTCCCGGGCCGCCGCGCCGGCGCGCTCCGGGTCGCCCGCGGCGAGCGCCGCCCGCGCCAGGGCTTCGGCGGCGCGCAGCCGCAGCCGGGCGTGCCCCAGCGCGTCGGCCTGCTCGCGCAGCCGCTCCAGCTCGGCGAGCGCCGCCCGCGTGCGGCCGGCGGCGAGGTCCGCCCGCGCGGCCGAGAGCCGGGCCTCGAGCAGGGCGACCACGCTGCGGCTGGCCTCGGCGTGGGTCACGGCGCGGCGCAACGCCGCCTGCGCCGCGGCGGGCTTGCCGCCCATCAGGAGCCACTCGCCCTGGAGCCGCTCCCGCTCGGCCTGCTGGTCGCGGCTCTCCTCCGCGCCCAGCAGCTCCACGGCGGCGCGCAGGTGCTCGCCGGCGGCCTGGGCGAGCCCCAGCTCGATTTCGACCTCGGCCTGGGCCAGGGTGAACTCGGCGAGCCCCCGCCGGTCGTCCAGCTCGCGCAGCACCGCGAGGGCTTCTGTAAAGGAGGCGAGCGCGGCGGCCGGACGCCCCTGGTACTGCGCCAGCCGTCCGAGATGGCCGAGCGAGGAGGCGATCCCCTCCTTCATGTCCAGCTCGCGGCTCGTGCGCAGGGCGGTGAGGAAGGACTCGACCGCCTTGTCCCAGTCGCCGCGCGCCAGCTCGAGCAGGCCCAGATTCTGCGTCGCCGCCACGACGCCGCTCGGATCGCCGCCCTTCCTGGCCAGCTCGAGCCCTTGCTGCCAGTAGACGAGGGCGTCGTCGTAGCGCCCGAGCTGGTAGCAGGCATAGCCGACGTTGCCGAAGCTCTGGGCCAGGGTGAGGTCGTTGCCCAGGTCGCGGCGGACGCGCAAGGCCCTCTGATAGTGGTCGAGGGCCTGCTCGTAATTGCCGCGCTCCTCGGCGAGGACGCCGAAGTCGTTGTAGAGGTCGGCGACGCCCGGTCCGTCGCCCAGGCGTTCGAGCAGCGCCAGCGCCTCGGCGAGCTTCTGCTCGGCCGGTGCGTATTGGCCGCGGATCAGGAGGATGTTCGCCAGGTTGCGCAGGGTGGTGGCATAGCCGCGCTCGTCGCCGATGCGCTTGCGGATGGCCGCCGCCTGCTCGTAGCTCTCGGTAGCGCGCTCCATCTCCCCGAGGTTGCGGAAGGCGTTGCCGAAGGCGTTGAGCACGTTGGCCCGCCCCGCCTCGCTGCCGAGCTGGTTCTGGATCACCAGGGCGCGCACCAGGTATTCGTCGATGGCGCGGCGGGCGTTGCCGCTGATGATCGAATACTTGGCGAGCAGAAACCAGGCACGCGGATGGTGGGGCGCGAGCCGCACCGCGCCTTCGAGGGAGGCGATGGCGCGGTCCAGACTGCCCTGCTCGCCGTAGGCCTCCGCCAGCTCCACCCGCGCCTCGGCGTCGTGAGGGTAGCGCGCGACGAGGCGGGCGAGGATCTCCTGCGCCTTCTCCGGATTCCCGAGCAGGCGCGCCTCGACCGCCCGCGCCTCGTAGGCGATGCGGCTTTCGCCCGGTCCCAGGCTCTCCACCGCCCGCCGCGCCGCCTCGCGGGCCGCCTCGCGCCGGCCGAGCCTGTCGCGGGCGCGGGCGAGCTGGACCCAGGCGACGCTGTACCCCGGGTCGCTCGCCACGGCCCGCTCCAGCTCCGCCACCGCGGTCAGGGCGTCGCCGCGCCGCAGGCTCGCCGAGCCCGCCGCGGCGGCGGAGAGCGCCGAGGGCGACCGGCTGAGGGGCGGCTTGGCGGAGACCGGCGGGGCGTCGAGCCGCGAGCGCAGGCTCGCCCCGAGCTGGTCCACGAGGCGGAAGACCTCGCCGGTCTCCGTCTCGGCGTGGAGCGGCTGCGCCGGCGCGTCCGGCAGGTCCGCGGCCAGCACGGAGAGATCGATCCGCAGCCGCTCCCCGGAGGCGCGCAACCGGCCGGTGACGAGCCGGTCGGCGTCGAGCAGCTCGGCCAGGCGGCGCGCCTCGGCCGCCGGCAGGGGACCGGGCTGCAGCTTGAGGCTCTCCAGCGTCTGGAAGACCCGCTGGCTGTCGAGCACCCGCAGCCCCGGGCCTTCGGCGAGGGTGGCGGCGAGCATCTCCGGCAGACCGGAGGCGACCCAGGCGAGGTCTTCGCGGCCGGTCTCGTCGGCGAGCGGCAGCAGCGCCACGGCATGGCGCGGAGCCACGGCGGCCGGCCGCGGCGCGGGCTCGCGCCGCGCGGGCCGGACGAGCTCGCGCACAGTCCAGGCCGCGGCGAGCAGGACGAGCAGCCCGCAGGCGGCCAGCGCGGCCCGCCGCCACACGCGGGGCCTGATCCCGCGCAGGCGGCCGAGATCGTCGAGGACCTCCTCGGCGCTCTGATAGCGCCGCGCCGGGTTGCGCTGGAGCAGCCGCCGCACGACCGCGGCGAGCTGCCGGGGCACCGCGACGCCGGCGGCGCGCAGGTCCCGCGTGGCGCCGGTGAGCCGCTGCGCCAGCGCTTCCGCCTCGGAGCCGCCCGTGAAGGGCAGCTCGCCGGTCAGCATCTCGTAGAGCAGGATGCCCAGGGCATACAGGTCGGACCGCCCATCCAACGGGCCGCCTCGCGCCTGCTCCGGCGACAGATAAGCGAGCGTGCCCACCACGGCGCCGGGCAGGGTCGGGCCGGTGCCCACCAGCGAGCGGGCCACTCCGAAGTCGGTGATCGCGGCGTGGCCGGAGTCGTCGACGAGGACGTTGGCGGGCTTGAGGTCGCGGTGCACCACGCCCGCCGCGTGGGCCACCGCGAGCGCCGAGGCGATCTGCCGCGCGATGCCGACCGCCCGCTCCGCGTCGAGGCGCCCTTCGTCCGCGAGCAGCTCGCCCAGCGAGCGGCCCGGGACGAAATCCATGGTGAGGAAGACGATCTCGCCGTCGCTGCCGAGGTCGTGGGTGCGCACGACGTTGGGGTGGCTCACCTGGCGGGCGAGGATCAGCTCCTGCTTGAAGCGCTCCAGCCGCTGCGCGTCCCGGGCGAGATCGGGGCGCAGGACCTTGACGGCCACCGGCAGGTCGAGCTGCTCGTCCTGGGCCTTGTAGACCATGCCCATGCCGCCGACGCCCACCAGCTCCAGGATGCGGTAGCGCCCGGCAAGCTGCATGCCCGTGGCCAGCCGGCGGATCGAGCCGTCGGCCGTGCGGGTCGGCGCCTGCGGGTGCGGCGGCGTGGAGCCGCTCGCCGAAGCCCGCTTCATGGCTCGACCCCGAGAGCTCCCACCCATTCCCCCGTCCATTCAGAAGTCGGCCGGGCCACCCGCAGCGAGCGCTCCAGGACGGCCGAGACCTCGCTGGCGAGCCGCTCGCGCAGCCCGGGATCGGCTCCCGGAGCCTCCGCGATCCGGTGCGCCAGCCCCTTGAGCTCCACGTCGAGTCGCGCCACCGCGATGGCGAGCCCGGCCTGGGCGGCCAGGGCCTCCAGGATCTCCAGATCGAGCTCGGTGAACGCCGCTCCAGGCTTGCGGCTGTCGGCGTACATCACGCCGATCAGCCGGTCGAGGGCGCGGACCGGCACGCAGAGGAGCGCCCGGATCCCGGTGGCCACGACGCTGGCCCGCTCGCCGAGCTCGGAGTCCGAAAGGGCGTCCGCGCTGACCACCGGACAGCCGTTGGCGAGCACGCGCTGGACCGCGCCGAGGCTGCCGCTGAACTCCCGCGCCTGGAGATCTTCCCAGGAAATCCCGGAGCGGGCCGCCACCTCCAGGTCTCCGGCCGGGCTGGCCAGGAGCAGGAAGCCGCGCTCGGCGTTCGTCAGCTCGAGCATCGAGGCCACCACCCGGGGCAGCAGCTCGCCCAGGCCCGCTCCAGGGTTCAGCTCGCGCCGCAGCTCCAGCGAGGTCGTCAGCCGCCGCAGCCGTTCCTCGTCGATCCTCTCGATCCTGTCGATGGGGAGCGACAGCGTCTCGAAGCGGGCGATCAGGCCGCCGAAGCTGATCCAGCTCCGTTCCTGAAGGAAACTGGGGCCGCTCTCGGCCGGCATGCCGCCCACAGACGTGCCGTTCTTGCTGCCGAGGTCGGCGATCGACCAGCCCGAAGCGCCGGGGGCGAGGACGGCGTGGCGGCGGGAGACGCGGTCGTCGTCCAGCGCCACGCCGCAGTCCGGATCGCGGCCGACGACCGTCTCGCAGCCGTCCGGCAGCAGGTAGGAGCGGGCCGGACGGGATGGAAAGTGGACGGTCAGCCGGGCCGGCATCGCGCGCCCCGTCTCAGAGCCCGGGATTCCTCTTCAGGTCGAGGCTGAAGCGCAGCGTCATGGCGGCGGCGCGCAGGTATCCGGCCACGTTGTCCAAGTCGCGGGCCGCCCGCCAGACGTTCGGGATGCCCGTGCCGCTGTGCCCCTGGACGAGACCGAGGAAGCTGTCGACCTTCTGGATCGCCGCGACCGTGGCGCCCTGCTCATGATGTTTGCGGGCGGCTTCCAGGCGGTCTTCGAGCTCGCCGTAGAGGGCCGTGGACATCGATCCGGTGTAGTCGTCCAGCAACTGCTCCAGAGAGTCGAGCTTGGCCGTGATGGCCTGATCCACCGTCCTCGCGTCGGAGACGATCAGGAACTCCGAGAACCCGCCCTCGGTGCCGCGGACCCGGTAGCTGCCGGCCCCCATGCTGACGGTAATGTCCCTGAAAGACCCTCCATTGTGCGCCGTGTAGATGCGCAGGGGGCTGCCGGGGGTGTAGTGGAGATTGTGGGTGTGGACCTCGAGATTGTAGATGCCGCGGAACGACAGCCCGCCCGTCGCGGGAGGCTCGATGCTCAGCAGCACCGGGAAGCCGGCGGCCAGCGAGGCATCGGGAAGGCGGGCGAGGAGGGCCGTATCCGCCGGGTTGACCACCTGCGCCGAGAGGCCGAGGCTCGCGAGGTTGAGCCCCGTCACGTCCTCGAAGCTCACGGTGACGTCGGCGCCGAAACCGCCGGGCAGCGCGACCGTGGCGCTGACCGAGCCCCCGTTCACCGTGGCGTTGATGACGCCCGGGGTGACGGCCGCAGCCGGCAGGGCCGCAGATAGGACGAGGGTCGCATAGGCGAGGAACCTGCTCATACTCTCACCTCCAAAAAGACCTGAAGTCCAAGACAGCTCTGAATCCGAACGCGCCGGCGTCCTTCTGACCTTCTTGGTAAACAGTTATGATGCCACAGAAATGCCCTGGACCAAAGGCTCTGCTGGATCTCTTTTGAACCACGCTGTTCATTGCCTGCTGAAGAGCGTGTTCCTACGCTCGCCCGGAGCAGGTGGCATCGCTACCTGGAGGCATCCGCCATGAAGCGAGCCGACGTCATCGTGGTCGGGGCAGGTCTTGCAGGGTTGAGCTGCGGCCTCGAGCTGAGCTCCCGGGATCGGGGGGTGCTGCTGCTGGAGGCCGGCCCGGTCGTCGGCGGCCGCACCTCGTCCTGGAACGAAGGCGGGATGATGGTCGAGTCCGGTCTCCATCGCGTCCTCGGCTTCTACGAGGCTTTTCCCGAGCTCCTGTGCAAAGCGGGCATCCATGTCGATGACATCGTCTATTGGGAAGACGAGGTCGAGATCCGCCTGCCCGACGGGCGCGGGAGCGGCGTCTTCGGCGCAGCGCCCCTGTACCGGCCGTTCGAGACCCTGGGAGGGATCCTGGGAAACTTCGAGCTGCTCTCCCTCCTGGACCGGGTGACCTTGGCCGGCTTTCTGACCGCCGGCTTGCTGGAGTACTTCAGCAACCCCGCCGCCCTGGACCAGGTCAGCGTCCGGCAGAAGGCGGAGGCCGCCGGCGTGACGGAGAACGCGATCCACAACGTGCTGGTGCCGCTGACCTCCGGGCTCTACTTCCTGCCTCCCGAGAGATACTCGGCGTACGCTTTCTTCGGCACCCTCGGTCCCTACCTCGATCGGCTGCTCACCGTCCGCGTCGGGGCGTTCCTGGGTGGTATGACCGATGTGATGGCCGCGCCGATCGCGGCGGCGATCGTCCGCAACGGGGGAGAGGTGAGGACGCGGGCCCGGGCCACCCGGCTGCTGACCGAGGGGGGGCGCGTGAACGGCGTCGCGGTCGGCGGGGAGCGGATCACGGCGAACCACGTCGTCCTGGCGGCCTCGCTCGCGCCGGCCCAGCAGCTCATCCGGCAGAGCTTTGGCCATCATCCGTGGTTCCAGCCCATGCTGCGGCTGCCTTCCATGCCTTCGGTCACGATCCACATGGAGCTCGATCGCCCCTCGATGCCGATCGACCGCGTGACGTTCGGCCCGGGCACGGTGCTCGCGAGCTTCGCCGAGGAGTCGCGGACGACCTTCCGCCAGTCCCGCGGACGTCTCTCGGTCATCCTCACGCCGCCCGAGCCGTTCCTCAGGATGGAGCCCGCCGAGATCCTGGCGGTCACCTGCCGGGATGCCGAGCGCCTCGGCGTTCGCGTGCGGGACCGCGTCGTCTCCTACCGGGTGGTCAAGCTCCCAGCCGACTTCTACTCGCTCTCTCCAGGCAACGACGCGCTGCGGCCTCCGCAGGCCACGCCCATCCAGGGCCTGACCCTGGCGGGCGACTACACGCGCCAGCAGTACCTCGCCACGATGGAGGGCGCCGTCGTCTCCGGGAAGCTGGCCGCTTGCGCCGTGGAAGCGGGGATCTCTGCGGCACGGGCCGCCTGAGCCGCGCTTCGCCCTCCGATCTCCTGATAAGATCGGCTCGTTCCGCCCCTGAAGCCGGCGCTGTCCATGAATCTCGACCTGAAGACTCTGATCGACAAGCTGAACCCGACCTGCCGCCGGGCGCTGGAGGAAGCGGCGGGTCTCTGCGTGGGGCATACTCATTACAACGTGGAGATCGAGCACCTGATTTCCAAGCTGCTCGAGATCCCCGACATCCAGGATACGGACCTGCGGCGCGCCCTGCGGCAGTACGACGTGGACCGCAACGCCGTCCTCCGGGAGATCACCGATTCGCTCTCCCGCTTCGACCGCGGCAACTCGCGCACGCCGGCCTTCTCGCCGCAGCTTCTGCAGCTCCTGCGGGAGGCCTGGACGACCTCGACGCTCCAGCTCCAGACGCCGGCCATCCGCACGGGCTCTCTGCTGCTGGCGCTCCTCGACAGCGACGTCCTGCGCGGCGTGATCCTCCAGTCCGCGCCTTCGCTCGGCAAGATCCCGCGCAACAAGCTGACCGAGGACGCCCGCGAGCTCTTCCGCGGCTCGGCCGAGGACGGCCAGCGCGGCGCGGCGCCTTCGCCGTCTCCGTTTCAGGCATCGCGGCCGGCGGGAGCGGCCCCGGCCACGGGAAATCAGGAGCCGGACGCTCCCTCGGCGACCCCGGCGCTCGACCAGTACACCGTGGACCTGACGGCCCAGGCGCGCGCCGGCAAGATCGATCCGATCCGCGGGCGCGACAACGAGATCCGCCAGGTGATCGACATCCTCAGCCGGCGGCGGCAGAACAACCCGATCCTCACCGGCGCGGCCGGGGTGGGGAAGACCGCAGTGGTCGAAGGGCTGGCGCTGCGCATCGCGGCCGGGGACGTGCCGCCGGCGCACCGCAACATCTCGCTGCGGCTGCTCGACCTGGGCCTCCTCCAGGCCGGCGCCGGGGTCAAGGGGGAGTTCGAGAACCGTCTGAAGTCGGTCATCGAGGAGGTCAAAGGCTCGCCCAAGCCGGTCATCCTGTTCATCGACGAGGCGCATACGATGATCGGGGCCGGCGGCGCGGCGGGGCAAGGGGACGCGGCCAACCTCCTCAAGCCGGCGCTGGCCCGCGGCGAGATGCGCACCATCGCCGCCACCACCTGGGCCGAGTACAAGAAGTACATCGAGAAGGACCCGGCCCTGGCTCGCCGCTTCCAGGTGGTCAAGATCGAGGAGCCGGAGACCGAGAGCGCCACCGACATGCTGCGCGGGCTCGTCTCCCACCTGGAGCAGCATCATCAGGTGCGCGTGCTCGACGAGGCGATCCGCGACGCGGTCTCCCTGTCCCACCGCTACATTACCGGCCGGCAGCTCCCGGACAAGGCGATCAGCGTGCTCGACACGGCCTGCGCCCGCGTGGCGCTGGCCCAGAACGGCACGCCGCCGGCGATCGAGGAGGCCGCCCACGAGATCCAGCGGATCGAGAGCGAGATCGCCATCCTGCGGCGGGAGCAGGCCTCCGGATACACCCCGCCCCGGCGGTCGCGCGCCGCCTCCCATCCCGAGGAGCTGTCGGGCCAGCTCGCCCGGCAGGTGGCCCGGCGCGCCGAGCTGGAGGAGCGCTGGCAGCGGGAGCTGAAGCTCGTGCGCCAGATCCTCAAGCTCCAGGCCGAGGTCGAGGAGGGGAGCGCCGCCGATCCGCCGGCCGACGCGGCCCATCTCCGGCATCTGGCCGGCCGCATCGACCGGCTGCGCCAGGACCTGGGGAAGCTCCAGGGAGAGGAGCCGATGGTCCCCCTCTGGGTCGATTCCCACGCGGTCGCCGCCGTGGTCTCGGCGTGGACCGGCATCCCGGCGGGCAAGATGCAGACCGACGAGATCCGCGCCGTCCTCTCCCTGCGCGACCGCATGGCCGAAAGAGTCGTGGGCCAGGACCACGCGCTGGAAGCCATCTGCCGGCGCATCCAGACCTCGCGCGCGGGGCTGGAGGACCCGGCCAAGCCGATCGGCGTCTTCCTGCTGGTCGGCCCCAGCGGCGTGGGCAAGACCGAGACCGCGGCGACGCTGGCGGACGTGCTCTACGGCGGCTCCCGGAACATGGTGGTGGTCAACATGTCCGAGTTCCAGGAGGCCCACACGGTTTCGACCCTGAAGGGCGCGCCGCCCGGCTACGTGGGCTACGGCACCGGCGGCGTCCTCACCGAGGCCGTGCGCCGCAACCCCTACTGCGTGGTGCTGCTCGATGAGATGGAGAAGGCCCACCCGGACGTGGCCGAGCTGTTCTACCAGGTTTTCGACAAGGGGATGCTGGAGGACGGCGAGGGGGTCCCGGTCGACTTCCGCAACACGGTGATCCTCCTCACCTCGAACCTCGGATCGGACGTCATCGCGCGCCTGTGGCAGAACGGGCACGAGCGCCCCGCCCCCGACAAGCTGACCGAGGCGGTGCGGCCGGCCCTGCTGCGCCACTTCAAGGCGGCCCTCCTCGGCCGCTTGGCGGTCGTGCCCTACTATCCGCTGGGAGACCGGGAGATCCGCGAGATCGTGGAGCTGAAGCTCGCCCGCATCCGCCTGCGGGTGCAGGAGAGCCATCACGCCGAGCTGACCTACGGCGAGGAGCTGGTCGAGGCGATCGCCGGCCGCTGCACCGAGGTGGAGAGCGGCGCGCGCAACGTCGATCACATCCTCACCCAGACCCTGCTCCCCGAGCTGTCCGGAGCCCTGCTCGACCGCATCGCCGCGGGCGAGGGGTTCTCGCAGGTCCACGTCGGGCTGGACGATTCGGGGGGATTCCGGTATATGGTGAGGTGACCCCTCACCCCCCGGCCCCCTCTCCCACCCCCTCCCTGCCTTCCGGGAGAGGGGGAGCAGAGAGCGGCAAGGCTTCCTTTCTCCCCCTCTCCCGGCGGGGTGGGAGGGGGTGGGAGAGGGGGCCGGGGGGTGAGGGGCCCCCGGCGTGGCCCGGGGAGAACGCTGGACCGAAGAGACTCCGATGGCGTACACCCAGGACAAGGCCTACATCTCCGTCTCCACCCCGCTCGGCAAGGACAAGCTCCTGCTGCGCAGCTTCCATGGCGAGGAGGGGATCTCGGAGCCTTTCCACTTCAGCCTGCGCATGCAGTCCGAGACCTATGACCTCGCGTTCGCCGACATCGTCGGCAAGAGCGCCACCATCACGGTCGTGCTGGCGGACGACAGCAAGCGCTACATCAACGGCATCGTGGGCCGGTTCGTCCAGGCGGGCACGGAGCAGGGGTTCGCCAACTACCACGCGGAGCTCTACCCCTGGCTCTGGATGCTCAACTTCTCGGCGGACTGCAAGATCTACCAGAACAAGACCGCGCCGGAGATCATCGAGGCGGTCTTCGGCGAGCTCGGCTTCACCGACTTCAAGAACAGCCTGACCGGCAGCTACGACCCGCGCGAGTACTGCGTCCAGTACAACGAGACCCATTTCAACTTCGTCTCGCGGCTCATGGAGGACGAAGGGATCTTCTATTCCTTCGAGCACGTGGACGGCAAGCACACCCTGGTCCTCTCCGACGACTCGGCCGGCGCCGCCCCCTGCCCGGGCGCGGCCAAGCTGGAGTACGTGGCCAGCCGGGACCTCTTCGAGCAGCAGAACACGACCACCCGCTGCGAGCTGGAGCAGCGGGTCATCTCCGGCAAGTTCGCGCTCGACGACTTCAACTTCGAGACCCCGTCGACCGACCTGATCGCCAGCGTCGACTCGACCGTGGCCATCGAGGGCTCCAAGCGCCGGGTCTACGAGTATCCGGGCGGCTTCCTGAAGAAGGACAAGGGGGACGCCCGCTCCAAGCTGCGCATCGAGCGCTGCGAGACCCCGGCCAAGCTGCTGCGCGGTGACAGCAACTCCCCGGGCCTGGTCTCCGGCTACAAGTTCACGCTGGACAAGCACTACCGGGCCGACGTCAACGCCGACTACGTGGTCCTCCGCGTCGCCCATTCCGCCAACTGGGACGACTACTCGAACACCTTCGAAGCGTTCCCGTCCGACGTGCCGTTCCGCCCGCCGCGCGCCGCCGAGAAGCCGGTCATCCCCAGCACGCAGACCGCCATCGTGGTCGGCAAGTCCGGGGAGGAGATCTGGACCGACAAGTACGGCCGGGTCAAGGTGCAGTTCCACTGGGACCAGGTCGGCAAGAAGGACGAGAACAGCTCGTGCTGGATCCGCGTGGCCCACGGCTGGGCCGGCAAGGCCTGGGGGCAGATCTTCATCCCGCGCATCGGCCAGGAGGTGCTGGTCAGCTTCCTCGAAGGGGACCCCGACCGCCCGCTCATCACCGGCTCGGTCTACAACGCCGAGCAGACCGTGCCCTACGGCCTGCCGGACAACCAGACCCGCAGCACGATCAAGAGCAACACCTCCAAAGGGGGCGGCGGCTTCAACGAGCTCCGCTTCGAGGACAAGAAAGGGGAGGAGGAGGTCTACTTCCACGCCCAGAAGGACCACAACCTCGTCATCGAGAACAACCGCACCAAAGAGGTCAAGAAGGACGAGACCAACACGATCAAGGAGAACCGCAAGACGACGATTCAGGAGAAGGACGATACGCTGATCGTCGAGAAGGGCAAGCGGATCATCAAGGTCAATACCAGCGACGAGGAGCACGAGGTCAAGGGCAAGCGCACGGTCAAGGTCACCGGCGACGAGACGCACAACGACGAGGCCAAGTTCACCCACACGGTCAAGGGGGACTACAGCCTCACCATCGACGGCAACCTCACGATCCACTGCAAGGGCGACATCTCGATCAAGGCCGACAAGGGCTTCAAGAACCAGGCGGGGCAGGCCTTCTCGAACAAGGCGGGGACCGAATTCAAGAACGAGGCGGGGACCGCGCTGACCAACAAGGCGGGCACGGACCTCAAGAACGAGGCCGGCACCGGGCTGACCAACAAGGCCGGGACGAACCTGACCAACGAGGCGGGAATCACGATGACCAACAAGGCCTCGGCCTCGCAGACCGTGGACGGCGGCGGCATGCTCACCGTCAAGGGCGGGCTGGTGAAGATCAACTAGCGGGGCCTGAGATGTCCACCGTCGAGCTGCTGGTCCTCCTCGCCCTGATCCTCGGGCTCACCGTCACGGCGGCCGTCCTGGGGAGATGGCGTCCCCGGCGGCGCGCGCCGTCCCGCGAGCCCCTCCCCCCCCTCTCTGTTACCGCGCCTCCAGCGGCCGAGACCCGGGACGAGGAGGCCGAGCTGCGCCGGACGGTCGACGGCAGCGAGGAGCTGCTCGCCCTCTACGCCCGGCTCGGCGACCTCCCCCAGGTCGAGCGCGAGTGCGAGCGCCTGCTCGCCGGGCTGAAGGGGCTCATCCGCGCCGAGATCCCCGACTTCGCGGCCTTCGAGGCGGCGCTGGCCCAACTGGAGAAGGAGCAGGATGGCTTCCGCAGCGAGAACGAGGAGCTGCTGCGGGAGATCCTGGCGGCGCGCGGCGACCGCGCGGCGGTTCTCCGCCTGCTGAACCGCGATCCCGTGGGCCAGCTCCTCCCCTTCGTCGAGCAGATCCCGATCGTGCGCAACGGCGAGGTGGTCTGGCGCACCCCCCAGGAGCTGGCGCTGGTGCGCAAGCGGCCCGTGGACCCGAAGCGCTTCGAGGCTCTCCTCGACGACCTCGACCGGGTGGTGCGGACCTCTCCGCTGCGTCGCAAGCCGGCGGCGCGCGACGCCGTTCTCGCCGCGATCGTACGGGTGCGCCGCGACGCCCGGCGGGAGAACGCCTACATGCCGACCCCGCTGCGGGCGCTCGAGGACGAGATGGACGTCTGGCTCCACCGCTCGCAGGATCCCGCGGCCCAACGGCGCCGGAAGGAGCTGGACGACCTCCTGCTCGGGCTCCTGCGGCTGCGGCGTCATGCCCGGCGGCAGGGGAGCATGGAAGATCTGCGGGAGACCGCCCGCGCCCAGGCCCAGCTCTACGCCGGTTTCCCGTGGATGCACACCCCCTGGCTGACCACCTGCGCCCTCACCAACCTGCTCGACGCCGAGCTCGCCCTGCTGCCGGAGAAGGAGAAGGCCAACCCCGCCACGCCGGCCGGCGCGCTCCAGCGCGTGCGGGAGGAGGTGGCGTCCCGCCACTACGACGCCGAGGAGACCATGCGCCGCCTGCGCCAGCAGGAGGAGCGAGGGCTGTACGTCCACAGCCTGGTCTACGCGCTGCTGCGGATGAACCGGCTGCCGGAGAGCGGGACCGGGGCTCGGGCCGCAGCGGCCGGGCCCTCACCCCCTGGCCCCCTCTCCCGGTACCGGGAGAGGGGGGACGCCTCCGAAGGGCGGATGCAGACGGGATCTACTGCGCCGAGGGAAGGAATGTAGCGACGGTGCCTCCTGGCAAACCTTGTCCCAGTGGGTTCCCCCCTCTCCCGGCGACGGGAGAGGGGGCCAGGGGGTGAGGGCTTGGGAGGGGGCAGTTTTTGCGGCAACAATGCTATGATTCTCGTATCGTGTCGGAAGCTGTAGACGAGCGTCAGGAGCTCGACGAGGAGGGCCGGGTCCGCGAGCGGTATCAGCTCCGGGAGGGCCGGCTGGACGGAGAGGCGGTCTCGTACGATCCGGAAGGGCGGATCGCGCGGACGATGAGCTACCGCGACGGCCGGATCGACGGCGAGATGGTCGTCTACGACGCGGAGGCGCGGGTCCAGCAGCGCTCGCAGTTCCGCGAGGGGCTGCTGGACGGCGAGACGGTGATCTACGACGAGAACGGCTGGGTGGCCCAGCGGATCAGCTACCGCCAGGGCAAGCCCGACGGCGAGTGCGTCGTGTTCAACGCCGGCCGGATGGTGCTGCGGTTCCATTACCGGAACGGCGTGCGGGAGGGCGAGCTCCTCGGCTACGACGAGAAGGGGCAGGTGACCACCCGCTCGTCCTACCGCGCGGGCAAGCTGAGCGGCGAGTCCACGTGGTACGACCCGCAGGGGCGGGTGATCCGCAAGGCGAGCTACCGCGACGGCAAGCTGCACGGCGAGGCGCTCGACTACCACGACACGGGCGAGCTGCGGGAGAAGGCGTTCTATGAGAACGACCTGCTCCACGGCACGCTGACCCGGTATTACCGGAGCGGCCAGATCCAGGAGAAGCTGACGTTCCGGGAAGGCAAGATGGTCGGGGCGCCGATCGAGTACGACGAGAAGGGCGCGGTCCGTGCGAAGGAGCCGGACGGCTCTCCCAAGCTCTCCTGGCTGGGGCGGATCACGGTCCGCTCGGCCGGAGCTTTCTGATCCGAGGCGAGGTCCCAATGTTCAGCTTCGTGTTCGACAAGAAATCGCTCACCCTGCTCCTCGCCGGCCTGTTGATCGCCGGCGGGCTCCTGTTCTTCGCCGGCCTGCTGGTCGGAGTCAGCCAGGGGTTGCCGACCGGCACGGCGGTCGCTTATGTGCGGCCCGTGCCGGCGAAGCAGCCGGAGCCGTGCGTGGAGCCGATCGTCCCCGAGCCCGCTCCCGCGCCTGCCGCTCCGCTGGTCGAGGAGCCCGCGCCGGAGCCCCAGATCGCGGAGAAGGAGCCCCCGCCGCCGGTCCCGGCCATTGAGAAACCGGAGCCGGAGCCGCGGCCGGTCCTGGCCGCCTACCACGAGCCCGAGCCCGTGACGGAGGGGCGCTTCTCCGTGCAGGTGGGCGCCTTCCGCAGCAAGGAGAACTCCGAGGCGGTGATCCGGGAGCTGGAGAGCCGCGGCTACCAGCCCTACGTGGTCGAGCGGACGACCGCCACGCGGCGTGTCCTCCACACCGTGCGCATCGGCCGCTACGCCGACCGCAGGGAGGCCCTGCGCGCGGCGGCCGAGTTCCGCAACCGGGAGAAGATGTCGGCGATCGTCGAGCGGGTCGGCTCGTCGTAGGGGCCCTCACCCCCCTGCCCCCCTCTCCCGGGGGGAGAGGGGGAAGAAAGCAGTAAAGATCGTCGTCTTTTGAGGTTTTTCCAGGGCTTTCACCCCTCTCCCTCCGGGAGAGGGGCCGGGGGTGAGGGCCTACTTCGTCACCGAGATCCCGAGCATCCAGGAGTTGCCCGAGTAGGCTCCGTTCAGGTTGTCCGCATTGGTGCGGGTGATGCGGTTCTCCGGCGCCACGAGCTGGACGCCGATGTCCAGCCAGTCGCGGCCGATCCCCAGGGAGAAGACGCTCCGGTTGGCGTCCGGGAGGAACGGCCCGACGCTGGCGTCGGGCTGCGGCGTCTCCTCGAACGCGTAGCCGAGTCGCACCTGGATCCCCTTGCCCAGCCCGAAGCGCATGCCGAGGCGGTAGGCGAAGGCGTCCTCGTACGCCCCCTGGAGCGTGCGGCTGAACGGCGGGTTGATCGGGAAGAGCACGGCGATCCCCTGCTGCTCGCTCCAGCCGAAGCGCTCGACGTCCAGCTCGATCGCCGACTTCTCGCTGGGAAAATAGGCGAGCCCCAGGGTTGCGGTGTCGGGGAAGGAGATCGTCGTCGCGATCGGCAGATCCTGGTCGAGGGGGAGGGTGGCGCGGGTCAGCTCGTCGAGCTGGGCGTTGCCGGTGGGGATCAGGGTCAGGCGACCGGCCCCGGTGTAGTCGATCTCGATGGGGCTGCGGTAGGTGACCCCCCAGGCGAACTTCTTGCCGATCCTGTGCAGCAGCCCGGCGTACCACCCGAAGCCGTCGTTGAAGTCCGTCTCCGCGTTGATGTCGGCGATGCTGATCGTCTGGCCGGTGTCGGGGTCGGTGCCGGCGAGATGGCGGCTGTGGGTGAGCTTGGAGCTGCGGTAGACCGCGCCAACGCCGAGGCCGAGGTTCTGTGTCAGCACGAGGCCGATGGACGTGCTGGCGTCGTAGGTCTGCAGCTCGGACGCTTCGCTGATGAACCGGCCGGGGAAGGCCGTCGATCCCGTCCATTCGTTCTTGAAACCATAGGGAGAGGAGACGCCGATCCCCAGCTTCAGCATGGGGCTGAGCGGCTGGACGAAGTAGGCGTGGGCCGGCCAGCTCACCCCCTGCTCCTGCTCGCCCGTGGTGCCGGCCCCGATGCCGGGCGACAGCCCCTGGTACTGCGACTCGTTGAGGACCAGCCCGGTGGCTCCGGCCGTGAGCTTGCCCTTCTTGAGCAGCGCCATGCCGCCCGGGTTGAAGTAGGCCGACGTCGGATCGTTCGCCTGGGCGGTGAACGCTCCGGCCATGCCCATGGCCTTGATCCCCGGAGGCGGACCGGAGAACCCGGCCGGCCGCGCCGGCGCGGCGCTCAGGAGGCCGAGCGCGCAAAGTCCGAGAGCCAGGGCGAAACGTCCATGTCTGGGCATCGAAGCTCCTCTCATCGATTGGCCTTGAAACTTAGGCCAACCCTGAAGGAGTGTCAACGGAGGAATGGTAAAGTTCCCCCTCGATGAGCGCCGAAGTTCTGATCGCCGCCCTCGCGGGCCTGCTCGCGGGTTTCACCCATGCCCTGGCGGGGCCGGACCACCTGTCGGCGGTCGCGCCTCTGGTGGTGAACGAGCGGCGGAGGGGGTGGAGCACGGGGCTGCTCTGGGGGATGGGGCACAGCGTGGGCGTCTGGGGCGTCGGGCTGCTGGCGCTGGCGCTGCGCGGCTTCCTGCCGGTGGGCCGGATCTCCTCCTGGAGCGAGCGGATGGTCGGCGCAGCGCTGATCGCCGTGGGGCTCTGGGGGATGCGCAGGGCCTGGCTGGCGCGCTGCCCTTCGATCCGGGAGGCCGGCCACTCCCATCTGCCGGGCAGGCCCTCCCTGGCGGCGCTGTGGATCGGCACCCTCCACGGCCTGGCGGGCAGCTCCCACATCCTCGGCGTGCTCCCGGCCCTGGCTCTCCCCTCCGTGGAGGGTTCCGTCGCCTACGTCGCCGGCTTCGGCGTCGGCTCGATCGCGGCGATGGTGGCATTCTCGTCCGCCCTGGGACTCCTGGCGGTCCGTCTGACCACGGTGCGGGGGAGCCGAGCCTACCAGGCCCTCCTGTACGGGTTCTCCGCGGCGTCGATCCTCGTCGGCGGCTACTGGCTGATGTCGTAGACGCTCCTGGCGGGGTGAGCCATCGGCAGACTCTCGGGAGGCGCCGCCGCGAGCTCGTGCGCCGCAGCCGAGCTCACGGCGCCGGCCGCCGAGTCGACGGAAGCGACCCACGAGGAGGCGGCGATCGCGCACGAGGCACGGCAGCCGCGCACGAATCGACGGCGGGTACCCACGAGGTCACGGCAGCCGCGCACGAGGCACGGCAGCCGCACGCGAGCCGACGGCGGGTCCTCACGAGGTCACGGCAGCGGCGCACGAGCCGATGGCGGGTACCCACGAGGCCACGGCAGCAGCGCACGAGCCGACGGCGATGCCCACGAGGTCACGGCAGCCGCGTGCGAGCCGACGGCGGGAGCGCACGGCGGCTCGTGAGCCGCGCACGACCCCACGGTGGCGCAGGAATTCTCCGGTCTCCTCCCTCTGTTAGACTCTCCCGCCTATGACGAAACCCGTGCGCCCGCGTGTCGGAATGATCAGCCTCGGCTGCCCGAAAAACCTCGTCGACAGCGAAATCATGCTCGGCGAGCTGGCGCGCCGCGGCTACGAGGTCGTCAACGACCTGGAGAGCGCCGACACGGTGGTGGTCAACACCTGCGCCTTCATCGAAGAGGCCCAGCAGGAGTCGATCGACACCATCCTGGAGGTCGTCGGCCGCAAGGGGCAGGGCGTCGAGCGGGTCCTGGTGGCCGGGTGCATGGTCAACCGGTTCGGCGACCAGCTCGCCAGGGAGATCCCGGAGATCGACGGCTTCGTCGGTCTCGACCAGCTCCGCGACATCGGCCAGGTGGTCCAGCTCGGCGGCGGGCCGCCGCTGCCGGCGCCGTCTCACATGGTCTTCGACCACACGGCGCCGCGCCTGCTCACCACCCGCGGCCACGCCTATCTCAAGGTCGCCGAAGGGTGCAACAACCCGTGCACGTTCTGCGCGATCCCGATCTGGCGCGGCCGGTTCCGCAGCCGCACGATCGAGGACCTGGTCGCGGAGGCGAAGCAGCTCGAAGAGTCGGGCATCGCCGAGCTCAACCTGATCGCCCAGGACACCACCCGCTACGGCGAGGACCTCGGCCTGCGCCGCCACGGCCTGCTGCGGCTCGTCGAGGCGCTGCTGGCGGAGACGTCGATCCCCTGGATCCGTTTCCTCTACGCCTATCCGACCACCCTCGACGAGGACCTGCTGCGCCTGATGGGCACGGAGCCGCGCTTCTGCTCCTACCTCGACATGCCGCTCCAGCACAGCCACGGCGACATCCTGTCGGCCATGCGGCGGGGCGGCGACGCCAAACGCTACCTGCGGCTGCTGGAGCGGGCGCGGGAGCTGGCGCCCGACGTCTTCCTGCGCTCGACGTTCATCGTCGGCTTCCCGGGCGAGACCGAGGAGCATTTCCAGGACCTGCTGGCGTTCGTGCGCGAGGCCCGTCTGGACCACCTGGGCGGCTTCGCCTACAGCCCCGAGGAGGACACGCCCGGGGCCGGGCTGCCGGACCGGGTGCCGAAGCACGTGGCGCGGCGCCGGCTGCGGCAGCTCCTGGAGGCGCAGAAGCCGATCGCCCTGGAGCGGCGGCGCCGGCTGGTGGGGGAGCGGCTCCAGGTGCTGGTCGAGGGGACCTGCGAGGAGTCCGAGCACCTGCTCCAGGGCCGGCATCACGGCATGGCCCCGGAGATCGACGGCCGGCTGCTGATCAACAACGGCTCCGCGCCGGCGGGCGCGCTCGTCGAGGTCGAGATCACCGAAGCGTACGCCGACGACCTGGTGGGCCACATCGTGGGGCCCTCACCCCCGGCCCCTCTCCCGGAGGGAGAGGGGTGAAAGCTCTGGAAAAAGCTCAGAAGACTACTGTTTTCTATGCATTTTCCCCCTCTCCCTCCGGGAGAGGGGGTCAGGGGGTGAGGGCTCAGCGGAGCGCGTCCCCACTTCGAAACACCGTCTGAGCCCGGCGCATCCGGCCGGGGCAATCTGCTAGACTCCCCCGCCGCGGCCCCGCCCGTCCTCTAGGCCTGCTCCTCGTCCATGCTCATCGTCCAAGACGCTTACAACAGCACCGATCTGCCGCATGGCGGCGTTGCCACCATCGGCAACTTCGACGGCGTCCATCGCGGCCAGCGGGCCATCCTCGACCGCGTGGTGCGCCGGGCCGAGGAGCTGTCGGTCCCGTCGGTGGTCCTGACCTTCGATCCCCATCCGCTCGCGGTGCTACGCCCGGAGCAGGCGCCCGTCCCCCTGACCACGCCGGCGCAGAAGGAGAAGCTGCTCGCGGAGACGGGGGTCTCCGTGCTGCTGGTCCTGCGCTTCACCCCGGACTTCGCGCGCCTGCCGGCGCGCCAGTTCGTGCGCGACTTCCTGCACGGCCGGCTGGGGCTCCAGGAGATCTACGTCGGCTCGACTTTCGTGTTCGGCAACGGGCGGGAAGGGAATCTGGATCTGTTGCAGGAGATGGGAGGGGAGCTCGGGCTCCGGGCCTTCGGCGTCGAGGAGGTCTTCCTCGGCGGCGAGCGGATCTCCAGCACCCGCATCCGCCGCCTCCTGTCCGAAGGCCAAGTGGAGGAGGCCGCGGCCATGCTGGGCCGGCCCTATTCGATCTCCGGCCCGATCGCGCGCGGCGACCGCATGGGGCAGCGCCTCGGCTGGCCGACGATCAACGTGGTCCCGGACCACAAGCTGCTGCCGGCCGACGGGGTGTACGCGGGGCGGGTCTTCTTCCCGAGCTATCCCGCGACCTTCGACTGCGTGACCAACATCGGCACGCGGCCGACCGTGTACGAGAATTATCAGCGGGTGGTGGAGAGCCATATCCTGGACTTCAAGTCCAACGTCTATGGACAACGGGTGGAGCTATCGTTCCACAAACGGCTGCGCGAGGAGCGGATCTTCCCCACGGTCATGGACCTGTCTGCCCAGATCGCGCGGGATGTTGAGACCACTCGCGAATACTTCGCGCGGCGCCGGTTGGAACAAGATGGGTCCTCCGCGGAGTTGTAAAGCACGGAACAGGCGGACCGGCCGGTCCTGCCAGAGAGGGAGATACCAATGGCCAACGACAAGATTCTGACGATCAGCGACCAGAACTTCGAGAGCGAGGTTCTGAAGTCGGACAAGCCGGTCCTCGTGGATTTCTGGGCGTCGTGGTGCGGTCCCTGCCGCATGGTGGCGCCGCTGCTCGACCAGATCGCCGACGAGATGGACGGCAAAGTGCGCATCGCCAAGCTGAACGTGGACGAGAATCAGCAGATCGCCTATCAGTTCCAGGTGTCGAGCATCCCCACGTTCATCCTGTTCAAGAACGGGCAGATGGCCGACCGCATGATGGGCGCCATGCCCAAGTCGGCCTTCGAGAACTTCATCAACCGGAACCTGTAAAGGCGGCATGGCGGGCCGCCTCGCCGATCTCTCCGCCGGGCTCGCGGAGATGGGCTGTGAAGCCCTGCTCGTGCTCGCCCGGTCCTCGCAGGACCCCGACCTCGCCGCGTTCGTCGGCTCCGTCCACCTCGGGGAGTGCCAGCTCGTGGCTCCCCGGGATGGATCTGCGCATCTCGCCTATCACACTCCCATGGAGCGCGACGAGGCCGCGGCCACCGGCCTCGAGCTGATCACTCCGGAAGCGCTCGGCCTGGCCCGGCGGTCCAGCGAGGCCATCGAGCCCGAGGAGCAGATGGCCTGGGTGGCGGCCAAGGCCCTGGAAGCTTCGGGGGTCCGCCCCGGGCGCGTCGCCCTGGCCGGTCACGGGCAGGCCGGGGTGATCCAGGCCGCCTGCTCCCGTCTCGCCCGCCAGGGGTGGACCTGGGTGCCGGGCAACGCGCTGCTCCTCGCCGTGCGCAAGCGTAAGACCCCCCGGGAGGTGGCCGGCATCCGCGCCGCGGCCGAGGGGACCTGCGAGGCCCTCCGCGCCGTGGCCCGGCTGCTGGCTGCTGCCACTGTCCGTTCTGGAGAGCTCTGGCTGGAAGGGGAGCCGCTGCGGATCGCGCGCCTGCGCGCCGAGGTGGCGCAGGTCCTCGGCCGCCACGGCCTGGAGCAGCCGAAGGGGAACCTCGTGGCGCCGGGCGAGGAGGGGGGCGTGCCCCATTCGACGGGCACCCAGGAGCGGGTCCTCCGCGCCGGCGAGTCGCTGGTCGTAGACGTCTTCCCGCGCGGCGCCCTCTTCGCCGACTGTACCCGCACCTTCTGCGTCCCCCTTCCAGGTCAATCGCCCTCGCCGGCTCTGGCCCGCGCCCACGCCGCGGTCCGCGAGGCGCTGGAGCGGGCGCGCTCGCGAGCCGTTCCGGGAGCGCGGGGCTGGGACCTCCAGGAGTCCGTCTGCGCGCTCCTCACCGCCGAGGGCTACCTCACCCCGATCTCCTCGCCCGGCACGACCCGCGGCTACGTCCACAACCTCGGCCACGGCGTCGGCTTCGACCTCCACGAGCAGCCGATCTTCAAGAAGGCCTCCGGCGCGGAAGGGGTGCTCCGCGAAGGAGACGTCTTCACCCTGGAGCCCGGCCTCTACGATCCCGACCCGAAAGGCGGCTACGGCGTGCGGCTGGAGGACCTGGTCCACTTGACGGCGGACGGGCTGGAGACGCTGACGCCGCTGCCGTACGAGCTCGATCCGCGGGCCTGGCCCCTCACCCCCTAGCCCCCTCTCCCACCCCCTCCCATCCTTCCGGGAGAGGGGGAACTCCTATAAAGACGGCGATCTACCGAGCTTTTATCCCGTCTTTCTCCCCCTCTCCCGGTTGGGGGGAGGGGATGGGAGAGGGGGCCGGGGGGTGAGGGGCCCCGGCCGCCGTTGTACGATTCCGTACCTGGAGACGGAAACCATGGACAGCGACACCACCTCGGCCTACGAAAAGCTCGGCGTCTTCTATCTCGGACGCCCTTACGACCTCACGCGCGGGGAGGCTCTTCCCGAGCCCCTTCTCTACGACTCCCGCGACCTCCTGACCCACGCGGTCTGCGTGGGCATGACCGGGAGCGGCAAGACCGGCCTGCTGATCGCGCTGCTCGAAGAGGCGGCCATCGACAAGATCCCGGCGCTGGTGATCGATCCCAAAGGGGACCTGGCGAATCTGCTGCTCACCTTCCCGGGTCTGGCGCCCGCGGATTTCGCTCCCTGGGTCGACCCCGACGCCGCGGCCCGCGCCGGGCTCACGCCCGAGGCGTTCGCCGCCAAGGAGGCCGACACCTGGCGCGGCGGGCTGGAGCGCTGGGGGCAGAGCGGCGAGCGCATCGCGCGCCTGCGCGAGGCCGCCGATTTCGTGGTCTACACGCCGGGCAGCGAAGCGGGGCTGCCGATCTCCATCCTGTCGTCCCTGGCGGCGCCCTCTCCCGAGGCGCTCGCCGACGGCGACCTGATACGCGAGCGGGTGCAGACCCTGGTCTCCAGCCTGCTGTCGCTCCTCGGCGTCGACTCGGACCCCATGCGCGGGCGCGAGCACATCCTCCTGTCGAACATCCTCGACGCGTCGTGGCGGGCGGGGAAGAGCCTCGACCTCGGCGGCCTGATCCAGCAGATCCAGAAGCCGCCGGTCGAGCGGGTCGGGGTGCTGGACCTGGAGTCCTTCTATCCCGCCAAGGAGCGCTTCGAGCTGGCCATGGCGCTGAACAGCCTGCTCGGCTCGCCGGGCTTCGCGGCGTGGCTCCAGGGCGAGCCGCTCGACGTCGACCGGCTGCTCTACACCGCGTCCGGCAAGCCGCGCGTGGCCGTGCTGTCCATCGCCCACCTCTCGGACCGCGAGCGGATGTTTTTCGTCTCCCTGCTGCTCAACCAGACGCTCGGCTGGATGCGGGGCAAGCCGGGCACGAGCAGCCTGCGGGCGATCCTCTGCATGGACGAGGTGTTCGGCTACATGCCGCCGGTCGCGGAGCCGCCGTCGAAGCGTCCGCTCCTCACCCTGCTCAAACAGGCGCGCGCCTTCGGCCTGGGGCTGGTGCTCGCCACCCAGAACCCGGTGGATCTCGACTATAAGGGGCTGAGCAACGTGGGCACCTGGTTCCTCGGGCGCCTGCAGACCGAGCGCGACAAGCAGCGGCTGATGGACGGGCTGGAAGGGGCCGCCGCGGGCGGGTCGTTCGACCGCGCGCGCATGGAGCAGGTCCTGGCAGGGCTCGGCAACCGGGTCTTCCTGCTGCACAACGTGCACGAGGACGCGCCGGTCGTCTTCCAGACCCGCTGGGTGATGTCCTACCTGCGCGGCCCGCTCACCCGTCCCGAGATCAAGCGGCTGATGGGTGGCCAGAGGTCCTCATCGGGAGCGCCGGGGCAGGCCGCGGCCGCGCCGTCGCCTGCGGTCCCCGCCGCGGCTCCCTCCGCGTCCGGCGCCACGGACCTGGCGGGAGCGGCGCCCGTGCTGCCGCCGGAGGTCTCCCAGCGCTTCCTCGCCGTGCGGACCCGGCCGGACGAGATCGTCTATGAGCCGTCCCTGTTCGCCGCCGCGACGGTCCACTACGTGGAGGAGAAGAAGGGGATCGACCACGCGGAGGAGGTGTCCCTGCTCGCGCCGCTGGGCGGGGAGGAGGTGGACTGGTACGCGGCCGAGGCCGTGGACGCCGCCCGGGAGGACCTGGAGAGCGAGCCGGTCGCCGGAGCCCGCTTCGCCTCCCTGCCCGACGAGGCGGTGCGCGCCAGGAGCTACGACGGCTGGCGCCGGCAGCTCGAGGAGTGCCTCTTTCGCACCCGGCGCTGCGAGGTCTTCCGCAGCCCGGGCTTCGGCGAGCTGTCACAGCCGGGGGAGACCGAGCGCGACTTCCGCATCCGCCTCGGCGACCTCGCGCGCCAGCGGCGCGACGAGCAGGTCGAGGCGCTGCGCAAGAAGCACGGCCCCAAGGTGGCCCAGATCGAGGAGCGGATGCGCCGCGCCGAGCACAACCGCCAGAAGCAGGAGGAGCAGGCACGGCACCAGACCTGGAGCACGGTCATGACCGCGGGCACGACGGTCCTCGGCGCCCTCTTCGGCCGCAAGACCTTCAGCGCGGCGAACCTCGGGCGCGCGACCAGCGCCATGCGCGGCGTCGGCCGGACCTACCAGGAGCGGCAGGACGTGTCGCGCGCCGAGGAGAACCTGGAGACCCTGAAGAAGCGGCTGGCGGACCTCGACGCCGAGCTGCAGGCCGAGATCGACCGGCTGGAGGAGCGCCTGGACCCCGAGAAGGAGGAGCTGGAGACTCTGGCCCTCAAGCCCCGCCGCAAGGACGTCGAGATCCGCTTCCTCACTCTCGCCTGGGCGCCGAAACGGGCAGGGGAGCCGGCTTGGTAGGCCTGGGGTTGAAACCCCAGGCTGGGCTGTATCGCCCTCCGGGCGGGGGAGGCGCTCCGCAGGAGCGAAACAATCCAGCCTGGGGTTTCAACCCCAGGCTGCCGGTGCCTCGCCTCCGGAACCTTCCCGGAGTTTTTTCGTCTATTTGGGCGGAGGGGAAAATTTAGCCCGGGTGTATTGTTATAGGTGGTGACGGGCGCCCCCTCCCCGAGGCGGGTCATCCGGAAAGGAGTAGACGTTGGACACTTTGCTGAGCGTTCTGATCGGCCTGGGCCTGGCGGCTGCCTGCGGGTTCCGGGTCTTCGTCCCCCTTCTGGTCATGAGCCTCGCCTCGCGCTCCGAGATCGGCCACCTGGCGCTCGGGGACAACTTCGCCTGGATCGGGTCGGACGCGGCGCTGATCACGTTCGCGGTCGCCACCGCCCTGGAGATCGGCGGCTACTACATCCCGTGGATCGACAACCTGCTCGACGCGGCGGCGACGCCGATCGCCATCGTCGCCGGCGTCGTGGTGACCGCTTCGTCGGTGACCGACGTGAGCCCGTTCCTCAAGTGGACGCTCGCGATCCTGGCGGGCGGCGGCACGTCGGCGATGTTCCAGGGCATCACGGCGACCGTACGGCAGATCTCCTCGTTCACCACCGGCGGGCTCGGCAATCCGGTCGTGTCCACGATCGAGGCGGCGATGTCGGCGTTCCTCTCCGTCCTCGCGATCACCCTCCCGATCCTGGCGATCCTGGTGGTGATCGGGTTGCTGTTCTTCGGTGCGAAACGTCTGCTCTTCCGGCGGCCGGCCCAGGCGACTTGAAGCCGGCGCCGGCCGCGAGGGGTGTGGGCCATGTTCGAAGACAAACGGCGCTCCGTCCTGTTCCTGGGGATCGCGCTCGTCGCGCTGACCGGTTGCGCGACGTCGGGGCCGGGAAGCTCCGACGTCGCGCGGGCTCTGCGCGCCCGGGGGCTCGATCCTTCCTCGGTCGTCATCCCCTACGAGATCAGCGAGGAGATGCGGGAGTGGGTCCACCGGGCCGTCCCGGCCGAGGTCCAGACGGAGAAGCGCCTGGACCGCCTCCTGAACGCCATCGTCGGACCCTCTCTCGGGATCCAGTACGAGGCGCGCTATACCGGCACCGCGCAGGAGGTCTTCAAGAAACGGAAGGCCAACTGCCTGGCGTTCACCAGCCTGTTCGTGGGCCTGGCGCGCGAGATCGGCCTGCCCGTCCTCTATCTGGACGTGGACGACATCGAAAAGTTCGAGAAGGAGGGGGACCTCGTGGTGGTCTCCGGCCACGTCAGCGCCGGCTATGACTCCGGCGCCGCGATGCGGATCCTCGATTTCTCCGCCGCGCCGCCGGCCGAGTACCGGAAAGTCTCCCCGATGTCCGACCTGACCGCGATCGCCCTCTTCCACTCCAACCGCGGCGCCGAGCTGCTGCGCGCGGGCAAGAACCGGGAGGCGCTCGACTGGCTCCGCAAGGCCGTGGCGATCGACCCGGAGCTCGGCCGCGCCTGGATCAACTACGGCGTGGCCCTCCGCCGTGCCGGCGACACCGCGGAGGCCGAAGCCGCCTACCGCAGGGCGCTGGAGGCCGATCCGGCCGCGCTGTCCGCCTACCAGAACCTGGCCGCGCTGCTGCGCCTCCGGGGCCAGGAGAAAGAGGCGGAGGATCTGCTGGCGATCTCCAGCCGGCTGGGCAGCCGCAACCCGTTCCTCTACATCTCCCTGGGAGACCTGAGCTTCGTCCACGGCCGGACCGAGGAGGCGCGCCGCTTCTACCGCAAGGCCATGCGTCTCGTCGGCAAGAGCGCCGAACCCTACGCGGCCATGGGCCTCCTGTCGCTCTCCAAGGGCGACACGGGGGACGCGCGGAAGTGGCTGCGCAAGGCCACGGCGATCGACCGCGAGAACCGGCGGGTCAAGCAGCTCGCGGGCAAGCTGGCGGGACAGGGATGAGGTCGCTGAAGGTCGAGTGGCCGGCCGCGGCATAGGCGCGAACTTTGCGGCGAGCGGCGGTGGAATCAAGGACAACAAGGACAACAAGGATGCCAAGGACGCTCGTCCTCGAAGTCCTTGTTGTCCTTGAGGGGCTGTCTTGACGGCCGGTCCTTGGCGCGTCTGGGCCGACACCGGAGGCACGTTCACCGACTGTCTGGCGGTGGACCCGGAGGGGGGCCTCCACCGCGCCAAGGTCCTCTCGACGAGCGCCCTGCGCGGCCGGATCGCCGAGCGGGCGGGGGAGAGAGCCTTGCGGCTCGCCTCCGGCTGGAGCCTCCCCCCGGGCTTCTTCCGCGGGTTCTCCTTCCGGCTGCTGCGCGGGGACGGGCCGGCGCGGACGGTCATCGGCTACGACCCTGCGGAGGCGGTCCTGGAGCTCGACGGTCCTCTGAAGGGGGCTTTGGAGGGGGATCTGGCCGGCGCCGCCTTCGAGCTGCTCTCGCCCGAGGAGGCGCCGGTGCTCGCCGCCCGCCTCGTCACCGGCACGCCGCTCGACCGTCCCTTGCCGGAGATGGCCATGCGGGTCGCCACCACGCGCGGGACGAACGCCCTGCTGGAGCGCAAGGGGGCGAAGACGGCGCTCTTCATCACGCGAGGCTTCGCCGACCTCCTCCGCATCGGCACCCAGCAGCGCCCCGACCTCTTCGCGCTGGCCGTCGAAAAGCCCGAGCCGCTCTACCAGGAGGTGGTGGAGGTCCCGGAGCGCCTGGCCGCCGACGGCTCGGTCCTCGTCCGCCTCGACGCGGAGGCCCTGCGGGAAACAGCCGGCCGGCTGCTCGCCGAAGGAGCGGAGGCCGCGGCGGTGGCCCTGATGCACAGCTTCCGCAACCCTCGCCACGAGGAGGAGCTGGGAGAGCTCCTGCGCGCCTGCGGCTTCCGCTACGTCTCCCTCTCCTCATGCCTCGCACCGCTCATCAAGCTGCTCCCGCGCGCCGAGACCGCGGTGGTCGACGCCTGCCTCTCGCCGGTCCTGGAGCGCTATCTGAAGGGCGTGGCCGGCGCGCTGCCCGCGGGCTCCCTGCACGTGATGACCAGCGCGGGCGGGCTGGTGCGGGCGGATTCCTTCCGCGCCAAGGACGCCCTGCTCTCCGGCCCCGCCGGCGGAGTGGTGGGGGCCGCCCTCTCCGGCCGGCGGTCCGGCTTCGCAAAGGTGATCGCCTTCGACATGGGCGGCACCAGCACGGACGTGGCGCGCTACGACGGCGACTTCGAGTACCTGTTCGAGCACCGGGTTGGCGACGCCCACCTGGTCGCTCCGGCGCTCGCCATCGAAAGCGTGGCGGCGGGCGGAGGCTCGATCTGCTCCTTCGACGGCATCCAGCTCCGCGTGGGGCCGGAGAGCGCGGGCGCCTGGCCGGGCCCCACCTGCTATGGCGCCGGTGGTCCGCTCACCTTGACGGACGTCAACCTGATCCTCGGCCGGCTCGACCCCGCGCGCTTCGAGATCCCGCTCGATCCCGCGGCGGCGGAGCGGGCGCTGGACGGCATCCTCTCCCGCATGGCGGAGCGGGAGGGCGCGGCTCCCGCCCGGGAGGCGGTGCTCGGCGGCTTCCTCGACATCGCCAACGAGCGGATGGCCGAGGCGATCCGGAGCATCTCGCTGCGCCGCGGCTACGATCCCGCGGACTATGCCCTGATCGCCTTCGGCGGCGCCGGCGCCCAGCACGCCTGCGCGCTCGCGGAGCTGCTGGGGATCGCCCGCGCGATCGTGCCGCGGGACGCCGGCCTGCTCTCCGCGCTCGGGCTGGGCGCCGCGGTCGTCGAGCGATTCGCCCACCGGCAGGTCCTGGAGCCTCTGGAGCGGGTGAAAGAGAGCCTGAAGGAGCGGATCGAGGAGCTCGGAAAGGAGGCCGCGTCCGCCGTGGCGGCCGAGGGGGCGCCGGAAGGGGAGATCCGGATCCGCCGCCGTCTCCTCAACCTCCGCTTCGCCGGCCAGGACGAGGCGCTGACGGTGGAGCACCGCGAAGGCGAGCCGCCCGAGGCCTCCTTTGCCGCGGCCTACCGGGAGATCTACGGCTATGCCCCCGAAGGACGGGCGATCGAGCTGGAGTCGATCCGCGTCGTCGCCTCGTCGCTGCCCGCGGAGCTTCCCCTGGAAACCATCTTCGTGGAGCCGCACCCGGCCGTGCCTTCAGGGACACGGCGCTGCTGGATCGGGGAGAGCTGGATCGAGGCCCCGGTCTTCGACCGCGACGCCCTGCGTCCGGGCGCCGCCTTCCAGGGGCCGGCACTGGTCTTCGAGAGCCACAGCGCGACCGTCGTGGGAGCTTCGTGGCGCGGCCAGGTGGACGGGGCCGGGGCGCTGGTTCTGGCGCTAGACTGAGGAACATGTTTCTCCGCGGACCTTCCGAGCACGAACAGCGGATCACCGCGCATCTCCGGCCGCTGCGTACCGCCTGCGCCGTCCTGGCCGGAGCCGTGGGACTTTGCGTGGTGCTCTCCTGGCTCCTGGTGGAGGGGCTCGGTATCCGGTTCAATCAGGGGGTGCCCGACGCCGTGCCGATCGTCCTCACGGCCGTCGCCATGGTGCTCATCCTCCTCTCCTCGCGCCTGCGGACGACCATTCTGCGAGGATCGATCCCGCGGAACCCGGCCATCCCCATCGACGTTGAAAAAGTCCTCCGGGCATACCGGAAGGCCACCCTGGCGAGCTTCGCGACGCTCGTGGCCGCGTCACTCCTCGGCCTGCTGATCGCCCTGCTGTCCGGGATCGCCTTCTACGGCATCTTCCTCTGCATCGCCGCCGCCTTCGCCATGTTCACCCGCTGGCCCCGCCTGGTCGACGCCGACCGGATCTCGCGGGGCCTCAGGTCGCCGTAATCGGCGACCGTAAACGGCGATTCGCCGGGGCGGGTCACTTCTCCGGCACCAGCAGGGCCCCCTTCCGCTCGGTCCGCCGGTTGTACTCCTGGACGAGCCTCTCTCCGATCTCGCGCCCTTGGCCGGCGTGGGTGAGGATCACGACCGAGCCTCCGAAGCCGCCTCCGGTGATGCGGGCGCCGTAGACGCCGGGCTCCTTCTGGGCCAGCGCGACGAGGAGATCGATCGCGGGGATCGAGACCTCGTAGTCGTCGCGGAGAGACTGGTGGGAGAGGTTGAGGAGCTTGCCCAAGCGCTCCAGGTCCCTCTCGCGCATCGCCGCGACGGCGGCGCGGACGCGGGCGTTTTCAGTGATGACGTGCCGGGCGCGGCGGTCGAGCGGCTCGGGGAGAGCCGACAGCCGCCACAGGTCGTGGTTGTCCAGGTCGCGGAGCTGCGGGAAGCCCAGGAGCTCCGCGGCCCGCTCGCACTCCTGCCGGCGGATCCGGTACTCGCCACTGGCGTGATGGTGCGATATCCCCGAGTCGATCACCACGAGGTCGACCCCCTCCGGCAACGGCACTCTTTCAAAATGGAGGTTCCGGGTGTCGAGGAACAGCGCCTGCCGCTCGTCGGCCAGGCTGGCCGCCATCTGGTCCATGACTCCGACCGGCGCGCCCACGAAGTCGTTCTCCGCCTTCTGTCCGAGGAGCGCGAGCGCGACGTCGTCGATCTGCAGCCCGAAAGCCTCCCGGAGCGCCCGCAGCAGGGACACCTCCAGAGCGGCGCTCGACGAGAGCCCGCTGCCGAGCGGGACGTCGGAATCGATCCGCAGATCGAACCCTCCGAGCCGGTGGCCGGCGAGGCGCAGCACCTGGGTCACTCCCTGTACGTAGTCGAGCCAGCCGCGGCCGGGCGTCTCCTCGCCGATCCGGTACTCCAGAACCTCCGGGCGGCGCACGTCGGCGCTCCATGCGCGGACCAGAGAGTCGTCGCGGGGCGCCAACTCCACCCGGGTGCGCTGCGGGATCGCCATGGGAAGCACGAAGCCGCCGTTGTAGTCCGTATGCTCGCCGATCAGGTTCACCCGGCCGGGCGCGTCGGTGGTGACGAGCGGCGGCCGGCCGAACAGCTCGACGAACGCGGGTTGGGTCTGTGTCTCGGTCGTGGTCGCGGAGACGACGGGCTCAGTCAAGGCTCACCTCCACCGCTCTCAGCTCGGCCACTTTCTCCTCGGGAAGAGTGTCGGCGGTGAAGACTCCGGCGCCGATCTCGCTGCCCGCCAGATACTTGAGCCGTCCCGGCATACGGTAGGCCGGATAGATTTCGACGTGCAGATGCGCCTCGGGGTGGAGATTGCCATCCGTCGGCGCCTGATGGAAGACCAGGATATAGGGGAACGGCTTCGACCACAGGCCGTCGTATTTCAGCAGCACCGTCTTGAGGGCGCGCGCGAAGTCGGACCGCTCGTCGCCGTCCAGATCGGCGATGGAAGGGGCCGGCCGCCGCGGCGCGATCCAGACCTCGTAAGAGTAGCGGGCGCAGACCGGCATCCAGGCGAGCGCCCGGTCGCCCACGTAGAGCGTGCGCCGGCCGTCCTCCAGCTCGTCGCGGATCAGATCTTCCAGCAGGCCGCGGCCATGAGTCTCGAAGTAGGCCTGCTGCTGCGCCAGCTCTCGCGCGGGGATCGGCGGCACGAAGGGGTAGGCGTAGATCTGCCCGTGCGGATGGTGGAGAGTGACCCCTACCTCCACGCCGCGGTTCTCGAACGGAAACACGTAGTCGACGTCAGGCCGCGCGCCGAGCTCGCGGTGGCGGTCGGCCCAGACCTCCACGATCAGCTCCAGGCGTGCGAGGGGGAGCGCGCCCAGCGAGGTCGATGGGTCCTGCGTGAAGACCACGACCTCGCAGGCTCCCTTGCCAGGCCGCGTGGGCACGATCGCGGGCGGCGGCGGCTCCTCGGCGTGCTCGGACAAGGTGGGGAAGCGGTTCTCGAACACCGCCACCTCCCAGTCGCCGGCCGGAACCTCGGTCGGGTGCGCGGGATCGGTGGTCGGCGCGAGCGGGTTGTACTCGGGCGGCGGCAGGAAAGTGCGGTTCTGGCGATGGCTGGCGTAGGCCACCCACTCGCCGCGCAGGGGGTGCCAGCGCAGATGGGTCTTGCGGCCGGGCGGGTTGGCGTCCGGGCTGACCGCCTCGATCCCCTCGGGGATCGGCTGCCGCGCATAAAGGATCAGGGCGCGGCCGTCGGGCTTGGTCAGCGAACGCTTGTGCATGGCGATCAATCGTCGTCGAACGGTGGAGCCTCCGGCTCATGCCGGGTGCCGGCCGCGCCCACTCCGCTGAGCATCCTCTTCTTCCTCTGGCGCCGCTCTACCTCGCCGCGCGTGGCGGACGCCATCTCCTCCAGCGGGAACTTCGGGGTGCGGTCGGCGCGGAGCAGCCCGTTGGCTTCCTGGTAGGTATCGGCGAACTGGGTGTAGCAGAACCCGGAGAGGACGTCGAGGGAATTCACCACCTCCAGGAGCTCCCGGTAGCGCTCGGCGAGATCGTTGCCGCTCGCAGCCCGCGAGTATCCCCAGGTCCTCTCGTCGTCGGAGGCGCAGATGCCGCCGAATTCGGTCAGCATGACCGGCTGGTCGTAGTAGGCGTTCTCTTCCAGCACGAGGAGCCTCCCGCCCGGGCGCTCCCGCTTGAACAGCCGCGGCAGCACGTCCTCGGCGTGGTATCGCCTGGCGATCCGCCGCGGGTCGGCGTCGTAATCGTGAATGCCGACGATATCTGTGGCGACGCTCTCCCAGCCGTCGTTGCCGATCACCGGGCGGGTCGGATCCAGGGTCTTGGTGAGGTGGTAGAGCGAGCGGACCAGGTGCCGCTCGGGCTCGTTGTTCGGCAGGTTCGGCACGCCCCAGGACTCGTTGAATGGCACCCAGGCGATGATCGAGGGGTGGCTGTAGTCGCGGCGGATCGCCTCCATCCACTCGCGGGTCAGGCGCTGGATGGAACGCTTGTTGAAGCGGTAGGCGCTCGGCATTTCTGCCCAGACCAGCAGGCCGAGCCGGTCCGCCCAGTAGAGGTAGCGCGGGTCCTCGATCTTCTGGTGCTTCCGCACGCCGTTGAAACCCATGGCCTTGGCCAGCTCGACATCGCGTTTCAGAGCCTCGTCGCCCGGAGCGGTCAGGCCGCTCTCCGACCAGTAGCCCTGGTCGAGCACCAGGCGCAGAGGATAGGGGCGGCCGTTCAGCACGATCCGGTTCCCCTCGATGGCGATGGTGCGCAGCGCCGTGTAGCTGCGGGCCTCGTCGAGCAGCTCGCCGCGCTCCGCCCAGAGCTGGAGGTGGGCCTCGATCAGTGTCGGCGTCGCCGGGCTCCACAGCAGCTCGTTGCGGAAATCGTCGATGCCCGGGTCCGACAGGGCGATCCGTCGGTGGACCTCGCCGGAGACCACGGTGTAGGTGTCGTCCGCGACGAGCTGGTCGCCAACCCGCAGCTTGACGCCCAGGCGCAGCCGCTCGCGGTACTCGCCTTCCATCAAGGCCTCGAACCCGAGCTCCCAGCGCTCCAGGCTGGGCGTCCAGCGGATGCTGCCGATCCAGGTGGAGGGGACGCGCTCCAGCCAGACCGTCTGCCAGATGCCGGTGGTGCGCGGATACCAGATCGAGTGCGGCTCGAGCTGCCAGTCCTGCTTGCCGCGCGGCTTGGAGAGGTCGTGGGGATCGTCGTCGGCCCGCACGACCACACCCTGCTCGCCGGCGGGGAGGAGCAGGTTCGTGATGTCCGCCGTGAACGGCGTGTAGCCCCCCTCGTGAAAGACCGCAAGAGATCCGTTCACCCATACCGTCGCCGCGTAGTCGACCGCCCCGAAGTGGAGGAGCAGCCGCTCGCCCTGCCGGAGGGCCGGGGACCGGAAGGTGCGCCGGTACCAGCAGCGCCGGTAGAAGCCGGTGTCGTGGATCCCGCTCAACGGGGTCTCGGGCGAGTAGGGGACCAGGATGGTGGAATCCCAGACGAACTCGCCCGGGATCTGCCACCTGCCCTCCGGGTCCAGCTTGAACTCCCAGGGGCCATTGAGGGAGATCCACTCGTCGCGCTGGAGCTGCGGTCTTGGATAGCCGTGCTCCGGATTGAGGGGGGCGGGGGCGGTCTTCCGCGTTTTTGTCGTTCTCGGCATTCTCCCGCCGCCGAGGTGCAAACCGCGAGCCATCCTATTCTCCCAACTCCTATAATTCCGCCCATGACCTCTCACCTCCGCCCCGAGGCCGTCCAGCTCGAGCTGTTCACCCATCGCTTCGCGGCCGTGGCCCTCCAGATGGGAGAAATGCTGCGGCGCACCGCCGTTTCGACGAATGTCAAAGAGCGTCTGGACTTCTCGTGCGCCCTCCTGGACTCGGCGGGCGAGCTGGTGGTCAACGCGCCGCACATCCCGGTCCACCTGGGGGCGCTGGGGCTCTGCGTGCGCCGGCTGCGCGAGGTCCTCCCCATGGAGCCCGGAGACGTGGTGGTCACCAACCATCCCGGCTTCGGGGGCTCTCACCTGCCGGACGTGACGGTCGTGACGCCGGTGTTCTCGGAAGGCGAGGAGCTGCTGGGCTATGTTGGGAGCCGCGCCCACCACGCGGAGATCGGCGGCGTCCGGCCAGGGTCGATGCCGCCGGGAGCCCGGCGTCTGATCGAGGAAGGGGTGGTGATCCCTCCGGCGTATCTGGCCCGCGGCGGCGAGCCCCGATGGGACGCGATGCGCCGGTTGCTCCTGGAGGCGCCGTTCCCCACCCGGGCGGTGGAGGAGAACCTCGCCGATCTGCGCGCCGCGGCCGCCGCCAACCATCGCGGCGCGGAAGCCCTCCGGAGCTTGGCGCGCGAGCACGGCCGCGCCATGGTGGAGCACTACATGGCGGCCCTGAAAGCGCGGGCGGAAGAGCGGCTCCGCTCCGCCCTGGCCCATCTGCCCGAGGCGAGGTACGAGGCCGCGGAACGGCTGGACGACGGCTCGCCGATCGCCGTCCGGATCGACATCTCCCCTTCGGGAGCCGTGGTCGACTTCGCGGGATCGGCCGGCGTCCATCCCGGCAATTTGAACGCGCCGCCGGCGGTGGTGCGGAGCGCCGTGCTGTACGTCCTCCGCCTGCTGATCGCCGAGCCGCTCCCCCTGAACGAAGGCATCCTCCGCCCGGTCGAAATCCGCATTCCGCCGGGCCTGCTGAACCCGCCCTTTCCGGAGGATCCTGCCGAGGCTCCCGCAGTCGTGGGCGGTAACGTCGAGACCAGCCAGCGCCTCGTCGACACTCTGCTCAAGGCCCTGAAGCTCGCCGCCTGCAGCCAGGGGACGATGAACAACGTGCTTTTCGGGAACGCGCGGTTCGGCTATTACGAGACCGTCTGCGGCGGCTCGGGAGCCGTTCCCGGAGCCCGCGGAGCGAGCGCGGTCCACACGCACATGACGAACACCCGGATCACCGACCCCGAGGTGCTCGAGCACCGCTATCCCGTGCGCCTGGAGCGTTTCGCCATCCGCGCCGGCTCAGGAGGCGCGGGGCGATGGCGCGGAGGGGACGGCGCCGTGCGCGAGCTGACGTTCCTCCAGCCCGTATCACTGTCGCTCCTCACCCAGCACCGGGTGGAGCGCCCCTATGGCATGGACGGGGGAGAGCCGGGGCTCCCCGGACGTCAGCGGCTGGTGCGCGCGTCCGGGGAGGTGGTGGAGCTGGCTTCCGTGGACGGGTGCGAGGCGGAGCCCGGAGACCGGCTCATTCTGGAGACCCCGGGCGGGGGAGGATGGGGATCGGTCCCCTCTGCCGCATCACCTCATACAGCGCCAGAGCCACCGAAGTCGAGAGATTGAGCGACCGGATCTCCGGGTCCAGGATCGGGATGCCGACCAGCCGGTCCCGCCACCTCTCCCGGATCTCCGGCGGCAACCCCACGCTCTCCCTGCCGAAGACCAGCACGGCGCGCTCGGGATACCGGACGCTCCAGTAGTCCCGCGGCGCCTCCGCGCTGAAGAAGAAAGGCTCCCCGAGCTCGGGGAGCCTCGCCTCCAGGGTCTCCCAGGAGGGCCAGATCCGCGGATCGACGCGCGGCCAGTAATCGAGCCCGGCGCGGCGCACCTCCCGCTCGTCGAGGGAGAAGCCCAGCGGCTCCACCAGGTGGAGCTGCGCGCCGGCCGCCAGGCAGCTCCGGCCGGCGTTGCCGGTGTTCCAGTGGATCTCCGGCTCGACGAGGACGACGTGGAGATCGGTCACCTACTGCAGCCGAACGTCGATCTCGCCGACCCCGCAGTCCACCTGGACGCGGGCGTTGCCGTTCCCGTCCTTCCAGCGGATCTCCTTCGCGATGAATCCGGAGCTCTCGTAGTGCTTACCGTTCACGGTGAGGTTGGCCTCTCCGACACCGGTGTCGGCGTTCACGGAGGCCACCGCGGACTCGGGCATCGTCACCGACAGCTCGCCCACGCCGAGATCGGCGTTCAGGTGGCCCTCGATCCCGGCGATCCGCATCTCGCCGACGCCGAGGTCGGCGTTGAGCGCCAGGCGGCGGGGCACCTTGATCTGGATGTGCGCTTCCAGGCCCTTGCCTCCCATCTTGGGCCAGTCCTTCATCTCCACATGGAGCTGGCCGTCATCCGTGCTGTAGACGAGCCGCACCTTCTGGGCCGCCTCGCGGCAGGAACGCGTGTCCCGCTCGCACTCCAGCCGGACGTCGAGATCGACCTGCTGGCTGTCCCAGCCGTCCACGAGGAGCTGTCCGACCGGGAAGTCGAGGCTGACCCGCTCGACGTCGGCCGTCGGGATCTGCTTGCTCAAGTGCCGCACGGTCTCGTCCGCGCTGGCCGGAATCGTCCACAGCAGCGCGACGGCAAGGGTCGACACAAGCTTTTTCATCTGGCTATCCCTCCTGTTGAAGCAACCTCTCCGGGGTTGCTGTCTACAGTACGAGGGGTAGGGCGGATAGGTTACAAACTGACGTCCGCGAGCTTCTGGTAGAACATGGGGTCCGCCTCGCGGGCTGACCGGCGCAGGGCTTCGAATTCCGACCGGACCTTCTCCAGGTAAGCGTCGACCTCCGCGCGGTGACCGAGATAGTAGGTAATCGCTCCGTAGACCTGCTCGAGGCGGAGGACCGGGAAGGACTGGGCGATGCTCTCGGCGGTCTGCCCGTTCAGAAAGGCGTGGACGATCGAGTCCAACGAGACGCGGGTTTCGGCGATCCAGTAGCCGCCGTCGCGTTGCTCGACGTATTCGGTCGACATGCAGCACAGATTAGCATGGGAGGCGCGGCACCGATCTTGCCTTCCTCTAGTGGGAGGATGGAGCCTGCCATGGAGCCCGTGTTCCAGGAAGCCAATCTGTCGTCGCGTCCGATCCGGGACCTCGGTCTGCGGATCGAGGGCACGCCGCTGGAGCCGATCCTGCGGGAATTCGAGCGGGAGCTGGAGCAGGCCGGCATCCGCAAGGTGCGCCCGCGGTTCTACCTCTCCAGCGAGTGGGGAGTGCCTTTCAAGACGATCGCCATCGCCATTCCCTTCTACCTGGCGCATCCGGAGCTGACGCGCATCCACGCCGAGCGCACCGGGCATGTCGAGGGGATGGGGCGCGCCGACATCCTGCGCTATCTGCGGCACGAGATGGGGCACGTCGTCAATTACGCCTACGAGCTCTACGACTCGGAGGAGTGGGTCGAGCGCTTCGGCTCGATCACCCAGCCGTACCGGGAGGAGTACCGGCCGGAGCCCTTCAGCCGGCGCTACGTCCGCCACCTCCCGGGCTGGTATGCCCAGAAGCATCCGGACGAGGACTGGGCGGAGACGTTCGCCGTCTGGATGACCCCCGGGCTCGACTGGTCATCGGAGTACGCCGCCTGGCCCGAGGCGCTCGCCAAGCTCAGCTACTGCGACGCGGTCATGGCCGAGCTGAGCGACCGCGAGCCGCTCGTCACCGACGAGGAGCTCGACGAGGACGTGGGGGAGATCGCGTATACGCTGGACCAGTATTACGACGATATGAGCGGGACCGGCGGCGAATTCCCTCCAGGGCTGGACGGCGCGATGCGCGCCATCTTCGAGGATCTGGGCCGGCCGGAGGACCTCTCGACCGACGCGCCCCGCCGTCCCGCGGCCGTCCTGATCCGCCGCCTGCGCCGGGACCTGCCGGCGGACGTCTACCGCTGGACCGGCCACTTTCCGGAGCGCACCCGCCGCCTGCTCGACCACCTCGCCGAGCGTGCCGAAGCCCTGGAGCAGGTCTATCCCGAAGACCGGGAGGTGCCCGCGGTCATCGCCCTGACCACCCTCGTCACGGCACTGGCGATGAACCACGTGCATCGAGGGAGCTACATGCCGTAACCCCTTCCCGCGATGGGTGCTGTGGCCTTAGGCATTCTGGAGGACCTGGGAGGGGGCGATGGCCTCGTACCGCTCCATCGCCAGCTCCACGATCCGCTGGATCAGGGCGGAAAACTCCAGCCCCGAGGCGGCTGCGGCGACGGCGAACTCGCTCCCTTTCTCCAGGTAGCAGTTGGCGTTGACCTCGATGACGTAGATGTCACCTGTATCGGTCAGCCGCAGGTCCACGCGGCCGTAGTCGCGCACCCGCACGGCGCGGGCGGCCTCGATGGCCGTCTTCTGAAGGCGCGCCCGCAGCTCGTCGGGGAGGTCATCGGCCAGCACCGACTTCGTGCCCTTGTACTCGACGCTGTCGGGGTTCCATTTCGCCTTCGAGCCGAGCACGCGCGGCGCCCCCTCCGGCAGGCCTGAGAAATCCACCTCGATCGGCGGCAGGGCCGTGGGCTCGCGGTTGCCGAGGACGCCGACGTAGAGCTCGCGCCCCTCGATGTACTCCTCGACCAGAGCCGAATCGTTCACCTTTTCGTGAATGTCGACGACCCGTTTCATCAGGGACGTCGCGTCGCGCACCAGGGAATCGCCTTCGATGCCGATCGAGGCGTCGGCGCTCAGCGGCTTGACGAACAGCGGCATGCGCAGCTTGCCGCCGGTCTCCAGGTCGGAATCCCTGGAGAAGACCGCGAAGTGGGGGTAGAGGATCCCGTCGAAGGCGAAGACCTTCTTGGCGAGCCCCTTGTCCTGGCGCAGGTAGAGCTCCCCGGGGCCGCCGCCGGTGTAGCGCACACCGAGCAGGTTGAGCAGGCCGGCCACCGCGACATCGGCGCCGGTGTCCTCCCCGAAGCTCTCCAGCAGGTTGAAGACCAGGTCGGGCTTGTGTTCGCCGAGCCCGTCGACGACCTGCCGGACGTCGTTGTAGACCTCCAGCAGGGACACTTCGTGACCGTTCTGCCGCAGCGCGTCAGCGATCTGGTCGACGACCACGTCGTGCGGACCATCCTTCTTATCGAGCCCTGTCAGGACTGTAATGTTCATGAGCTGCTCCTTCCTCCCGTCTATCCGCGCCAGCGCCTATGCAATCGCCGCGCCGCGGCTGAAAAGAGGGCATCGTCCTTGCAACCACCTTCTGTGTCGGCACGGATCGCCCGCGGTCCCCGCCGCAGACTCACAAGGAGACGAGCCATGGTTCGGTGGAATACACAGCATTGGAGAGAGAGACTCACCGCACTGGTGGCCTGTGCGCTCATCCTGTCCAGCTGCTCGACCAACCCGGCGACGGGAAAGAAGCAGATTGCCTTCATCGGTGAAGAGCAAGAGATCGCGATGGGCCGCGAAGCCGACCAGCAGGTGGTGCAGCAGTTGGGCCTCTATCCTGATCAGGATCTGCAGGCCTACGTCGAACGCCTCGGCAAGAGGCTGGCCGCGGAGTCGGAGCGGCCGAATCTGCCCTGGACGTTCCGGGTGGTGGACGACCCGGTGGTCAACGCCTTCGCCCTGCCCGGAGGCTTCATCTACGTGACCCGCGGGCTGCTCTCGCACATGAGCTCGGAGGCCGAGCTGGTCTCGGTCCTGGGGCACGAGATCGGCCACGTGACCGGACGCCACAGCGTCGAGCAGATGAGCAAGGCGCAGCTCGCGCAGATCGGCCTGATCGCCGGCATGATCCTCAAGCCCGAGCTGGCCAACTACGGCGACATCGCGAACACCGGTCTCCAGCTCATGTTCCTCAAGTACGGCCGCGACGACGAGCGCGAGGCCGACGACCTGGGCCTGCGCTACATGGTGCGGGAGAACTACGACCCGCGCGAGATGAGCGGGGTGTTCGAGACCCTGGCCCGGGTGAGCCAGCGGGAAATGAAGGGCGCCCGGATCCCCAACTGGCTGTCGACGCACCCCGCGCCCGAGAACCGCATCCAGCGGATCGAGTCGCAGGTGGCCGGACTCAACCAGAACTTCTCGCAGGCCACGGTGGGCCGCGAGCGCTTCCTGCAGCAGATCGACAACGTCGTCTTTGGGCAGAACCCGCGCGAGGGATACTTCCGGGGCAACACGTTCATCCAGCCTGACCTCGGGTTCCAGATCACCTTCCCGCGGGGCTGGAAGACGAGCAACCAGAAGCAGGCGGTGGGCGCCATCAGCCCGCGGGAGGACGCGGTGGTGGTGCTGACCCTCTCCGGCCGCACCTCGCCGGAGGAAGCGGCCCGCGAGTTCTTCTCGCAGCAGGGCATCGTGCAGGGGCAGGCGCTGCGGGCGGACCTCGGTGGCCTGCCGGCCGTCGCCCGGGTCTTCGGCGTGCAGCGCGGCCAGGCCGGCGACCTCCAGGGCGTCGCGGCCTTCGTGGAGGACAACAACCGCGTCTACCAGGTGCTCGGCTACACGATGGCCAACCGCTGGAACGGCTACGACGACCTCCTCTCCTCCTCGCTCGCCAGCTTCGAGCGGGTGAGAGACCGCAGGCTCCTCGACGTCCAGCCGCAGCGGATCGACATCGTGTCGCTGCCCAGCGCCATGACGCTGGAGGAGTTCGCCCGCCGCTACCCGTCGGACGTCGACCTCGAGACGCTCGCCATCATCAACCACGCGAACACGAACACCCGGTTCCCCGCCGGGACCGAGGTCAAGCGGGTGGTCGGCGAGCTGCCGTCGTAACCGCCTGGCTAACCAGATTCCCCCTCTCCCGGTGACGGGAGAGGGGGTCAGGGGGTGAGGGCCCGCAGCACCCCGATCAGACTGTTCGTTAAAAAAACCTCCCTCGCGTTCTCCAGATCCTCGGGCGTCAGCGACCGCTCAACAACCTTTCCCTTTTCTAAGAGGCGCCGCCGCACGGTCCCCGGAAGGCAGCCATCCGCCAACGGAGGGGTGAAGACGCCGTCGGGGAGGGTCAGGATTACATTGCTCCTCGATCCACCTGCCAGGAGCCCGCGCTCGTTGAGCAGCAGGGCATCGAAAGCCCCCGCAGCCTCCGCACGGAGGAGTGCCAGGCGATTCATCTGATAGCAGAGGCTCTTGAGCCCGGCGAGGGGACTCTGCGAATCGACCCGGAAGTCGGGAAGGAGGATCACCGGCACGCCGTTCCGGTACATCCCTTCGCCGGGGGGTGAATAGGGGACCGCCCGGATCAGCCGAGTGGGCTCGGCGCCGGCGCCGTGGGTGACCGTAATCCGCAAGCGTGACACCGGACGGGGGGCCTGCTCGGCGACCGCGGCGATGCCGCGCTCCAGCATCTCCCGGTCCTCGGGGATGTCGATCCCGATCCGGGGGAAGCCGGCGAAGAGGCGGTCCAGGTGGGCTTCGACGTCCAGGGCCTGGCCGTGGTCGACGCGCAGGGTCTCGAACAGGCCGTCGCCGTAGAGGAAGCCGGCGTCGTCGGGATCGATCCGGACAATGTTATCCGGCAGAGTGAGGCCGTTCCACCAAGCGAGGATCACGTCACCTCCGGGACGCCGAGGGCGGAGAGAAAGGCCCGCGCCTTGACCGTGCTTTCAGCAAATTCGAGCTCCGGATCGGAATCGACGACGATGCCGCAGCCGGCGTGGTAGGTGACTCGCCCGCGGGCCGCGACCGCCGTGCGGATCGCCACCGACAGCTCCAGGTCGCCGCCGAGCGAGAGCCAGCCCACGGCCCCCATGGCCGGACCGCGCCGGCGTTCCTCCTCGGCCGCGGCCACCACGATCGCCTGGATCTTCGGCGCGCCGGTGATCGAGGCCGGCGGAAAGGCGGCGCGCAAGAGCGCGACCAGGCTCTCGTCCGCGCGCAGCTTGCCGCGGATCGTGGAGACCGTGTGGTGCAGGGTCGGCAGCGTCACCAGCTCGGCGTGGCGGACCACCTCCACGGTGCCGGTCTCGCAGACCCTCCCCAGATCGTTGCGCGCCACGTCGACGATCATGGTCAGCTCCGCCTGGTCCTTGACGCTCTCCTGGAGCTCGCGGGCCAGGGCCCGATCCTCGCGCGGCGTGGCTCCGCGCGGCCGGGTCCCCTTGATTGGGCGGGTCTCGACCACTCCATCGCGGACCGAAAGGAACAGCTCCGGGCTGACGGAGAGCAGGGCCCGATGAGAATCACTGCGCCCGAGGTCCAGGAACGCGCCATGGGTGGCGGGGCTCGCGGCGCGCAGCCTCTGATAGAGAGGCCAGACATCCTCCGGAGAGAGCGGGGCTTCCAGCCGGCGGCAGAGGTTCACCTGATAGACCTCGCCGGTGCGGATGCGCTCCACGATCCGCTCGACGCCCGCCTCGAAGCCGGGGCGCGAGGGCCGGCTGACCACCGGTCCCGAGGTCAGGCGACTCTCTGGGGGAGCCGGGATCTCGCGCCTCCGGGCGGCGGCGAGCACGCGCTCGGCCTCGCGGACCGGATCGCCCATCCCCGGCCAGGCGTCGGTGCTCTCCAGGGTCCAACTCCGGCCGTCCCAGCGCAGGCACGAGACGTAGAGCGCCAGGTGGAGGTCGGGCGTCTTCAGATCGTCCTCCAGATCGGCGGGGGAGACCGGAGCGAAGCGTTCGAGCTCGGCGCACAGCTCATAGCCGAGATAACCGGTCAGAAAAGCCTTGGCCGGACCGCCCCAGGCGGCGAAGGCTGCCTCCAGCAGGCCGAACCCTCCCGCCGAGAACGTAATCCGGCCGGCCGGCCCTACGACGGCCGCCCGTCCCTTGCGCGCGGTCAGCACAGCCAACGGCTGAACGAAAAACCGGTGATCCCTCTCCCCGCCGCCGTCGAGCCAGGCGAAGCCGGGGAGGTGGCGCAGCTCCTCGGCGACCTGCTCCGGCCGGGCGGGTGCGCCGGGGCTCCGGAGCGGGGTCGTGGCGCCGCGAGAGTGAGGGAGGGGAGCGGGGAGGACCCCCCGCAACCGCTCCATGAGCCGGCGCCGCCTCGTTTCGGGCAACCGGTCGGACCACATGGCCTACCAGGTCTGGGAGCGGTAGAGGAAGTTGAACAGCAGATCGGTCCCCGATTCGGTGAGGAACGCCTCCGGGTGGAGCTGCACCCCCTCGACGCCGAGCCCTCCGATGCGGAGCCCCAGGACCGCGCCGTCCTCGTTCCAGGCGCTGAGCTCGACGAAGTGGGGCTCGTGGGTGGGATCGATCACCACGAGGGGAGAGCAGGCCGCCGTGAACGGGTTCGGCAGAGCCCGATAGAGCCCCTTGCCGTCGTGGCGGACCATCGAGGTCTTGCCCTCCACCTTCTTCTTTGTGGACAGGATGCGCGCTCCCGCGACCGAGGCGATCACCTGCACGCCCTGGCAGATGCCGAGGATCGGGATCTCTCCCGCCAGCTTCTCGACCACCTCTCCACAGACCTTGATCTTCTTCGGCCCGAGCGATCCGGGCGAGAGCAGTATCCGCTTCGGCCTGAGCGCCTGGACGGCTTCCAGGTCGAGATTGCCCGCGCGGTGGACCAGGCACTCCGCGTCGAGCGCCTCCAGAGCCTTCACCAGATCCGGGGTGAAGGCGTCCCGATTCTCCAGAACGAGGACGCGCATGGTGCGGAGTTTATCCTCTTGTCCAGGAAGCGAGAGCCGGTGACGACCCCTTTTTCCTTTGGGTATACCATTTTATTTATTTGCAATCACTCCCCCCTCGCCGACCGCCACCGGCTCCGGGGCGTAGCCGGGCGGCCCGCCGTCTCCGCCCGAGGCGGCCTCCCTCTTCGAGGACGTTGACGCTCAAGTCGAGCTGCGTGTGGGTGATCGGCGTCGGCCGGAGCCGGACCGAGAGCCCCTCCATCGCCGGCAGGTCGACCCGGCGGTCGAGGTTGAAGACGACCCGCAGGAGTGGCGCGCGGAGTGGGTCGAAGCGCTCCTTGAGCCGCTCGACGAGGCGGAGGCTGACACCTGCTAGGCCCCGATCGAGCTGTTCTTCAAGGCCCTCCACCTAGCCTCGCTCCTGCGTCTGGAACCTGTTTACCTACCGCGATCTGAATGAGTAGTTGAACAAGTCCTTTGATACTCCGCCCCGGCTGCCACCTCCTGAACAGCTCAGCCTCTCCTTGCTGGGTCTCTTGGACAGCTCCCTTCATGACCCCCCAGACCTGGACCGCCAAAGTGCCGCTCTGGACCACAGAAACCCGCCTCGCGACTGGCTTCTCATCAGCCTGGCAGACCGTTCTTGGACAGCAGTGACCCTCGATATATTCACAGACCCTCGGGGAGAGGAGGGCCGGGGAGGTGAGGGGCCCGCGCGGACGATACAATGCGGTTCGCATGATCTGTCTGCTCCTCCTCCTCGCCCTCGCTTTCTTGATGCCGGGTCCCGCTCCGCAGCCTGCATCCGCGCCGGTCTCCAGCCAGGCCGCGACGCTGCGCAACCTCGGCCTGGCCCAGCTCGAGAACGAGCGGCCCGCCGAGGCCGCCAAAACCTTCCGCAAGCTCCAGGAGCTGGCGCCGGCCGATCCTCTCGCCTACGCCAACCTCGCCATCGCCGCCCTGCGGCAGCAGAAGAACGAGGAGGCCCAGAGTTGGATCGCGCAGGCGCTCGCCAAGGCGCCGGACCGGGCCGACCTGCTGGCGATTCAGGGGGACGTGCTGCACTGGAGCGGCAAGCCCGAAGAGGCGCTCGCCGCCTACCGCCGAGCCGTGCAGGCGGCGCCGGATCGCGTGGACGTCCAATACTCGCTCTACCGCCAGGCGGCGCAGCTTTCCGGTCCGGAGGCCGAAGCGGCCCTCGCGGACGCCTTGAAGGCTCTCTCGCGGCTGCGGCCGGAGAACCTGGTCGTCCTGCTCCAAGCCGGTCAGCGGGCCGTCGCCGCCGGCGACCGCGCGGAAGCCACGCGGGCCTTCCTGCGCGTTCGCGAGCTGGCCGGCACGGCGTCTCCGGCGGCTTCCTCTGCCCTGGCGCCGGTGCTCGCCGCACTGGAATCTGGAGAGGTGGCGGCGGCCCGTGTGCCGGCCATCCGCCTGGAAAACGTCCTGAAGCCCACCGCCGTTTACCAGCAGAGCCTGAATGAGCTGTTGCCCGGCGTCCTGGGCCTTCCCGTCGAGCGGTTCGCGGCCGAGCCGCCTCCTTCCTCCTTCGGCGATCCATTGCCGGTGCGCTTCCAGACCGCCGCGCTCGCGGCCGAGCCGGCCGCCGACCGCGCCCTGGCCGCCGCCGACTTCGACGGCGACGACAAGGCGGACCTCGCCTGGGTCCAAGGCGGTGAGGCGCCGCGGTTGGAGGTGCGGCGCGGCGGCGAGCCCGTGGCGGGGCCGGAGGCGGCGGGAATCGAAGGGCTCCTGGCCGCGGACCTCGACAACGACGGCCGGACCGACCTGATCGGCTTCGGACCCAAGCGGGTCGTCTTCTGGCGGGGGAGGGGGGACGGGGGCTTCGATGACGCGACCTCCGGCGCCGGGTTGACCAAGGCGGGAGGAACGGCCGCCGCCGTGCTCGATTTCGACATCGAGGGAGATCTCGACCTTGCCGTGGGCGGCGGCGAGACGCCCGCGATCGAGCTCTTCCGCAACGCGCTTCAAGGGCCGCTCGAGCCCGTCGGACCGCAGACTTTGCCGCGGCTCCCGTTCGCCGGGATCCGGGACCTCGCGGCGAGCGATCTCGACCGCGACGGCGATCTCGACCTGGTCATGGCCCACGCGCAGGGGATCGCCTGGATCGACAACCAGCGTCAGGGCCGGTTCGCCGACCGCACCGCCGCCGGCGGGCTCGCGGCTTCCGCACCCGTCGAGGCCGTCGCCAGCGCCGATCTGGACAACGACGGCCTGCCGGACCTCGCCGCCGCCGGCTCCGGGCTCAGCCTCTGGCACAACGTGGGCGGCCGCTTCGTCCCCTGGCCGCTCCCGGGACTGCCCGGCAGCAAGCGGCTCACTTCCGTGCTCGCCTTCGACGCCGACAACGACGGTCGGCTCGACCTGGCCGCTGCCGGTCCGGACGGCGTGGTGGTGCTCGGCCAGCGGGGCACCATCGCCGCGCCCGTCTTCGAGCCGTTGCCGGTCGAGGGCGCGCCGGTGTCAGCCGCCACATTGATCGCCGCCGACCTCGACTCCGACGGCGACCTCGATCTCGTCGCGGCCGGAGCCTCCGGTCTCCACCGGCTGGAGAACGCGGGCGGGAACAAGAACCGTTGGCTCGCCGTGCGGCTGCGGGCGCTGACCCAGGGCAGCGGCAAGAACAACCTCCAGGGGCTCGGCGCCGTCGTCGAGGTGCGCTCCGGCAGCGCCTACCAGCTCCGCGAGGTCACCGGCGCCGTCACCCACTTCGGTCTCGGCGGCCTGCGCCAGGCCGACATCCTGCGGGTGACCTGGACGAACGGCGTGCCGCAGAGCCGGCTCCAGCCGCAGGTGGACCAGCGGGTGGTGGAAGAGCAGCTCCTCAAGGGAAGCTGCCCGTTCCTCTATGCCTGGACCGGCGAGCGCTTCGACTTCGTCACCGACCTGCTGTGGAATTCGCCGATCGGCCTGCCGGTGGCGCCCGGCGTCTGGGCCGGCGCGGATCCCGACGAGTTGGTGCGGGTGGACGGCGCCCGGCCGGCCGGCGGCGCCTATCGCCTTCGAATCACCGAGGAGCTGTGGGAAGCCGCCTTCTTCGACGCCGTTCGGCTCTGGGTGGTGGACCATCCCGCCGCCGTCGAGGTGGCGAGCAGCCTCAAGGTGGAGCCCGGCCGGCGCCAGCCGGTGCGCGTGCTCGCCTCGCAAGGGCTCCGCCCGGTCGCTGCCGCCTGGGACGGTGGAGGGGCCGAGGTGACGGACCGCGTCCGCGCCCGCGACGACGTCTACGCCTCCGGCTACGAGCCGAGCCCCTACCAGGGAGTGGCGCGAGCGTGGACGTTCACCTTCGATCTCGGCGAGGCGCCCGGCGGCCCGGTGCGGCTCCATCTCGACGGCTGGATCTTCCCCGCCGACGCGAGCCTGAACTTAGCCTCGGCCCAGCGTCCCGACTTTCCCTATCTGCCGCCTCGCCTGGAAGTGGAAACGGAGAAGGGTTGGGAGGTCCTGATGCCCTCGATGGGCTTCCCGGCGGGCAAGACCAAGACCATGGTGGTCGACGCGCCGCCGCTGCCCTCAGGCGCCCGCCGTCTGCGCATCGTCACCTCCCTGTGGCTGGGCTGGGACAGGATCGCCTGGACCCGCCAGCCATCCGACGCCCTCCCCGTCGTCCGCGCCCGCGTGGCGCCTCGTCAGGCGGAGCTGCGCTACCGCGGCTTCTCCCGGCTCGTCCGCAACTCGCCCAACGGTCCTCACGGCTTCGAGTACGAGAAGGTGGCGGGCGAGTCGCCGTGGCTGCCGTTCCCCGGCCGCTACACCCGCTACGGCGACGTGCGCGAGCTGCTGGCGCAGACGGACGACCGCTCGGTCATCCTCGCTCCCGGCGACGAGATCGCCCTCGAATTCGAGGCCTCCGGCCTGCCTCCCGTCCGCGACGGATGGACCCGCACCGTCTTCCTGCAGAGCCAGGGCTGGGACAAGGACGCCGACCGCAATACCTATGAAGCGCTGCGGATGGAGCCGCTGCCGTTCCGCGCCATGAAGAGCTATGGCGAGCCGTTCCCCGAGATGCCGGAGCTGCGCGAGTACGTGGTGAAGTGGTTGACGCGGGAGCTACGCTGACTCGATCCTGCTGAGGGTCTGGCCGTTCGCCGTCCCGCGCGTGTCGGCCGCCACCTCCTGTCCCGCTCCGTCATTCGCGCGCACCTCATAATGTATAGCGAGGTGGCGATTCTCTGTCCGTCGGACCAATCAGAGAGAAGGTGATCGATGCTCCACCGCACCGCCACGATCCTGCTCGCGGCGCTCGTGGGCGCGGGCGTGCTGGCCGCCTGCGGCGGGCACGGTCGAGCCGCGTCCGCTCGGCGTGCGGTGCTCGTAGGCGCGGGCGTGCCGGCCGCCGCTGACGTCGGGGCCGGCGTCACGTTCCACGACCTGGCGGCGGACGAGGCTTCCGGGATCGACTACCGGCGCGCGCCGTCGGCCACGAACGCCGTCTTCGAGCGGATCAAGGCTCAGCCCCTCTACACGATGCCGCTGGTCGTCGCCACGCCGGAGAAGCCCCGCGGCTCACCAGGCGTGGCGCTGCTCGACTTCGACCGCGACGGCGACCTGGACCTCTACGTGACCAACGGTCCCGGTGCCGCCAACAGCCTGTACGCCAACCGCCTCGAGGAGACCGGAGCCCTGCGCTTCGAGGACGTGGCGGAGGCGGCGGGCGTCGCCGCCACCGACCAGGACTCCACCGGCGTCTGCTTCGGCGATCTGGACAACGATGGCGACCCGGATCTGGTCGTGCTGGGCCGCTCGGAGCCGAACCGCCTGTTCGAGAACCGGGGCGACGGCACCTTCCGGGACGCCACCGCCGAGAGCGGCCTGGGCAAGAGCGACCTGGGCCATACCCACTGCTCCGTGGGCGACGTGGACGGCGACGGCCTGCTGGACCTGGCGGTGGCCAACTCCTACGACTGGAGCCGCCGGACCGCCACCCTGGTGGAGCCCTGGGAGCACAGCCACCCGAACCAGCTCTTCCTGAACGAAGGCCGCCTGCGCTTCCGGGACGCGAGCGTCAGCTCCGGCATCCGGAACCTCACCGGCTTCCGACCGCCGCGGGACGGCGCCGCCACCATCACCTGGGCCCTGGCCCTGGTGGACTACGACCAGGATGGGGACGTGGACCTGCTCCAGGCCGACGACCAGGGGGGCCTCCCCCCGACGGAAGTGAGCCGCGGGCTAATCCAGGTCCTGAACAACGACGGCGCCGGCCGGTTCACCTCCGTGACCCATCGGGTGGGCACGGACCTGCCCGGCACGTCCTGGATGGGCCTCGCGTTCGCCGACTTCGACTGCGACGGCCACATGGACTTCTTCGCCACGAACATGGGCGACTACGTCTTCTCGGTCGTGGGCATACCCTTCACCCGGGGGCAGCTTTCTTCCCGGGCCTTCCTCGGAACGTCCGAAGGGGGCTTCGTGGACGCCGGGCCCGGGGCGCTCCGGGCCACCCCCTTCGGCTGGGCTGTGATGGCGCCGGACCTGGACAACGACGGCGACCCGGACGTGGTGTTCTTCGGCAGCCTGGACGGCTCCCTCCACACCATCAACGCCGACAACCCCGGGGCCGTCCTCCTCAACCCGGGCTGCTCCGCCCGCTTCGAGGCCGACCTGGACGCCCTCGCCGTGGACCACGCCCGGCGCAACGTCCATGGCGGCGCCACCGGCGATCTGAACCGGGACGGCTTTCCGGATCTGGTGACCGCCTCCGCATTCGATATCCCGGAAGAGATCCCCCTGAAGCGCTACCCCGTCGAGTACGGCAGTCCCTTCGATGCCACCGCCAGATACGTGGAGGTCTTCGCCCCGGCCGCAGGTGGCGCCTTCACCTGGAACGGGCTCGAGTTCCCGGACGGGGGGCTGGCCGTGGAGATCAACGACGGCAACGACAACGGCTGGGTCGAGGTCCGCACGCTGGGAACCGTGGGCCTGCTGCCCGACGGGCGGGTCAACCGGGACGGCATCGGCGCCGTGATCCGGGTGACCCCCGAGGGGGGACGGACCACGCTGCGCCCCGTCGCCGGCGGATCGGGCTTCGCCTCCCAGGACGCCCTGGCGCAGCTCTTCGGGCTGGGCCGGGCCAAGACCGCCACGGTGGAGGTCCTGTGGCCCGGGGGCACCGTCAACCGCCTCTACGACATCAGGGCCGGCGAGCGGATCGTCTTCCCCGAGATTCCGTGCGACCCTCTGGACCCGTCGCTGGGCAGCCGGAAGTACCGCTCGTGCGTGGCCGGCGCCCTGGAGGTGCTCCGGGAGCGGGGCCTGCTCTCCCGGAGCCTCGCCGCCCGCTTCCTGGCGAGCGCGCTCCGGGCCCGGACCGAGTCGGAGCGGCGCGACATTGGGCGGTAGGACCGTCCTCCGGCGGGCGATCGGCGAACCGGCCCTCCACGGTTGCGGCCGGTAGACCGAGACTATTTAGCGGGAAAGGCAGTCTACGATGAACAATACCCCAAAGCGTGTGCTGGAGCATGTTACCCAGGATCCGAGTGTGCCTAGAGGGAGAGTCTCCTTGCTGGACGAGGAGCAGGCGCAACGTGTTCACGTCGAATGGGCTCGGACGCAGGAGGCGTACGACCGGACGGAGACGGTCTGGGGGCTCATCGAGAAGCAGGCGCAGGCGCATCCGGAGCGGACGGCGATCATCGATGGCAAGACGGCGATCGACTACCAGCGACTGACGGAACGGGCGAGCGCGATTGCGGGCGAGCTCGTGGCTCGGGGCGTGGAGCCGCGGTCGTTGGTCGGGGTGTGCATGAGCCGCACGTGGGAGCTCGTGGCGACTCTCGTAGGGGTATTGCGAGCGGGGTGTACGTACGTGCCGCTGGATCCGGCGTATCCGCGGGAGCGGGTGCGCTACATGCTGGAGCACGCTCGTGTAGCGGCCGCCATCGTGGACCGCGAGAGTATGGCAGAGCTCTGCGAGGGGGTGCCAAAGCTCGTACGGCTCGATGAGGTGGGGGAGTGGACGGCGGACGGCGTGGCTGGGCCGTCGGCGAGCGACCTGGCGTATGTCATGTACACGTCGGGCTCGACAGGGCGACCGAAGGGGGTCGCCGTCGAACATCGAAGCGTTGTCGCGATGACCCGGTCGATGCGCAAGTTGCTGGATGACGAGGAGCTGTCGGGTGTGCTGTCGGCTGCCTCTATCTGTTTCGACGCCTCGGTCATGGAGATCCTGGGTACGTTGTCACTCGGCGGGACGGTGGTGCTGGCCGAGAACCTGCTGGCCCTGCTGGAGCTGCCGTCGGCGGACCGGGTGAGGACGTGCACCATGGTGCCGTCGGGGATGCAGGCGTTGCTCGCGACCGGACGGCTGCCCGAGGGGATCCGGTGTTTCGTCTTGGGGGGCGAAGTGCTCAAGCGGTCGCTGGTGGACCAGCTTCACGCGCTGCAGCCGGGCCTGCGGGTGGTCAACGTCTATGGGGCGACCGAGGACACGGTTTTTTCGACGGCTACCGAGGTTTCTGCAGGTGCGGAGTCGATCACGATCGGCAAGCCGGTGTCGAGCTCTCGGTCGTACATCCTGGACGATTCCATGCAGCCGGTTCCCGTCGGGGTTCCAGGAGAGATGTACTTGGCGGGAGACCAGCTTGGGCGCGGATACCTGCACGACGAGGAGCTTACGAGGGAGCGGTTCATCGAGGTGGATCCGACCGGGCCGATTCCGGAAGAGCGGCTGTACAAAACAGGAGATCTATGCCGGTGGAGGGAAGACGGCGAGATCGAGTTCCTGGGCCGGATCGACCAACAGGTAAAGATCCGAGGCTTCCGGGTAGAGCTCGAAGAGATCGAGTCGACGCTGGAGTCGATGGAAGGCGTGGACGGCGCAGCGGCGGCGGTCGTGGACGGGGGCGGCGGCCAGAAGATGCTCGTGGTGTATGTGGTGAGCCGGGACGAGGCGGTGACCCGTGAGGCGGCGCGAGCGTACCTGGCGGAGCGGCTGCCGAAGTACATGCTGCCTCAGGTCGTGATGCACCTCGAGGAGCTGCCTCGGTTGCCCAACGGCAAGCTCGACCGCAAGCAGCTCCCGGAACCGGAGGCGAGTCGCGATCCTGACCGGCGCCAATGCCTCGCCCCTCACTCCGGGGCCGACGTCACCCGCGACGCCGGGGGCGGGGTGCACCGTCTGGCGGGCCTTTCGAAGGACGAGCGGCATGCGGCCCTGCTATCGATCATTCGAGGCGAGATCGCGCCTCTCCTTCGTCTTCGTGATCCCGAGCAAGTGCCGCTGGATCACTCATTGAACGACCTCGGCCTCGACTCGTTGACCGTGGTGGAGCTGAGCAATCGGCTTGCCGCGAACATAGGTCGAAGGCTGCCGGCATCGGCTGTTATCCAGCGCTTTACTCCTGCTGCTCTGGCCGATTACGTCCTCGAGTCGATGAGCAGCGCCACGGAGCATGCGCCGCCGGAGAAGGCGCGCGGTGGAGCCTCGGATACACTCGCTAGCTTTCAGGCCCAGATTCAGTCCAGCTACCCGCCGTTCATGGCTGCGAAGGCGCCCTCCTGGTCCGCTACCGACAAGGGTATGCTCGTCCGGGAGCTCAAGCGGCTGGTGGGCCGTCGTGGCCGAGACCCCCACAGCAAGTTGCTGCGTACAGGAAGCGCGCACAGAGGCACTGTCGCCGATATGTACACCCATGAAGAACGCGAGGCCATCATATGGACCACCAACCTGTACCTCGGCCTGAACCGTGATCAGGAGGTCATTGAGGAAGCCAGATCTGCCCTGGAGCGCTTCGGGGCCGGAATGGGAACATCCGCAGTGGCATCCGGCGTAACCGATCTCCACCTGGAGTTCGAGAGAGCCTTTGCCGAGTTGGTGGGAAAGCCTGCCGCGTGCCTGTTCCCCACAGGATTCACCGCGAATCTCGGAGTTGTCGCAGGCATTCTTGGCGACAACGATGTCGTCGTGATGGACCAGCTCTGTCACGCTTCCCTCGTTGACGGCGCCCGGCTGTCCGGTGCGACGATAAGAACGTTTCAACACAACAATCCATCGGACTTGGAATCAGTCCTCAAGACGGAAGCGTCGCCTTACCGCACGGCTCTTGTAGTTCTCGAAAGCGTCTACAGCATGGGAGAGGGGGTGGCGCCGGTAGCGGACATCGTGCTCACGGCGAAGAAATACGATGCGCTCGTGCTCGTGGATGAGGCGCATTCCTTTGGCTTCTATGGCCCTCGAGGAGCCGGTCTTTGCGCTTCTCAAGGTGTCACCGACCAGGTAGACTTCATCATGACGACGCTCAGTAAGGCGCTCGGGAGCATTGGGGGTGTGATTGCCGCCCGAGAGGAGCACATTGACCTGCTGAAGTCGTCCGCCAGAGCTTTTATATTCCAGGCTACGACCAGCCCTGCCGATATCGCGGCAGCGCTCGCCGCCTTGCGCCGATTGAGCGCGGACGACGCACTGCGAGAGCGACTCTGGGATATAACTACCTACATGCGGAAGCGGTTCTCCGAAGCAGGATATGACCTCGGGACAGGAGATGGCCCCATTGTCACCCCGCATTTTTCCGATAAAGACAAGCTCTATGCGATTGCACACGGCTTATATAAGCGTGGCGTGCTCACGGCGGCTGTAACGTACCCGGTCGTGGAGATCGGACGAGGTCGCCTAAGGTTCATCTGCTCGGCTTCTCATACACGAGAGGACGTTGACAGGACCCTCGAGGCCCTCATCGACGCGGAGCGCGAAGCTGAGGAGGAGCGACAGGCTCTGGAAGATCGCGCGTCCGGCGAAAGCGAATTCGAGGTGGCCCCAGGACGATCCGGCGTGGAGGAGTGGGCCAAAGCCTTTTCCGCCTACTTGAAGGAAACGCTGGCCAGGGCCCATGGCCCGACTCCGAATCTCGCCGTGTCGGTCGGACTCCCAGACAATGGAGAACCGATCACGATTATGATCAAGGAGCGAGACGTCACGTTGGGAGCTCGCGAGACAACAGATACGCCGTTCTGTTCATTGCTTCCCACGGACAACCGGGCGGTCTCCGCCTTGTGCTTGTCTGATGTGCAGGGACTGCTTGACAGCATTATCAAGGGCGCATGCGTGTTGAACGGCCAGGTCGAGCCGTTCATATGGCTCATTGGGCGAATGGCCGACTGGCAACGTGACTCGTCCGCCTAACGCTTCGAAGCGATGCCCAGGGGGCACCATTTGGGGAAGGCACGGTCAAATCCTGTAGCTCAATGACCGGCGGGTGGACGAGGAGGGTCGCCGGCAGCGCTTCACGAGCTCGATCCTGCCGCCGTACACGCGCCGGTCGCCGAAGGTGGCCGCGGTGCTGCCGATCCTGTACCTGCGGGGGCTGTCGACGGGGTGGCGCTGGAGCGCTGCGGTGCGATCCTCGATTCGCACGTGACGGAAGGCCGTACGGACGTGGCCTGATCGTGGACGTGCTCGCCGCTGGTGCGGGAACGCGCCGGCGGCGCCCGTTTCGGCAGTGGCAAAGCCGGGGCGAGCGGGGGCGAAGCGCCGGCGGGCGCCCGGAAGCTCCGTTCGTGCGGGGAGAGGCCTCTCCCCACGCGAACGGACGCTCCGTTCCAGTGGGGAGGGCCTTGGGGGAGCCCGAACGAGCTTCCCACCCGTAGGAACGGAACGCTCTCCCCACTCGGACGGCCCGTCTCCCCGCTCGCCCGGCCCGTCTCCCCGTAGGAACGGACGCTCCTCCCTACTCGCCCGAGCCGTCTCCCCGCAGGAACGGACGTTCGCACCGCAGGACCGGACGATCCTCCCGGTCTGTACGATCCTCCCTTCCGCGCGAACGGACCTTCACACCCCCGGGGTCGACAACAGGGGCGCCTTGTCGAAATCCGCGATTTGGCACCATGGATCAGTTTCCCAGCAGTTGTTCCACGACAGTGCGTGGCTCCGCGGCTCGGACCGGGGACCGCTTATAGTGGCGAAGGTTCCGGGTGGCGATCAGCCCGGCCCGACAAGCCAAGGCTGCGGCGACCTGCATCGCATCCTCGAAGTCGGGCATGTCCAACTGGCCCGCGTAGAGCAGGCTCTCTGTTGTCGTGGACGCCACTTCGATGAAGCGCGCCAAGTCGATGAGGAAATCCCGGGCCGGCTGCTTTCCCCGGATCGGAGAGACCACATAGTAGAAGTTCGCGAGGGAGTGCCAAGCCACGAAGGCTGTTCCCGGCCGTCTTTCAAGTAGATCGAGAAGATGAGCCGCGGGCTCGGCGTTCGGGGCTCGGTTGAGCGCCAGGTCGATCAGTACATCTGTGTCGACGAGAACGATCACAGGTAACGCTTCGCGAGAGCCTTGTAGCGCTCGTCATCGCGGTTGGCCGGTTCGAACTTCCCCCTCCAGCGCTGGGAGAAGGTGGTTTCTTCCCCTTCCGTGGTGCTCCGCAGCGACGTCTCGATGAGCTGGGAGAGAGAGATTCCCCGTTGCCGGGCGTAGCGCTTCGCTTTGGGAATCAGCTCCTCATCGATGGTGACAGTCAGCTTTGTCTTCATGAGCTTCCTCGCATACGGCCCTCACTCATAGTATACGTGTGATCTGCCCGATGAGGGCAACTACCGAGCGCGCCTCTATGCTCCTTGCCGTCAGGGGTCGACAGAAGAGGCGTCTTGTCGTAGGATCTCCTTGAAATCCCGCGATTTGGCATCATGAGCACCGCCACGGCTCCGGCAGCAGCCCCCGCGAAGCGCTACGACGTCTTCCTCAGCCACCACAGCGCGGACAAGCCGCTCGTGGAGGAGCTGGCCCGGCGGCTGCGCGACGCCGGGGTGCAGCCGTTCCTCGACAAGTGGCACCTCGTCCCCGGCGAGGTCTGGCAGGAGGCTCTGGAGAGGGCGCTCGACGAGAGCATCACCTGCGCGGTTTTCCTCGGCCCGCACGGGCTGGGCGCCTGGGAGAACGAGGAGATGCGGGCGGCCCTCGACGAGCGGGTGAAGTCCCCCGAGTACCGGGTCATCCCGGTGCTGCTCCAGGGCGCCGTGATGCCCGAGCGGGGACGGCTGCCGCGTTTCCTCAGCCGCGTCACCTGGGTCGATTTCCGCAACGGCTTCGCGGACGAGGACGCGTTCCGCCGTCTGATCTGCGGCGTCCGCGGCCTCCCGCCCGGCCCTTCCGAAGGGGAGGTCGCGGAGATCGGCGTCTGCCCCTACCGCGGTCTCGCCGCGTTCCACGAGGAGGACGCCCGCTTCTTCCACGGCCGCGAGGCGCTCACGCAGTGGCTGGTGGAGCGGCTGCGCCAGAGCCGCTTCCTCGCCGTGCTGGGACCGTCGGGCAGCGGCAAGTCGTCGGTGGTTCGCGCCGGCCTGGTCCCGACGCTGCGTCAGGGCGCGCTGCCGGGCAGCGACTCATGGCCCGTGCTGGTCATGAAGCCGGGCTCGCAGCCGCTCGACGAGCTGGCCGTCCAACTGGCGCCGGTCCTCGATCCCGAAGGCGGCCGGGTCGCCACCCTGCTGCAGCTCCAGGAGACGTTGAGCGTCAGCGACAAGGCGCTCCACTCCGCGGTGCGGCTCGCCCTGACCGGGGGCGACGAGCGGCGCCGGGTGGTGATCGTGGTCGACCAGTTCGAGGAGGTGTTCACTCTCTGCCCGTCCGAAGAGGTGCGGCAGCGCTTCCTCGACAACCTGCTGTACGCGGCGAACGTGGCCGAGGGGCGCACGGTGGTCGTGGTCACCATGCGGGCGGATTTCTACGCCCGCGCCGCGGCCTATCCCCAACTGGCCGACCGCATGTCGGACAGCCACGTGCTGGTTTCGCCGATGGTGGAGAGCGAGCTGCGCCAGGCGATCGAAGGGCCGGCCCTCCAGGTCGGGCTCGAGATGGAGGAAGGGCTGCCCGACGCCATCCTGCAGGACCTGTCTGGCCAGCCCGGGGCTCTCCCGCTCCTGGAGCACGCGCTGCTCGAGCTGTGGGAGCGCCGGCAAGGGCGGCGCCTGACGCACGAGGCCTACGCGGCGATCGGCGGCGTGCACGGCGCCATCGCCCGGCGGGCGGAGGAGGAGCTGGAGAAGCTCTCGCCCGGCGAGCAGGAGATGGCCCGCCGCGTCCTGCTGCGCCTGGTGCAGCCCGGCGAGGGCACGGAGGACACGCGCCGCCGCGCCCGCTTCAAGGAGCTGCCCGGACAGAACGCCGAGCTGAAGTCGGTCGTCGGCCGGCTGGCCGAGGCGCGGCTGCTCACCACCGGCCGCGACGCGGCGAGCGGCGACGAGCTGGTGGACGTGTCGCACGAGGCGCTGATCCGCAACTGGCCCCGCTTCCGCGGCTGGATCGAGGAGGGGCGGGCCGCCCTGCGCATCCAGCGCCGGTTGACCGAACAGGCTGAGGAGTGGCTGCGCCTCGGCCAGGACGAGGGGAGCCTGTTGCGCGGCGCCCAGCTCGCCGCGGCGCAGGAGCTGGTGGAGAAGCGCGCCGGCGAGGTGAACGAGCTGGAGCGGGGATTCGTCGCCGCGAGCGTGGCGCTCCGTGACCGCGAGGCGGCGGAGAAGGAGGCGCAGCGCCAGCGCGAGCTGGTTGCGGCGCAACGCCTCACCGAGGAGGCCAAGGCCCGCGAGGAGACGCAGAGACAGGCGGCCGCCCGGATGCGCCGGTTCTCGATCCTGCTCGCCGCCGTCGGGCTGGTCGCCGCGGCCCTGGCCGTCGTCTCCTTCCTGCAGCGCCAGACGGCGAAGCTGCAGGGCCGTACCGCCCTGGTGCGCCAGCTCGCCGCCCAGGCGGTGACCGGCATCGAGGACACGCCACAACGCAGCCTCCTCCTGGCTCTGGAGTCCATCGCCCTGAAGCGCGAGATCGGGCTGGAGACCGCCCTCGGCGAGGAGGCGTTGCGGCACACTCTGGCGAAGGTGGCGGGCTCGATCCCCCTGGCTGGCCACCAGGCAGGGGTCACGAAAGTCGCTTTCAGCCCGGACGGACGCCGCCTCGCCACGGCGAGCGAGGACGGTACCGTGCGGCTCTGGGACGTGGCGCAGCCGGGGAGCGCGCCCGCGGTGCTCGGCGGTCACAAGGGGGATGTCAAGGATCTGGCCTTCAACCCCGGCGGCTCGCAACTCGCCTCCGGCGGGGAAGACGGCACGGTCCGCGTCTGGGATTCCCGCAACCCCTCGGCGCATCCCCGCGTCCTCGCCGCCGGCGAGCGTCCCGTGCGCATGGTCGCCTTCAGCGCCGATGGCCGCTGGCTGGCGGCCGGCGGGGACGACCGCAAGGCCCGCCTCTGGAATCTCACGACGGCGGAGCCTGCCGCCACCATCCTCTCGGGTCACGAAGGAGAGATCGAAGCGCTGGCCTTCAGCCCGGACAGCAGCCTGGTGGCGACCGGCGCCCGGGACCACAAGGTGCGGGTCTGGAAGACCGCCGAGCCGCAGTCCGCCCCCGTGGTCCTCGCCGGCCATACGGGCAACATCGGCGTGCTGGTGTTCAGCCCGGACGGCAGCATCCTGGTGTCTGGAAGCGACGACGGCACGGTCCGCCTGTGGGACCCCGCGGGCGTGCGCGACAGCCGCTTCCTGACCGGGCACGAGAACCCCTTCCGCGCCGTGGCGTTCAGTCCGGACGGCCGCCGTCTGGCCACGGGGAGCTGGGACGGCACGGTCTATCTCCTGGGGACCGAGGGCGGAGGCGAGCCGTTCCCTCTGCTGGGACACGAGGACGACATCCGGATCCTCGCCTTCAGCCCGGACGGCCGCTGGCTGGCCACGGGTGGCGAGGACGCCACGCTCCGGCTGTGGAAGGTCGATATTTCGACTCCCCGCCTGACCGCCACGCTCCGCGGCCACGACGACACGATCGTGAGCCTGGCGTTCAGCCCGGACAGCCGCTGGGTGGCCACCGGGAGCTCGGACGGCTTCGCGAGACTCTGGAGCCTGGAGCACCGGGAGACCGAGCCGGTCGTGCTGGGAGGGCACGGCGGACGCGTCGTGCGGGTCGCCTTCGACCGGACCGGCGGGCGCGTCTCGACCGCGAGCTGGGACGGGCACGCCCGCGTCTGGGACCTGCGCCACCCGGAGACTCCCGCGGTGGATCACTCCTTCTGGATGGGGCAGATCGAGAGCGTGGCGTTCAGCCCGGACGGCCGCCGCGTGGCGATCGGCAACCGGGAGGGCACCGTCCGTGTCGAGAGCCTCGAGGACGAGAGCTCGGCGTTTGTCCTCCAGGGTCCCAGGGAACAGAGGGTCGTGGACCTCGCCTTCAGCCCGGACGGGCGCCGGATCGCCGCCGCCAGCGAGGACGCGGAGGTCCGCCTGTGGAACGTGGAAGCTCCGACCGCGGCTCCCGTCGTGCTCTCACGGAAGGGAGACAGCTTCGTCACCGTCGCGTTCAGCCCCGACGGCAAGCGTCTGGCCACCGGAACCCGGCGAGGCGACGTCCGGCTGTGGGACGTGGGGAAGCCTTCGACTGCGGCGGTCGACGTGGGCCGGCACGAGGGGGTCGTCCACGGCATGGCCTTCAGCCCGGACGGTCACCGCCTGGCCACGGCCGCCGACGACCGGACCATCCGGGTGTGGAGCCTGGAGACCCCCTCCCCGGCCCCGGTCGTCCTCTCCGGCCACGACGACAGCGTCACGGTGGCCGTCTTCAGCTCGGACGGCAAGCGCCTGGCGAGCGGGAGCCGCGACCGCACGGTCCGCCTCTGGGACCTGGAACAACCTGACGTCCGGCCGCTCGTCTTGCACGGCCACGGGGACAACGTCTACAGCCTGGCCTTCAGCCCGGACGGCCAGAGCCTGGCAAGCGCGAGCGGCGACGGCACCGCCCGCCTCTGGTCGCTTCAGCTCGACAAGCTGATCGACGCCGCCTGCCGTACGGTCGGGCGCAACCTCACCCTCGAGGAGTGGTCGCACCACGTGGGCGATCAGCTCTCCTACCGCAAGACCTGTTCTAAGCTGCCCGGGTGACGAACCGTCCCAAAAGCTTGCGGCAGGCCGTGCTCCGGGGTTTCCGGGGCCGCTGCCCCCGCTGCGGGGAGGGACGGCTCTTCGACGGCTGGCATCACCTGCGCGACGCCTGCACCGTGTGTGGGTTCCGCTTCGAGCGCGAGCCGGGCGACACCTGGTTCTTCATGTACATGACCACAGCCGGGCTGACCGGCTCCTTCGTGGTCCTGATGTTCCTGGTCCGCCCCGAGTGGGTCTGGCTGGGCCAGATCGTGATCGGCATCGCGGCCGTCGTGGTGATCGGGCTGTCGCTGCCGCACCGCAAGGGGATCGCCGTGGCGCTCAACTACTGGATCGGGCGGGAGCGGGAAGGACCGTGACTGCCGTTACGGCCCTGGCCGGTTGACTCGAATGAGCTTACCGGCGAGCGGCTCCTGGCCCTTCAGGGCTTCATGGATTCTGTAGGCTTGGCCTGAAAAGTCGGGATCGAAGGTGCAGACGACAATTCCTGAATGGTCTGGCCGTTCCTGGTGAAGGCGGAGGAAGTGTTTCCGATTCAGGGTTACGACGGCACGCTCCTCATCCTTGGCAAAGTCGAGGACTTGAGAGTCTGGGACCGCTTGCCCGGAATAGCCGGCTTCCTGGACAGTCAGAATGTCGTGCCCGAGCCGGCGTAGCTCCTCGGCGGTGGGACGCGGGAAGTTCTCGTTCGTGTAGAGCCGGGCCATCCGCTCAGGCCGCCTCGTTCTCCCGGATCTGGCGCTCGATCTCCTCAGGGTGAGCGCGATAGTAGGCCCAGGCGTTGGCCAGATCCTCGGCTCGAAGGGTGGGATAGGCCCGCAGCAGGTCGGATTCGCTGGTGCTCAAACGCCGCGCCTGGACGAGCAGCCAGACGGGAATCCGGGTACGGACGATGCACGGCTCGCCGCCGCAGACGTCCGGACGGCTTTCGATTCCGGGAAAGGCATCCCCCAAGTCCTGGACCACCCACTGGAGAATCTGCGCCTTCTCTGCCCGGTTCATCTCGGTCAGTAGCTGCTCGGCTTTCTCAAGCTTGGACACCAGCACACTATAACAGCTCAGCAGCTCAGGCAGGGATTGGCCATTGGATCGGGATCGGGCGCGAGCGGGGGAGAGGTGATGCGATAGAGTCCGCTCCGTGCGCAGAATCACCCTGATCACCACCGGCGGAACCATCGAGAAAACCTATGACGAGCTGTCGGGCGAGCTGGCCAACCGGCGCTCGATCGTGCGGCGGATGCTCTCCGAGCTGCGGCTGGAGGACACCGAGGTCAGCGTCCTCGAGCTGATGAGCAAGGACAGCCTGGACATGACGGACCAGGACCGGGCCCGGGTCGTCCAGATGGTCAAGGCGATCGGTGCGGAAGGGGAGGGGGGCGAGATGACCGGCATCGTCGTCCTGCACGGCACCGACCGGCTGGCCATGACCGGCGACTGCCTCCTCGCCGAGATTCCCGATCCCTGCATCCCGATCGTCCTGACCGGGGCCATGCGCCCGTTCGAGATGAAGCAGTCCGACGCCCTGCAGAACCTGACCGAGGCGATTTTCGCCACCGGCATCCTGCCGCCGGGGGTCTACTGCGTGGCGCACGGCCGCGCCCTGAAGTTCCCCGGCGTCCGCAAGGATACGGAGCGCGGGACGTTCGTGCGAGGCTGAGAGTTTGTTTCAAAGGCGTAAGGCCGTTCCGCTGAGCCCTCACCCCCTGGCCCCCTCTCCCGGAGGGAGAGGGGGAAATTGCAGAGAAAATCGCGGTCTTCTGAGCTTTTTCCAGAGCTTTCACCCCTCTCCCTTCGGGAGAGGGGACGGGGGTGAGGGCCCGCGCCGCGCCCGGGCGAGGACAGTCCTCTTCGCGGCCCTCCTTCTCGCCGCCTTGTCTCTCGTCCCTCCGGCCTCCGGCTATTCCATCGAAGAGTGGCTCGCGGAGGTCGCCTTCCTCGAGGTCGCGCTCTCCCCGGACGGCAACCGGCTCGCCTTCATCGCTCGCAGGGACGACCCGGCCCGCGACGTGGAGGAGCACGCCATCTGGTGGATCGACCTCGCGGCGCCCGGAGCGCCGAAGCCCGTCCGCCTCGCCGTCGAGCCGGCGGCCCTCCGGGAGCTCCGGTGGTCGTCCGACGGGAAGCTCCTGTCGTTCCTCTCCACCCCGGAGGCGCCCCAGCTCTCGGTCCTCGATCCACTGGAGGGTAGGCCGCGGCGGGTGACCGATCCCGCCCGTTTCGAGTCCGGGATCCTCTCCCACGACTGGCTGCCGGACGGCTCGGGAGTCGTCCTCTCGGCCGTCACCCCGCCGACCGGCACGGAGCTGCAGGCCGGCCGCGAGAGGCGCCGGATCTACGGCGACGTCCGCCGCCTTCCCGAGCTCCCCGATCCCGGGACCACTCTCTACCGGCTGGCCCGGGCCGACTTCGCCACGGGCACCGCCGTCCCCCTCGCATCGGCCGAGCCAAATCCGGGAAGCATCCATCTCTCTCCCGACGGGGGCCGGATCGCCTTCGGAGCGGGGAGCCCCTACGGCCCGGTCAGGGAGTGGGAGGTCTCCGTCCTGCCCCTGGGACCGGAGGCGGTCGCTCCGGTGCGCACCCGCAACTGGGTCTATGAGGAACGGGTGCTCTGGGCGGGCCGCGACCTCCTGATCACAGGCTCCGGGGAGGAGCGGGATGGACGGTTCACCACCACCGAAGGACGGCTCTATCGCGTGGAGCCCGGCGGCGGGATCGCGCGGGTCGCGCCGGATCTGGAGGGGAGCGTCCTGGAGGCGGTCCCCCTCGCCGGCGGCTCCATCCTGGCGACGGCCCTGGTCTCGACTCGGACGCGGATCTACCGGATCGAGCCCGCGAGCGGACGGGTTCAGACCCTCGCCGACCACCGTGGCATGACCGAGTTGCTCACGGCGTCGCGGGACGGGCGGAGGATCGCTTTCGTGCGCTACGACCGGCGTTTCCCCGAGATCTGGCTGGCGGACGGGCCGGACGGCATGGCGGCGGCGCGGGCGCTGACGAGCTTCAACGCGGCTCTCGACCGCCATCCCGCGCCGGAGGTGGAGACGATCTCCTGGAAGAATCGTGAGGGGGACACGATCGAGGGCGTGCTCCTCTGGCCACCGGGCCGCAAGGGTGAGAAGGGGCTGCCGCTGGTGGTCCATCTCCATGGCGGTCCCTTCGGCGTGGCGCGCGTGGAGACCGTGTCCGTGGGCGGGAGCTTCGCCTCCTATCCCGGCCTGCTGGCCTCCCGGGGATTCCTGGTGCTCTCCCCGAACTTCCGGGGCGGCGCCGGCCGGGGAGACGCCTTCGGGCAGGCCTTGGAGGGCCACCGCTGCTCGCGTCCGTCGGCTGACGTGATCGCCGGGGTGGAGCACCTGCTGGCCCTGGGCTGGGCGGACCGCGAACGGGTGGGGGTTACGGGGTACAGCGGCGGGGGAGGGCTGACGAACTGCCTGATCGGCCGGAGCGGCCTGTTCCGCGCCGCCGTGTCCGGGGCGGGGCGCTGGAACGACGTCTCCATGGTCGCCGGCTCCCCGCGGGGCGCTTTCTGGGCCGAAGGCTTCTACCGGAGCCGGCCACCCTGGGAGGACCCTGCCCGCTACCAGGACGAGTCGCCCAGCAGCCGTGCCGGCCAGGTGAAGACGCCGACGCTGATCACGTTCGGCGAATTCGACGGCCCGGAGCAGGCCGAGGAGATGTACCGCACTCTGGCTTGGCGCGGCGTGCCGGTCGAGCTGCTGATCTACCCGGGCGAGGGGCACATCTTCCGCAAGCCCTCGCACAAGCGGACCCGGCTCTTCACCGAAATCTCCTGGCTCGAGCGCCACCTGCTCGGCCGCTCCCCGCTGAATTGAACGACGGAGGACCCGATGGCGAGATCGATCGACGAGTTCCGCGCCTACCGCAAGCGCATGAACGAGCGCATCCTGGAGGGGGCCGACCACCTCGGCATCAAGCGCTTCTTCAACCTGGACACCGCGGCCTACCGCGACGGCGCCCTCGACGGCAGGACCAAGGAGCTGCTCGGCCTGGTCGCCTCGGCCGTGCTGCGCTGCAACGACTGCATCGACTACCACCTCGAACAGTGCGTCGAGGCCGGCTGGAGCGACGACGAGCTGTACGACGCCCTCAATGTCGCCCTGGTGGTGGGCGGCAGCATCGTCATCCCGCACCTGCGCCACGCCTTCGACACGATCGACCAGCTCCGGGAGGAGAGAGCGGAGACGGCCTCGCCTCCCGCCGAAGAGGAGACGCGCTAACCCAGGAACAGGTCCGGCATCAGCGGCCCCCCGGGCTGGACCGCATACCTCTCGAAGTCGGTGACTCCGGCCTCCCGCAGCACGTCCTCGTCGATGTAGAAGTTGCCCGTGCAGCAGCGGCTGTCGCGCGTCAGGAGGACGTGCGCGGCGTCGGCCACGATCTCGGGCTTGCGGCAGCGCTCCGGCGGGGCCATGCCGCCGAGCATGGCGAGCGCGGCGGTAGCGATGACCGTGCGCGGCCAGAGCGCGTTGACGGCGATGCCGTCGGCGCGGAATTCCTCGGCCATCCCCAGCACGCAGAGGCTCATCCCGTACTTGGAGATCGTGTAGGCGACGTGGTTCTTGAACCACTTGGGGTCGAGATTGAGCGGCGGCGAGAGGGTCAGGATGTGCGGGTTGGGCGACTTCCGGAGGTATGGGATGCAGGCCTGCGAGCAGGCGAATGTGCCGCGGGCGTTGACCCCCCACATCAGGTCGAAGCGTTTCATCGGCGTCTGGAGCGTCGGGGTCAGGTTGATGGCGCTCGCGTTGTTGACCAGGACGTCGATTCCGCCGAAGGTCTGGACCGCCTGCTCGACCGCCTTCTGGACCTGCTCCTCGTCGCGGATGTCCACCGGCAGCGGCAGGGCCTTGCCGCCGGCCTGCTCGATCTCCTCGGCGGCGGTGTAGATCGTCCCCGGCAGTTTGGAATGGGGCTCCGTGGTCTTGGCGGCGATGACGACGTTGGCGCCGTCCGCGGCGGCGCGCAGCGCGATCGCCTTGCCGATGCCGCGGCTCGCGCCGGTGATGAACAGGGTCCTGCCTCTGAGGTCGGTCATGGTCTCCCTCCGAAAAGATTCAGAGCGCCGAGGTCCCCGGCGGCACCAACTCGTCGATCCGGGCCGCTTCTTCGGGAGTGACCTGGACCTCCAGCGCTCCCAGGCTATCTTCGAGCTGTTCCAGGGTCCGCGGTCCGATGATGACCGAGGTGACCGCCGGGTGGCGGAGCGCCCAGGCGTTGGCGAAGCGGGCGAGCGAGACCCCCTTGGCCTCGGCCATGGGCACGAGCTGCTCGACGATGTCGAGGCGGCGCTGGAACTTGGGATTGTCGATGTCGCCGATCCAGTGCTGGGCGCGCTGGCTGTCCATGGGATTCTCGGCGTCGCGGCGGTACTTGCCGGTGAGCCAGCCCCCCTCGAGCGGGCTCCAGACGATATTGGCGATGCCGAAGCGCTGGCACATGGGGAAGTGCTCCAGCTCCATGACGCGGCGCAGAATGCTGTACGGCGGCTGGAGGGAGACGAAGCGCTCCCAGCCGCGGCGCTCGCTGATCCACAGGGTCTCGACGATCTCCCAGGCGGAGAAGCGCTTCTCCCACAGTCCCTGGCCCTCGTAGTGGTTGGTGGAGCAGCCGATGTAGCGGACTTTGCCCTGGCGGACCAGGTCGTTGAGGGTGGAGAGGGTCTCTTCCACTGGGGTCGTGGGGTCGGGACGGTGGATCTGGTACAGGTCGATGACATCGGTGCCGAGGTGGCGCAGGCTGTTCTCGACCTGCTCCTGGATGGCCTTGCGCGACAGGCCACGCTCGTTCGGCCCCTCGCCCACGGGAGCCCAGACCTTGGTGGCGAGCACGGCCTTCTCGCGGCGGCCCCGGAGCGCCTTGCCGACGATGACCTCTGACTCCCCCTCGGAGTAGCCGTTGGCCGTGTCGATGAAGTTGACGCCGGCCTCCAGGGCCCGGTGGATGATCCGGATGCAGTCGTCGTGATCGGGGTTGCCCCACTTGCCGAACATCATCGCGCCCAGGCAGAGCGGCGACACCTTGAGACCGGTCTGGCCGAGATTGCGGTAGCTCATGGCGCCATTATCCGCCAGAAGCGGCTTGCTCCCGGCGAGAGAGCTGCAGCCCCTCAGCGCGCGATGAAAAAGCCGGCCACAGCCAGTGCGGCGAGGAGGAGGATCAGCCCGGCGAGGAGGAGCGCCCGCTTGCGCGAGCCGGGGCGGGTGATGCCCTGGAATTCCGAGAGGACGCGCACCCGCATCGCCTCTTCGAGCCTCGCGAGATCGTTCAGCAGGTCGATCGCCGACGCGTAGCGCTCGCCCGGGTTGCGGGCCAGGCATTTCAGGACGACCACGTCCGCATCCGGCGTGAGCTCGGCTTTGAGTTGGCTCGGCAGGGCGAAGCGCCCTCCGGGGGGCCGCCCGGTCAGCATCTCGTGGAAGACCGCGCCCGCGGAGTAGAGATCCGCCCGGTGGTCGGCTGTCCCTCCGGTCCTCTGATCGACCTGTTCCGGAGCCAGGTAGTGGAAGGCTCCGAGCGAGAGCGCGCCCGTGTTCAGGGTACCTGTCTTGCCGAGCGAGTCGGCCCGAGCGAAGCCGAAGTCGGTCAGCTTCACCTGGGAGAGGTCCCGGGAGACGAGGACGGCATGGGGCCAGACGTGACCGTGGACCACGCCGTGCTGATGAGCGTGGGCCAGGCCGCGGCAGATCCCCTTCATCACGTTGATCGCCTCGGGCGCTGAAAGCTGCCGGCCCTTCAGCACCTCGTCGAGCGGGACGCCGTCGAACGGCTCGGTCGCCATGAACGGGCGAGCCCCCTCCTCGCCAATCTCCAGGACCCTGAGGAGGTTGGGATGGCTCGACCGGGCCAGGGCTCCCGCCTCCCGCCGGAAGCGCTCCAGCAGACCCCGCTCCTCGGCCACGCGAGCGGAGAGAAGGTGGACGATCACGGCCCGTCCGTCGCCTGGAGCGGAGGCGCGGTAGAGGAGTGCGGGGCCCTCCCGGCCGATCAGCTCGTTGACGCGGTAGGGTCCGATGGAGTCAGGCAGGTCCGTGGGCATCGCTCTCGAAGATGATAACCGTGTCGCCGATCGAGATGCGGTCGAGCGGCGCGAGCTCCTTGCGAGCCGTGGGCTGGCCGTTGACCCGGGTGCCGAAGCTGCTCTCCAGATCGGTCAGCAGCCAGGCGCCGTCCTTCCATTCGATCTTCAGGTGCTCTTTGCTGGCGTTCGGCTCGCTCAGCGAGAGCGAGCAACCGCGAGAGCGTCCCACTGTCGTGGCCTCCCCGTCAAGACCGCCGAGATCGAGCGACTGCCCGCGCTCGGGGCCCTCCGCCACGTAGAGCCGCGCCGGCCGCGGGCCTCCTCCGGTCTCGGCTTGAGGGCGTCTGCGGGGGCGGGGCGGCAGCTCGATCGTGCGGATCGGGTACGGGATCGTGATCCCCGCCTTCTTGAATTCCTCCCAGATGCGCCCTCTGAGGTCGCTCGCGATCCGGTGTGCCTGAACCATGTCTTCGATCCACACCCGCAGCTCGTAAAGGATGGCGTTCTCGTCGAAGGAGAGCACGAAGATGTCGGGGCTCGGCTTGTCGAGGATGCCCTGGACCCCCGGCACCGCTTCCAGCAAGGCGCGGCGCACCCGGTAGGGCGGAACCTTGTAGTCCGCCCCGACCTTGACCCGCTCCATGTGCATCGGGTGCGGGTAGTAGAAGTTGAGCACCCGCTCGTCGGCGAGCTTGCCGTTGGGGATGACCAGGTTGTCGTTGTCGCGCGTCCGCAGGTGGGTGGTGCGCCAGGTGATGGCGACCACCCGCCCCTCCTGGTCGCCGATCCGGATCCAGTCGTTGATCCGGAACGGCCGCTCCACGCTGATCACCAGGCCGGCGAAAAAGTTGGAGAGGATCGGCTGCAAGGCGAGGCCGAGCACCAGGGAGGTGACGGCGCTGGTCGCCACCAGGGGCGTCACGTCCAGACCGGGGATGGTCAGCCGCAGAGTGATCAGCGCGGTGACCAGGTAGATCACGGCCATGGTGACCGCGGAGAGCAGGGGAGGAAGGCGGACGCCCTTCTGCGCGTACAGGTGGACGTCGAACAGGTAGAGCACGAGCAGCCGCAGGACCAGAGCGAGGCCGCAGAAGAGCAGCAGCCAGCCGAGCGCCCGGTGGAGCTCCACCGGCCTGTAGCCCGGCATCACCAGGATGAAGACCTCCAGACCGGCCGCCGCGGCCGCCACGTAGAGCGGGAACGCGAGCTGCCGCACCAGGAAGAACTTGCGCTGCAGCCAGGCGATCAGGGCTATGAGGAGCGCGAAGGCTCCGACGCTCGCCAGCAGGGCGAGGGTCATCTGCATCATCGGGTTCACCCCCGGCGCGATTCTAGCGCTAAGATCTGCGGGATCAGTTCCTTTTTCCCCGTCGAGGAGATCAACGATGAAACGAGCCCTCAGCCTCACCCTCACTTGCGCCTTGGTCCTGGCACTCACCGCCGTCCTGGCGTCGCCGGCCCGGGCGGACGAGCAGCCCGCTGCGGCTAAGCCCGGGTCCGGCGTTCGCGCCGAGATCCTGCGGCAGATCGGCGACGCCCAGGAGAAGCTGATCGCCCTGGCCGAGGCGACCCCCGCCGAGAAGTACTCGTGGAAGCCCAACGACAAGGTCCGCTCGACCGGCGAGGTGTTCCTGCACGTGGCCGGCGGCAACTACTTCCTGCCGACCCTGTGGGGCGTCAAGCCACCCGAGGGCCTCGACCTGCGGAACATTGAGAAGGCCTCCACGGACAAGGCCAAGGTGATCGATGCACTCAAGAAGTCGTTCGACCACGCCCGCAAGGCCATCGAAACGGCCCCCGAGGCCGAGCTCGACAAGACGATAAAGATCTTCGACCACGATGGCACGGTCCGCGAGGGTTTCATGCTGATCGCGACCCACGCGCACGAGCACCTCGGCCAGTCGATCGCCTATGCCCGCATGAGCGGCATCGTTCCGCCCTGGAGCGCCGGCGGCGGCCAGTAGCCAGTTGCGCTCCGAGCCCTCGATGACGGCCGACCCCCGCCTGCGCTGGATCGCGCTCGGGTCGGCCGTCGCCGCCCTCCTGATCCGCGTCCCCTTCGCCGCCCGGCGGATGTGGGACCACGACTCCATCCAGTTCGCTCTCGGCGTGGAGCGGTACGACCTCGCGGCCCACCATCCGCACCCGCCCGGCTATCCTCTCTACATCGGAATCCTGAAGCTCCTCGCCGCCCTCGGCCTCGACCCCCTGCACGGCATGGTGGCCCTGGCGATCCTCGGAGGAGCCCTGGGAGCCGCCTGCATCGTTTTGCTGACGGGCCGGGCCGGGACCCTCACCCCCCCGGCCCCCCTCTCCCATCCGCACTCACACCCTCCCGGGAGAGGGGGGAGGCAGATTTTCGCTTGGCTCGGAAGAGCCTCTCGGAGAGCGTTTCCCCCTCTCCCGGGCGGCGGGAGTGCGGATGGGAGAGGGGGCCAGGGGGTGAGGGTCCCGGCCGCCGCTTTCGCCGGTGTCCTATACGCCTTCAACCCCCTCCTCTGGTTCTACGGCGAGCTGCCGCTGATCTATGCCCTCGAAGGGGGATTGAGCGTCGCCGTCGCTTATGGAGCGCTGCGGATGAGCGAGAGCCGGCGGGCCTTTCTTCTGGCCTGCGCCCTGATGGCCGTGGCCGGCGGGCTCCGCCAGTCGACCCTGGTGCTCCTGGCCCCCCTGTTTCTGTTCGGCCTCTTCCGGACCTGGCGGCGGGGGAGGCTGACGCCCAGCCTCTTCTTTGGAGGCGCCGCGCTCGGCGTTGCGCTCGTCCTCGCCTGGTTCGTGCCGCTCTGCCTGCTGGCCGGCGGCTACGGGGCCTACCGGCGGATCAGCACCGCGCATTTCGGAACCCTGCTGCCGCAGACTTCCGTCCTCTACGGCGCGGGCTGGGGAGCGCTCGCGCACAACGTGGAGGTCCTGACGAAGTGGGCGCTCCAGGGGATCTTCCCCGGAGCCGTGGCGCTCCTCCTGGTTTGGGCGACCGCGCCCCGGCAGGTCCTCCCCGGGCTGCGGCTCCTGGCCTCGCGGCTCTCCTGGCTCCTCGCCTGGGCGCTGCCGCCGGTCCTCTTCTTCGCCCTGTTCCACATTACCAAGGCCGGCTACACCCTGATCCACCTGCCGGCCCTGCTGACCGCCCTCGCCCTCGCCGCGGCTCCGGCCCTCGCCGCCAGCCGGCCCAGAGCGCTCGCCGCGACCGCGGTGGCCGCCATGGTTGGAGCCGGCCTCTTCCTCTTCGGCGCCGACCGGCGCCCCGACCAGCCCAAGCCTTGGGCGATCGTCCGCCACGAATTCAACCAGGGCACGATCGCGGAGTACGAGCTCGGCCTGGATCGCACCCTGGAGGCGATCCGGTCCTGGTCCCCGGCGGACACCGTCCTGGCGGCCGTCGAGTTGTCCGGGACCGGCGGGTCCGGCGCGGAGGGCTTTCTCTGCCCATGGCAGCGGCATCTGCAGTGGTATCTGCCGGAGTACCCTCTCGTCTTCCTGGTTCCGGAGCAGGGATTCGCGGAAGCCACCCAGGCGCACCGGCCCTTCCAGCGCGTCCAGGGCACGATCGAGCTGCCCGCCGCGACCCGCCGGATCGTCTTCGTCCTCTCCGGGCTCCCGGGAAACCGGCTCGCCCTGCCTCTGGGGGAGGTCCGGCGGACGGGGGAGGACTTCTACGTCCTCGCCGTCCCCTTCTCCGGCGCGATGAAGGTGGGGCCGCTCACGCTGACAGCCCAGCGGGCTCGCAAAGCGGCCTGATCCGACGCCACGGGATGAGGTCTCAATAGATGGGAATTCCCCGGCGGCGGCCGGAAGTTCTTTCCGTGGACCGGTATCTTGCAGGCGCCAGAGGATCCGTCATCTGGGAAAAAGGTCCTGAGCGCGGGTCCCTGCACAGCCCTGGCGCTCCGATGCACAGCGCCTGTGCTCGGATACTCAGCGGCTATGCTCGGACACACAGCGCCTGCGCTCGGATGCACAGCACCTGCGCTCGCATACTCAGCGCCTGCGCTCCCATACACAGCCTCTGCGCTCGGATACACAGCGCCTGCGCTGCGAGCACAGCCGCTGTGCATCCGAGCACAGGCGCTGTACAGGCCGTTTTTTCTGGATTTAGCCCGAAAAACGTCCTCCCCCCGGGAAAATCGCGCCTGGAAGCCGAAAAAACCGGGCCGAGGCCGTAAAAAACCCGCCCCACCTCCTCAAAACCGGCCGGAAGCCCTCCAAATCGCTCCGGAAGCCTTCATCGCCGCGTCCCTGGAAGGTCTCGAGGATTTTTCCGCCTCCCTAGCGCGGGCTCGCGCCTGCCCGCAACCCAAGTCATCCAACCCGGCCCAGCGGGCTCGCAAAGCGGCCTGATCCGGCACCTCATCTAGGTAAGACCCCTTGCCGCGAGCCTGAGCGTGTCGGGCTCCCGGCGCGATGGATGTCGTCTTTCCGAGAGGAGGAACCGATGAGGAGAGCAGCTCTTTGCCTGGTCTTGCTGGCAGTCCTGGTGGCGATCCCCGCCCAGGCCAAAGTCACACGGTATCTGACGGGCAACGCGGCGGACGTGAGCCCGGTCCTGGCGGGCCCGGCCCACGACTTCGGCGGCGGCAGCACGGACGTGGACGCGGCGATCCAGTGGATCATCGATCAGGTCCGCGGCTGCACGAGCTGCTCGACCACGGTCGACGTCGTCATCCTCCGCTCGTCGGGCTCCAACGGCTACAACGACTACATCTACGCCATGAACGGGGTCGACTCGGTCGAGACCCTGGTGATCACCAGCGCCCGCGACTCGAACACCGCCGCGGTCGAAGCTACGGTGCGCAACGCCGAGGTGATCTTCTTCGCCGGCGGCGACCAGTGCAACTACGTCAACTATTTCAAGGGGACCCTGGTGGAGACCGCCGTCGAATCTGTCTACGCCAAGGGAGGCGGCGTCGGCGGGACCAGCGCCGGCACGGCGATCCAGGGCGAGTTCACCTACGATGGCTGCCGGGGGAGCGCCGTGTCGAGCGACGCCCTGGCCAATCCCTACCACCGGACCATCACCTTCACCTACGACTTCTTCCACTGGGCGAACATGGAAGGGACGATCACCGACAGCCATTTCGCGCAGCGCGACCGCATGGGCCGGACCATGGCCTTCCTCGCCCGGCAGATCCAGGACGGCAAAGCCGCGAACGCTCTCGCCGTGGCTGTGAACGAGGTGACCTCGGTGGTCGTGGACCGCAACGGCGTGGCGACCGTGATGGGAGACGGCCCTGCCTACTTCGTGCTGGCCGATCATGCGCCGGAGGTCTGCCGGTCCGGCGTGCCGCTGACCTACTCCAACTACAAGATCTGGAGAGTCCCCTCCGGCGGCTCTTTCGACCTGAGGAACCGGCCGAGCACCGGCTACTACCTGCGCAGCGTCAACAACGGCGTGATCGACCAGAACCCGTACTGATCGCGTCTCCTCCAGAGATCGTAGGGGCGCGCAGTATGCTGCGCCCCTACGACGGCTCAGGCCAGAGTTCTGCCTTCACTTCATCCCAAGTCAGTCGCGGGAACCTGCGCCACGGCCAAGGTGATCGACGCCCCATCCGGCTCGTCGTAATCCAGGGGAACTGCGAGTTCGGCGCACTCCTGGGTGGGCAGCGGGTCGGTCGCACAGGGCTGCCAGGCGATCTCGGATGCGGCGACGGCCGCGACTGGCGAGGGAGCCGCCGCGGTGGCAAGGATACCGGTGGGGGCTATGAGCAGCAGGACCAAGGCGATGCCGAAGGTCACCTGTAGGATCCGATGCATGCATGCTCTCCGTTTCGAGATTCCAGCCTTGGGGGGCTTGCTCCCTGTTGATGGCCAAGTACGAGATAGCCCCGCGCTGTTGCCCTGGATAGGTCCTGCGCCTGTCATCCCTCGGACTCCATCCGGGTGAAGAGCGCGTTTGCGTCTGGACCTACTGTCGGTAGCCCCAGCGCTGCTGTCGTTGCCTTCCTGGATGGCCCGATCATGAACTGCACGCCGAGTTTGCCCAGCAGCACTTCGCCGCTTGGCGGGAGCGGAAACGTGAACACGTCTCGGTCCCAGTGTTCCAACTCGAGCTGGGACGGTAGCGGTCCGAATTCCAGCACGAGGCCGCCGTTCTCTTCCCGAACGGTAATATCGCCGTACAACTCGTTGGTGTAAGAACCGGTGTAGGCATCAAGCGACAGCGGCGGTCCGTCGGCGGGCGCGTCACCCCGAGGGAATGGTGCAGCGGCGCTCACCGCGGCCAGCGCCTCAGCGGTTTGGGCCTCGAAGATGCCGATCCAGTCCTCGGTCGGTTCGCCCCGCTCGACGACCTCGAAGAACGCCTTGGGAATCGCGTCCGAAAGCGAGTTGGGCCAGGCATTGCTCAGCACCACGATGCCAAGTCCGGCGGCGGGCAGCAGACTCACCCCTGTCCGGAAGCCGCTGTTGAAATCGCCGATGTGGTGCATGAGGAGACGGCCCCGCTCGTCGTACTGCAGGTACCAGCCCAGCCCGTAGAACAACGCCGGCCCATCCGCCGGATTCGGCGGCGATCCCGCGAGGATCTGCGGTCTGCGGGTCTCAAGCAGCGGCGCGCTGGCCACCACCTCAGCCCCCTCGAACACTCCACCGCCCAATTGCAGCCGCATCCAGCGTGTCAGGTCCTGCACGGTGGTGCTGACCCCGCCTGCCGGCGACGAGGCGTCGGCGTCGGTGACTTCGCCCAGGGGCCAGACGCCGTCTCGCGTTCGGTAGTGCGGGGCGGCCTTGTTTGTCCGGCCCACGTAGTCAGCAAGACGGTAGCTGGAGGTGGCCATCCCGAGCGGTGCGAACAGCCGCTCATCGGCGAGGTCCTCCCAGGTCTGTCCGGTTGCCATGGCCACCGCGTAGGCCGCGACGGAAAGTGGCAGGTTCGCGTAGGCGAAGGACGTACGAAGCGAGGTTGCAGGTGGCACATAGCGCAGCCGGCGCACGCTCTCCTCGCGCCCGTACCCGAAGGTCGAGGTCAGGCCGTCCCCGGCATAGGCCGGCAGTCCGGAGCGGTGGCTGAAGAGGTCGCGCAGGGTGACCTGGGCGCTCAACCATGGATCGGATAGCGCGAACCCGGGGAGTAGGTCGGCCGCCACAGCGTCCCAGGTCGTGGCGCCGTCGCCGACCACCGCGGCGACCAGTGTCGAGGAGATCGACTTGGACATCGAGGCGAGCTGAAATACCGTCTCCGGCGTGACCGCATCGGGTTTGCCCACCTCGCGGACGCCAAAGGCCCGCTCGTAGACGACCGCGTCGTCGTAGACGACGGCGACAGCCGCGCCGGGCACGCCGGTACGCATCATCGCGTCCTCGAGCAGGCCGTCAAGTTTGGGCAGGGCGGCCTCGACCTGGTCAGGAGTAATCATCGCCTCGTTGACCACGATCGGTGTCGACTGACGGGCGACGGCGCGGTCACGGGGCAGGGTGGCTACCGCGGCGGCAGACAGTGTCGTTTGCATAGCGCGGCGGCGGGATAATCGTAAGGTCATAGGGGTACCTTTCAATTCGTGAGCGGAACGCGGCCGGTGTCGGTTCCCGCGTGACGGACCATTAGACCGATGGCGTTGCTTGTGGTGTCGCCCACGTGCAGGATCGTTACAAAGGCTGCCTCAATGGAGGTCAGAAATGAAGCGCCGAGCCCCGGCTGCCTGTCGTCGTACCCGCGGCGGGCTTCGAACAGGTCGCGCTTCGCCGCACGGCGGAGCACCAGCCTCATTGCTCGGGCCAGAGCTCTGCTTTGACTTCGTCCCAGGTCTGCTCGTCGCCCGGATTGCGGTCGAGATCGGCGAGGCGTTCGTCGAGGATTCTGGACTGCCAGTCGGGGATCGACAGGAAACGGGCTTCGTCCTCGGGCTCGACACTCTCCCAGAGAATCTGGGCCAACTCGATCCTCTCGGCGACGGGGAGCTCCAAAAGCTTCTCGATCTCAGCCTTCTTCATGGACCCTCAGTTTAGCTCAAACCGGCCTCACCCCCGCAGGAAGAACGCCAGCTCCTCCAGGTTGATCCGCAGGTCGACGTTCTTGAGAGGGACGCCGTGGCGGCGCTTGAGGCGGACGGGGGCGAAGTTGAGGACGGCCTTGATGCCGGCTTCGGCCAGGGCGTCGTAGTTCTGCTGCGCGGCTTCGGCGGGGACGGTCAGCACGCCGATCTCGGCGCCCGAGTCCCGGACCACGGCGGCCAGATCGTCGGCCGAGCGGACGGTGAAGCTCCCCACCTTGCGGCCGATCTTCCGGGGGTCGTTGTCCACTCCGGCCACCACCTGGAAGGAGCCGTAGTTGAAGCCGAGATACTGGGCGAGGGCGCTCCCCAGGTTTCCCATCCCCACGATCAGCATGGCGTGCTTGCGGTCGAGGCCGAGGAGCGAGTTCAGGTGATCGGCGAGCTCGTCGACCTCGTAGCCGACGCCGCGGATGCCGAACTCGCCGAACTGCGCCAGGTCCTTGCGGATCTGGGTGGCGGAGAGGTGGTACCGCTTCGCCAGCTCCTGCGAGGAGACGCGCTTGACTCCCGTCTCCTGGAGGTGGCGCAGGCACCTCAGATAGAAGGAGAGCCGGTTGAGGGTGAGAGGAGAGACCTCCTCCGTGTCGGCTACTTGGCTGCGGTCGTCTCGAGTAGCCACTGCAGAATCCCGCCAGGCCAGATGCCGAGCACCAGGGTGCCCAGAGCCGCGAGCACCGCGGCGGCACGGCCCCAGAAGTCGATGAGCAGTCCTTCCGGCTGCCGCTCCTCCGGCTGCATGTAGAGCACGTACACCACCCGCAGGTAGTAGAAGACGCCGATGAGGCTCGCCAGCACGCCGAGGACCGCCAGGCCGACCAGCCCGTCGCCCACCGCGTTGAGGAAGACCAGGTACTTGCCCACGAAACCGACGGTCGGCGGGATGCCGCCGAGCGACAGCATGCAGACCGCCAGGCAGCCGCCGAGGAGCGGATAGCGGTAGCCCCAGCCGGACAGGTCGGAGATCAGGTGCTGCTCGCCCGGCCGGCTGTAGAGCATGCTCACCACCGCGAAAGCGCCAGCATTCATCAGCACGTAGGCGAGCAGGTAGACGATCACCGGAGCGAGCGACGACCGGTCGAGGGTCACCAGAGCCAGCAGCAGGTAGCCCATGTGCGCCACGCCCGAGTAGGCGAGCATGCGCTTGATATCGCGCTGCACCAGGGCCAGGAGGTTGCCGACCACCATGGAGAAGACCGCCAGGGCGGCCACCACGCCGGACCATTTGACCTGGACGTTCGGAGCGCCGGCCTGCACGACCGCGTCGAGCAGGCGGTAGAGCACCAGCGCGCTCGCCACCTTGGGCGCCACGGACAGGAACGCCACGAACGGCGACGGCGCTCCCTGGTAGGTGTCCGGCGACCAGGCGTGGAAGGGGACCACACTCATTTTGAAGCCGAAGCCGGCGACCAGCAGCAGGAAGCCGAAGCTGACCGTGACTGGGACCTCCGGCATGCCCGCCAGCGCCTGTCCGATCTCCGCGAACCGGGTGCTCCCCGTGCCGCCGAAGACCAGGGCGATGCCGTAGAGGACGAAGGCGCTGACGAAGGCGCCCATCAGGAAGTACTTGATCGCCGCCTCGGACGCCACCGCAATCCGCCGGTGGAAGACCGCGAGCGAGTAGAGGCAGAGCGAGAGCAGCTCCAGCGACAGGAAGACCGTCAGCAGCTCGGTGGCGCGCAGCATGAGCACCAGCCCGGTGGCGCACCAGAGGAGCAGGGCGTGGTATTCGCCCGAGAGGATGCCCTCCCGCCGCAGATAGCCCTGCGACGCGAGCAGGCAGAGCCCGGTCGCCAGCAGGATCACCAGCGTCAGCGCATAGGTGACCCCGCTCGTCTCCAGCAACCCGTTCCAGCTCAGCGCGGGATCCGAGGGAGCCTCATACCAGGCGTACCAGGCACCCCAAGCCGCCGCCCCGGTCGTGACGAGAGCCAGCGCTGTAAACCCTCTCCGCAGAGACGGAGCGATGGCGTCCAGCAGCAGCACCACGATGCCGCCGCCGCAGAGGATCATCTCCGGGAGCAGGCTGATCAGATCCCCGCGAGTCATCGCCCAACCCCCGTCATGGCCATTGCAGATTTTTCTCCCCCTCTCCCGGATGGCAGGGAGGGGGTGGGAGAGGGGGCCGGGGGGTGAGGGGCCAGCGTCGCCTCCGCCACCTCCGTCCGTTCCAACCCCTGCCTGAACTCCGCGAGCGTCGCATCCAGCGCCGGCAGGCTCGGCTTGAGGAACGGGTTCGGCGCCACGCCGATCCACAGCATGAGCACGCAGAGCGGCACCAGCGCCGCGATCTCGCGCCCCGTCAGGTCGCGGAGCCCGCGGTTCTCTTCCTTGGTCAGAGGTCCCCAGATGGTGAGCTGGAGCATCTTCATCAGGTAGAGCGCGGCGAGCACCACGCCGAGAGTCGACAGCGCCGCGGGCCAGCCCAGCGCGCGGTAGCTCCCGGCCAGGATCATGAACTCGCCTACGAAGCCGTTGAGCATCGGCAGGCCCACCGAGGCCAGGGTGGAGAAGACCAGGAAGAAGGCGAACAGCGGGATCACCTTGGCGAGGCCGCCGAACTCCTCGAACTTCTTGGTGTGCCGGCGGTCGTAGAGCATGCCGACGAGGAGGAACAGCGCGCCCGTGGACAGGCCGTGGTTGACCATCTGGAGCAGCGCGCCCTGCCAGGCGACCAGGTCGAAGGACAGGATGCCCAGCATCACGAAGCCGAGGTGGGCGATCGACGAGTAGGCCACCAGCTTCTTCATGTCGGTCTGTACCCAGGCGACCAGGGCACCGTACAGGATGCCGATCACCGCCAGCGTCACCAGCAGCGGCTGCGCCACCTCGCTCGCCTGCGGGAAGAGCGGCAGGGCGAAGCGCAGGAAGCCGTAGGTGCCGAGCTTCAGCAGGATGCCGGCCAGGATCACCGAGCCGCCGGTCGGCGCCTCCACGTGGGCGTCCGGCAGCCAGGTGTGGAAGGGGAACATCGGCACCTTGATCGCGAAGGTCAGCGCGAAGGCCGCGAACAGCCAGATCTGCTGCTGCACCGGGAACTGGAGCCGCAGCATGTCCTCGTACGCGAAGCTCCAGACGCCGCCGTTCAAATTGTGGAACGTCCACGCCATCCACAGGATGGCGATCAGCATCAGCAGGCTGCCGGCCATGGTGTAGAGGAAGAACTTGACCGCCGCGTAGATCCGCCGCTCGCCGCCCCAGACCCCGATCAGCAGGTACATCGGGATCAGCATGACCTCCCAGAAGATGTAGAAGAGGAAGAGGTCCCAGGCGAGCAGGGCTCCGAGCACGCCCGTGGTGAGCAGCAGCAGGGCCGCGCCGAACGCCCGCCAGTGGCGCTCGATGCCGACCCACGAGCCGAGGAGCACGATCGGCACCAGGAAGATCCCGAGCAGGACCAGTGGCATGGAGATGCCGTCCATGGCCAGGTCGTAATGGATGCCGAGGCCTGGGATCCACGGGATCTTCGCCCCGCCCGGCCCGAGGTCGCGGACCACGGGGAACGCGCCGTCCGGTCCCAGGTGCGTCAAGAGGTACTGGAGGCCGAACGCGCACTCGATCAGGGAGACGATCAGCACGTAGATCTTGACCGGGCGGTCCGAGCCGCGCGGGAAGAAGAGCAGCGGCAGGCACGCCACCGCGGGGAAGAAGACCAGCCGGGTGAGCGAGTTGCCGAGGAGCAGGTCGAGCAGCGTTTCCATAGTCGGTCCGGTCGGCTCAGAGGATCAGCCAGACAAAGAGCAGGATCACGCCCGCGAAGAAGTAGAGGGCGTAGTTGCGGACGTTGCCGGTGGTGGACAGGCGCCCCACGTCGCCGGCGATCTCGGTCGCCGCGGCGCCGGTGTGGATCGCGCCGTCGATCACCCGCGTGTCCACCCCCTTCCAGAAGAAGCCGGAGAGGAAGGCCAGGGGACGGACGATCAACCGGTCGTAGATCTCGTCCACGTAGTACTTGTTGGCCAGCAGGCGGTGGATCGCCGGGTAGCGCTGCGCCCACGTACGCCCTTTCTCGAGGCCCCGGTCGCCGCCGTAGAACCGGTAGGCCAGGTAGATGGCGGCGCCCGCGACCGCGAGAGCGATCAGGCCCAACAGGAACGCGCTGACATGGTGCTCGGCAGGCTCGCCTTGCCCCGCCGGGCGCCTCACGACGTGCCCGAGGAAGTGGTGGAGCCAGTTGAGATCTCCTGGGAGCCCTACCCATCCCGAAGTGATCGCCCCCACGGCCAGAATCCAGAGCGGGATCGTCATCACGGCCGGCGACTCGTGCAGGTGGTGCTCCTGCTCGTGCGTACCGCGGAATCTCCCGTGGAAGGTCAGGAAGAACGCGCGGAACATGTAGAAGGCCGTGAGCCCCGCTGTGAACAGCCCGACGAGATACAGCACCCACTGGCCTCGTCCGGCTGCGGCGTGCAGGATCTCGTCCTTGCTGAAGAAACCGGCGAAGGGGAAGATGCCGGCGATCGCCAGACAGCCGATCAGGAACGTCCAGTACGTCTGCGGCAGCGCCTTCTTGAGCCCGCCCATCTGCCGCATGTCCTGCTCGCAGCCCATGGCGTGGATCACCGAGCCGGAGCCGAGGAAGAGCAGGGCCTTGAAGAAGGCGTGCGTGCCGAGGTGGAAGACCGCGGCCGTGTACGCCCCCAGCCCGGCGGCCAGGAACATGTAGCCGAGCTGCGACACGGTCGAGTAGGCCAGCACCTTCTTGATGTCCGTCTGCGCCAGGCCGATCGACGCCGCGAAGATCGCGGTCGCCGCGCCGATCACCGCCACGAACTGCGACACCCCCGGCGCGAGCTGATAGAGGACGTTGGTGCGCGCGATCATGTAGACGCCCGCGGTGACCATGGTGGCGGCGTGGATCAGGGCTGAGACCGGCGTCGGGCCGGCCATGGCGTCCGGCAGCCAGACGTAGAGCGGGATCTGCGCGCTCTTGCCCATGGCGCCGACGAAGAAGCAGAGCGCGATGAACCCGGCGAGCGAGAGCCCGGCGAAGTACTCCCCCTGGACCAGGCTCGGGGTCTGCGCGATGCGCGGGAAGAGATCGGCGTACTTGAGCGAGCCGAAGTGAGCGATCAGCGTGAACATCCCGATCAGGAACGCGGCGTCGCCCACCCGGTTGACGATGAACGCCTTCTTGCCGGCGTAGGGCGGGAACGGCTCCTCGTAGTAGAAGCCGATCAGCAGATACGAGCAGAGCCCCACCCCTTCCCAGCCTACGAACATGACCAGGTAGTTGTCGCCCAAAACCAGCAGCAGCATCATCGCCATGAACAGGTTCAGGTAGGCGAAGTAGCGCCGGTAGCCCGGGTCGTGCCCCATGTAGCCGACTGAGTAGACGTGGATCAGGAAGCCCACGAAGGTGACCACGAAGAGCATCACCGCGGACAGCGGATCGAGCAGGAAAGCCACGTCAATATTTAGAGAAGAACCCAGCGGGCCGGCGGTCCAGGCGTAGAGGGTGTTCGGGTAGTCGTTCGGGAAGTGCCCCTGCGCGTACTGCCACAGGCAGCCGAGGGCCAGCAGCAGCGAGAGCAGGGGAGCGCCCACGCCGATCGCGGTCACCAGGGCCTTGGGCGGACGGCGGCCGAGCATCCCGTTGAGGGCGGCGCCGGCGAGCGGCAGGATGGGGATCAACCAGAGCAGATCGAGCATGGCGGGATCACCAGCGCATCAGGTTGATGCGGTTGAGGTCGATCGTGTGCCGCTGGCGGAAGACGGCGATGAACAGGGCGAGCCCGACCGCGGCCTCGGCCGCGGCGACCGCCATCACGAAGAGGACGACGATCTGGCCGGTGTGCACGGCGAGCTGCCGCGAGTAGGCGATCAGCGTCAGGTTCGCGGCGTTGAGCATCAGCTCGATGGACAGGAAGATGCTGATGCCGTTGCGCCGCGTCAGCGCTCCGACGGTGCCGATGGCGAACATCACCGCGGCGAGCAGCAGATACCAGGAGATGGGGACGCTCAAGGCTCGGACTCCTTCGGGTCGGGAGAGGAGACATCAACCTGGGGAGGCTTGCGCGCCGCCACCGTGGCGCCGATCACCGCCACGAGCAGCAGCAGGCCGACGATCTCGAAGGGGAGCAGGTAGTCGCGGAACAGCTCCCGGGCCAGCCCTTTGACCGAGACCATCTCCGGCGTGAGCTGCGGGAACGCCGCGGCCTGGACTCCGCTCACGGCCAGCATCACCAGGCCGCCGAACACCACCGCGCCGAGGATCGCCATGACCGCCTGCGCCCGCTGGCCCGATGGCTGGACCTCCTCGCGGCCGACGTTCAGCAGCATGATGACGAACAGGAACAGCACCACGATGGCGCCGGTGTAGATCAGCACCTGGAGGACGCCGATGAACGGCGCGCCGAGCACGACGAACAGCACGGCCATCGAGAACAGGGTCACCACCAGGGCCATCGTGGAGTAGACCGGGCTGCGGTGCCCCACCACCACGACCGCCGAGGCCAGCGCCAGGGCGGCGAAGATCAGGAAGATCAGCATCTCCATCGGAGATCCCTCACAGCACCCCGGCCAGGGTCAGGACGGCGACCAGGATCAGGTTGAAGATGGCGAGCGGCAGCAGCACCTTCCAGCCGAGCCGCATGAGCTGGTCGTAGCGGAAGCGCGGGAAGGTCCAGCGCACCCAGACGAAGAAGAGCATGCACAGGGCCACCTTGCCGAGCAGCACGGCCAGGCCCACGGCCGCGCCCAGCCAGCCGTGGAGGTCCACCCCCGGCAGGCTCCAGCCGCCGAGGTAGAGCGTCACGCCGAGCGCCGAGAGCGCGGCCATGGACGTGTACTCGGCCATGAAGAAGACCGCGAAGCGCATGGCGCTGTACTCGGTATGGAAGCCGGCGATCAGCTCCGACTCGGCCTCGGGCAGGTCGAAGGGGAGGCGGTTGGTCTCGGCGAACGCGGCGATCACGAAAACCAGGAAGCCGAGGAGCTGCGGCAGGGCGTTCCACACGTTCTCCCGCTGGTACTGGACCACGTCGCCCAGGTAGAAGGAGCCGACGGGGACCACCACCGCCAGCACCGCGATCGCCATGGCCAGCTCGTAGCTGATGAGCTGCGCCGAAGCGCGCAGCGCGCCGAGCAGCGAGAACTTGTTGTTCGACGCGTAGCCGGCCAGGACCAGCGAGTAGACGCTGAGGCTGGCGATCGCCAGATAAAGCAGCACCCCGGTCTCCACGGGCGCGACCACCAGCGGATAGGTCCGGCCGTTGTACAAGAAGTCGGGGCCGAACGGGATCACCACGATGGTGGTGAACGCCGGCAGCAGCGCGAGAACGGGCGCCATCAGAAAGAGCGGCTTGTCCGCCGCGGCCGGCGTCACGTCCTCCTTGAACATGAACTTGACGGCGTCCGCCAGGCCCTGGAAGAGGCCGAGAGGACCCACACGGTTGGGTCCCAGGCGGTCCTGGATCAGCGCGCTGCCGCGGCGCTCCACCCAGAGCATGATCGGGGCGACCTGCAGGAGGAACAGCAGCATCACCGCCAGCTTGAGGACCGTGGGGACGAGCTCGGCGCCCACTCTCTACACCTCCTGCGTCGTCGAAGCCGTCGTGGCGTCCACGGCCGCCCGCGCCTCGGGCACGTTCAGGGTGACGCCCACCGCGGGCAGATCTTTCCAGGCGAGGCCCGCGAAGGCCGGGTGCTCGGCGGCGAGGCGGTCGAAGACCGCGCCGGTCGAGAGCTTCGCCCAGCTCCCGTCGAAGCGGGCGAGCAGGTCCACAAGCACGTCCACCAGCGGCCGTACCTGGCCCGGGGCCGGATAGGCCGACCCGAAGTGCTGCAGCCGCCACTCGACGTTGACGAACGTACCGTCCTTCTCGGCGTGCGTGGGCACCGGCAGGGCGATGTCCGCCGCCTTGGCGAGCGGCGAGTCGCACCAGCCGAAGACCACCAGGAGCTTGGCGCGGCGCAGCCGCTCGACCACCGCGGGGTCGTGCGCCGCGCGGCCGAAGTCGCTGTCGCAGACGATCAGCACGGAACAGTTGGAGGCGCCGTCGCCGAGCAGCAGCTCGTCGGCGTCGAGGACCGGTCCGCCCTGGCTCACGCCAGCGGCCAGGCCGGCCAGCTCGGCGCCCCGGCGGTTGGGCGCGGCCTCCGTGCCGCTGATCCCGCCCTTGGTGTTGGGGATCGTCCAGGTCGGCCCGAGGTCGACCGGCACCGAGCGGTGGGGCGAGCCCAGGGTGTCCGCCAGCTTGCCGAACAGGTAGGCCTCCTCGACCGTGAGGAAGCCCGAGCCGAGGAAGGCGACCGCGCCGCCGTCGCGCGAGCGCAGGCGCCGGTGGAGGAGGTCGAGCGCCTCCTTCCAGCCGCCGGTGAAGCCGCCGTTGCCCGTGGCCTCGGGGCGTACGCGCACCGTGGACAGGCGCGGCATCCTTTTGTAGCGCTCGAACGTCGACCGCCCGTAGTCGCACATCCAGTAGTCGTTGACCTCGGGGTTGAAGCGCGGCTTGTAGCGCTTGATGTCCCCCCGGCGGTGCTCGATCGTGACGTTGCAGCCGTTTTCGCAGCCGGTGCAGAGCGACGGCTTCTTGTCGAGGTAGAAGACGCGCTCGGCGAAGCGGAAGCGGGTCGAGGTCAGCGCACCCACCGGGCAGATGTCCACCACGCAGGTCGAGAGGTGATTCTCCAGCGGCTTGCCCGGGAAGACGCCGATCTCGGCGCGGGCGCCACGGTTGAAGAAGCCGAGCTCGGCCGTCTGTGAGACCTCCTGCGTGAAGCGCACGCAGCGGGTGCACTGGATGCACCGGTTCATGTTCAGGATCACGTTCGGACCGAGCGGGATGCGCTCGCGGCCGGGGTACGTCCGCTTGTCCTCGAACAGAAAGCGCGAGTAGGCGACGCCGTGCTTGAACGAGTAGTCCTGGAGGCCGCACTCGCCGGCCTGGTCGCAGATCGGGCAGTCCAGGGGATGGTTGATGAGGAAGAATTCCATCATCCCCTTCTGCGCCTCCTCGACCTCGGGAACGTCCGTGCGCACCACCATGCCGTCCTTCATGACCTGGGTGGAGCAGCCGGCCTGCAGCTTGGGCATCCCCTCGACCTTGACCAGGCACATGCGGCACTGGCCCACCACCGAGAGGCGCGGGTGGTAGCAGTAGTGGGGGATCTGGACACCGACCTTGAGAGCGGCCTCGATGACGTTCGTGCCGGTCTCCACCTCCACGGTGCGGTCGTTGATCGTGACTTTGGGCACTTCTAGGCTCCGTTCTGGAAGTGGCGGCGCTGCGGGAACGGGCAGCGCCGTTCGCGGACGTGCTGCTCCACCTCGGGATAGAAGCGCTCGACCAGCGACTTCACCGGCCCGATGGCCGCGTCGCCGAGAGCGCACAGCGAGTTGCCGCCGATCTGGCCGCAGATGGAGAGCAGCAGCCGGCCGTCCGACTCCGTCCCCTCGCCGTGCTCGATCCGCTTGAGGAGCAGCTCCATCCAGTTCGTCCCCTCGCGGCAGGGCGTGCACTGGCCGCAGGACTCATGATTGAAAAATTTGGCAAGACGGGCCACCGACCTGACCATGCAGGTGGTCTCGTCCATCACGATCACCGCGGCCGAGCCGAGCATGGAGCCTGCCTTGGCAACCGTGTCGAAATCCATCTTGATGTCGATCTGTGACGCCGGCAGGATCGGCGCCGACGCGCCGCCCGGGATGAACGCCTTGAGCGTGCCGCCCCGGTACATGCCGCCCGCGTTCTCCAGCATCTCGCGGAACGTGATGCCGATCGGGTACTCGTAGGTGCCCGGGCGCTCGACGTGGCCGGAGATGGCGTAGAGCTTGGGGCCGGTGTTGCGCTCGTCCGTGCCGATCGACTTGTACCAGTCGGCGCCGCGGGTGATGATGTGCGGCACGTTGCAGAGCGTCTCGACGTTGTTGATCACCGTCGGCTTGCCGAAGGCGCCGACAACTGCAGGAAAAGGAGGTTTGACCCGCGGCTGGCCGCGCTTACCTTCGAGCGACTCCAGCATGCCGGTCTCCTCGCCGCAGATGTACGCGCCCGCGCCGCGGTGGATGTACATGTCCAGCTTGAAGCCCGAGCCCATCAGGCTGCCGCCGAGGATGCCCCCCTCGTAGGCCTCTTTGAGCGCCCGCTCCAGGATCGTGGCAGCCTTGGTGTACTCGCCGCGGATGTAGATGTAGCAGATGTTCGCCTGCACGGCCCAGCAGCAGATGGCGCACCCCTCGATGAGCTGGTGCGGGTCGTACTCCATGAGGAGGCGGTCCTTGAACGTGCCGGGCTCGGACTCGTCGGCGTTGCAGACCAGGTACTTGGGCGTGATGTTCTTGGGGATGAAGCTCCACTTGAGGCCGGCCGAGAAGCCCGCGCCGCCGCGCCCGCGCAAGCCGGACTTCTTGACCTCCTCGATGATGGTGTCGGGCTCCATCTGGAGCGCCTTGGCCAGCCCCTCGTACCCGCCCGACTTCTTGTACCCCTTGAGCGTCAGGGCGGCGGGATTGCCGACGTTCTTGGTCAGCACCGGTTCGAACATTTACTTCAGGCCTCGCAGGATGTCCCGCACCCGGCGCGGGGTGAGGTTCTCGTGGTACGTCTCGTCGACCATCATCATGGGCGCCGTGTCGCAGGAGCCCAGGCATTCGAAGTGGACGTAAGAGCAGCGGCCGTCGGGCGTGACCTCGTCCTCCTCGACGCGCAGCTCCTCGCGCACCGCCTCCATGATCTCCTCGGACCCGCGGAGCTGGCAGGAGAGGTTGGTGCAGACGCGGATGCGGTGCCGGCCGACCGGCTTCTGGTGGTAGAGGTCGTAGAACGTGACCACGCCGTAGACCTTGGAGACCGGCAGGCCGAGCTCGGCCGCCACCGCCTCGAGGGCCTCGTCCGGCAGCCAGCCGCCCCACAGGCGCTGCGCGATGTGGAGCGCCGGCAGCAGGGCGGCCTCGTCAGTCGGATACCGCTTGCGGATCTCGTCCAGCTCGGCCTTGGCCGCGGGAGGCAGGCCGGTAGACGTCACCTTGGGCTCGCTCACGCTCATGACAGCATGGCTCCCTGCCGGGCGACGTTGCCGCGCCGCGGCCCGAGGTCGAGCCCGCCCTTGAGCCAGACATAGGCGTACCCGACCAGGATCATGAAGACGAAGACCATCACCGCCCAGAACAGCTCCCACCCCATCTCGCGCAGGACCAGCGCCCAGGGATAGAGGAAGGCGGCCTCCAGGTCGAAGACGATGAAATCGATGGCGACGAGGAAGAAAGCGACGGAGATGCGCTTGTGGGAGCGGTCGAGCAGAGGCATGCCCGACTCGATCGTGCCCAGCTTCACCCGGCCTCCGCGCTGCTCGCCGAGCAGGTACGAGAGGGTGAGGATCACGACCCCCAGCACGATGGCGACCCCCATCGTCAGCAGAACGGGAAAGTACTGCTCCGGCAACGATCGTCCTCCAGCAGCAGGGTCAGAATCAATAACGGTGCCGGGCCGGCGTCCAGCCCGATTCCGGGACATGCGTCCTGGTGCGGAGCCCGGAGCGGAAATCCCGGGCATGTGAAGGATGTCACAAGCTAGGAGCGGAGACAACCCTTGCGGGGGAGGGAATTACCCCCCTCCCGGGTGGGAGGGGGGAGAGTTTCAGGAGAGCTTCTAGTACCGGCCGCCGCCGCTGCGACCGCCGCCACCGCCGCCGCCGTAGCCGCCCCGGCCACCACCGCCCCCACCGCCGTAGCCGCCGCCCCGGCCGCCGCCACCGCCATAGCCGCCGCCACCGCCGCCGCTCCGGCGTCCGCCACCGCCACCCTCCTCGCGGGGACGGGCCTCGTTGACCGTCAGAGCCCGGCCTTCGATCTCGCGGCCGTTGAGCGCGGAGATGGCCGCCTGGGCCTCGTCGTCGTTGCTCATCTCCACGAAGCCGAACCCCTTGGAGCGGCCCGAATCGCGGTCCATGATCACCTGTGCGGATTGCACGGAGCCATGAGCCGCGAACAGATCCTCCAGGTCGCTGTCGCGGACGCTGTAAGACAGGTTTCCTACGTAAAGCTTCTTGCCCATTGAGAGCCTCCTCGATTGGCCGTCGTCCCAGTGCCCACAGAACCTCTCAAGGGCATGTCGTCGGACGGTGGGTTACCATTCTTTCGTTCCGTAGCGGTGCGGGTCATCCGAAGTTTTTTGCTGCAAACCTCGGACCACCCTGAGTGGGGGCTGGGTCCCGCCTCGGGGCTTGATCTTAGCATTCCCTGGGAGTAAAGGGGTGGATGTGCGCAATTCCGGCTCGTCTTCTGGGTCTGGGGGGCTGGTAGCGGATATGGACAGGGCTCCGGTGTGTGGAAGATTCTTCCCGGGTCAGGGAAAAGTCTTCCCGAGCTTCAGGGGTGGACTTCCGGAGACCCCGGGTGGATGTCCGGAGACCCCGGGTGGATGTCCGGAGACCCTGGGTGAGCTCCCGGAGGTCTCGGGTGAATTCCCGGAGGCTTCGGGTGGACTTCTGGAGGCTTCGGGTGGACTTTCGGAGGTCCCGGGTGGACTTCCGGAGACCTCGGGTGAGCTTCCGGAGACCTCAGGTGGACTTCCGGAGGCTCGGGGTGGACTTCCGGAAGTCCCGGGTGGACTTTCGGAGACCTCGGGTGATCTCCCGGGGACCCCGGGTGGATTTTCGGGCACCCCGGGTGAGCTCCCGGCGATCTCGGGTGGGCCCCCGGAGACTCCGGGTAACTTCCGGAGGCCCGGGTGCATATCTTCCAACGACCTCCTCTTCCTCTTGAGCCCCGGAGGGGGCGGCAGCACGTAGCCCGGCGCGCGTAAGCGCCGGGAACGCCGCCCCGCACAATCTCCGAGCCCCGGAGGGGGCGACAGAGGGCCGAGGGGCGTCAGCCCCGACGGGGGCGGGGGGAAGGTGCCGCCCCTATCCGGGGCTCGGAGGGGAAATCGGACTCCGAAACCCGGGCCTCACGGCCCGGGCTACGCGCTGCCGCCCCCTCCGGGGGCTCCTTGAGGCGGCTGCAGGAGGGCCGCCAGGTTTCTTCGCGCGCCTTGCGAATAGGGATGATCCGGTCCCAGGCTCTTCTTAAAAATTTCCACAGCCCGCCGCATCAAGGGCTCGGCCTCGGCCCGACGGTTCGTGGCCTGGAGCAACTGAGCCAGGTTGTTGAGGCGGATGGCGACCTTTGGGTGTTCGGCACCAAAGGAGGCCTCGTCGATGGCCAAGGCGCGTCGCATCAAGGGCTCGGCCTCGGCCAGACGGTTCGTGGCCTGGAGCAACGCAGCCAGGTTGTTGAGTCGGATGGCGACGTTGGGGTGTTCGGTTCCGAAGGCGGCCTCGTCGATGGCCAGGGCCCGCCGCATCAAGGGCTCGGCCTCGGCCCGACGGTTCGTGGCCTGGAGCAACTGAGCCAGGTTGTTGACGTAAACGGCAATTCTGGGGTGTTCGGCTCCGAAGGAGTCCTCCACGATGGCCAGTGAGCGTCGCATCAAGGGCTCAGCCTCGGCGTGGAGACTCTTGAAATACAACAGAATCCCCAGATCACCCACAAGCCGAGAGGTGGGGTCGGTAATTCCAGCTTCGTCGGCGTGTTTCACAACCTGCGCCGCATGAGGCCGGATGACGTTCCAAACAGGCCACGTGCGGACATCGTATGGCTCAGAAGGGGAGAAGCGGTTCACGATCCGCAGGGACAACTCAATCCAGTCTCTTCTCCGTTTCTCCGGGATCTGTTGCCGGAGGACCTCTTGGACCATCCGATGGACGGCAAACGTCCCGCCTTCCTGGCGAGCAATCATCGAATACGTTGCCAGATCGGCCAGCGCTGCCTTGATCAGCTTCGTATCGGATTTTCGACGGGTCTCCCGCGCCAGCAGCTTGGCCGCCTCCCTGACGATCTCCTCACCTGCCTCGAACATCACGACCGGAATCGGATCCGGAGCGAGGAACGCGGTCAGGCGGAGGAGAGCGCCCGCCGTAGGGCCAAGTTGGTGGAAGGTCTTCTGCCAGGTGACGGCGACGGAAGCGGGGTACTGCATCACCTGAGG